>NZ_LJSC01000017.1:0-58659 GCF_001303875.1 Gemmobacter sp. LW-1 | reverse complement strand
CCTCAGGCACCGTGACCGGCGGCGCATCCACATTGGCGACCTCGGCTGCCGGGGCCGGACGTCCGGCCGGGGGCGGCGCCAGTTGCGACAGGACACCAAGGCCCAGCACCCCCACGATCCCGCCTGAAATCACGCCTGACAGAAACCCGCGCATATCTGCCTCCACCGCTCTGGCGGTTGTCCCGCCCATCCGCTTTGCCCTGACGCAGCAGCTTGCCGCCGCGCGCTTCGGTTCCTGTATAACGCGGCACTGCGCGGGGTTCACCCCCCCTTGCAGCACCTTTCTGCGCCCGCACGGTATCCACGCCGCCGGAAATGCGAAAGGCCCCGGATCGCTCCGGGGCCCTTGCTGTCCGTTCAGTGCCGATCAGGCCGAGGCGAGGTTGCGCAGCACATAGTGCAGCACGCCGCCATTTTCGACATATTCGATCTCGATGGCCGTATCGATGCGGCACTTGATCTGGATCGTCTTCTCGGTGCCATCCGCGTATTTGATGGTGCAGGGCACCAGGCTCAGCGGTTTCAGGTCACCGGCAAGACCATGGATCGCCACGACCTCATCGCCCTTCAGGCCCAGCGTCTTGCGGGTGTCGCCGCCGGTGAACTCGAACGGGATGACGCCCATCCCGACGAGGTTGGACCGGTGGATACGCTCGAACGATTCCGCGATCACGGCTTTCACGCCCAGCAGCGCGGTGCCTTTCGCAGCCCAGTCCCGCGACGAGCCTGCGCCGTATTCGACGCCACCAAAGATGACCAGCGGCGTGCCTTCGGCCTGATAGGCCATCGACGCGTCATAGATTGAGGTCTGCTGACCATCCGGCCCCTTGGTGTAGCCGCCTTCAACGCCATCCAGCATCTCGTTCTTGATGCGGATATTGGCGAAGGTGCCGCGCATCATCACCTCGTGGTTGCCGCGCCGGGCCCCGTAGGAGTTGAACTCGGACACCGGAACCTGACGCTCCGACAGATATTTTCCGGCCGGGGTGGTCGCCTTGAACGAACCGGCGGGCGAGATGTGGTCGGTGGTGATCATGTCACCCAGCAGCGCCAGAACGCGGGCACCCTCGATGTCGTTGATCACACCTTTCGACTTGCCCATGCCCTGGAAGTAGGGCGGGTTCTGGATATAGGTCGAGCTCGGCGGCCAGTCGTAGGTTTCGCTGTCGGTGATCTCCACCGCCTGCCACTTTTCGTCGCCCTTGAACACGTCGGCGTATTTGGTCTGGAACGCCTCGCGGGTCACGGTCTTTTCCACCAGATCCGCCACTTCGCGGTTGGTCGGCCAGATGTCCTTCAGGAAAACATCCTTGCCGTCCTTGTCCTGGCCGATGGGATCGACTGTCAGGTCGATGTTCAGCGACCCGGCGATGGCATAGGCCACGACCAGCGGCGGCGAGGCCAGATAGTTGGCGCGCACGTCGGGCGAAATCCGGCCCTCGAAGTTGCGGTTGCCCGACAGCACGGCGGTTGCCACCAGATCGTTTTCCTGGATAGCCTTGGAAATCGCCGGATCGCCCAGCGGACCCGAGTTGCCGATGCAGGTGGTGCAGCCGAAACCGGCGAGGTTGAAGCCCACGGCGTCCAGATCTTCCTGAAGCCCGGCAGCGTTCAGATATTCCGCCACGACCTGCGATCCCGGCGCCAGCGAGGTTTTCACCCAGGGCTTGCGGTTCAGACCCAGCGCACGGGCCTTGCGCGCGACCAGACCTGCCCCGATCATCACATAGGGGTTCGAGGTATTGGTGCAGGAGGTAATGGCGGCGATCACCACATCGCCGTCGGTCAGGGTGAAATCCCTGCCCTCGACCTTGACGGTCTTGCGCGGATCGGTGGCCGGGGCGGTTGCCACGGCGCCTTCACCGGCCATTTCGTCGGCGGCTTTCGACAGATCGACGCCACGGTAATCCGACACGACCTTGTAGAAGCCCTGCGAGGCAAGGTTCAGCGGAACGTAGTCCTGCGGACGCTTCGGACCCGAGATGGCGGGCACGATTTCCGACATGTCGAGATGCAGGGTCGAGGTGTAGACCGGGTCATAATCCGGGCCGCGCCACATGCCGTTTTCCTTGGCATAGGCTTCGACCAGCGCGATCCGCGATTCCTCGCGACCGGTGTTGCGCAGGTAGCGCAGGGTTTCGTTGTCGATCGGGAAGAAGCCGCAGGTGGCGCCGTATTCCGGGGCCATGTTGGCAATCGTCGCGCGGTCGGCCAGCGGCAGGTGATCCAGACCTTCGCCGTAGAATTCGACGAACTTGTTCACCACCCCATGCTTGCGCAGCATCTGCACGACCTTCAGCACGAGGTCGGTGGCGGTGGTGCCTTCCATCATCTGCCCGGTCAGCTTGAAGCCCACGACCTCGGGGATCAGCATGGAAACCGGCTGGCCCAGCATCGCCGCTTCGGCCTCGATGCCGCCCACGCCCCAACCCAGCACGGCCAGACCGTTCACCATCGTGGTGTGGCTGTCGGTGCCGACCAGCGTGTCGGGATAGGCAACCAGTTCACCATTCTGGTCGGTATCGGTCCAGACGGTCTGCGAGAGGTATTCCAGGTTCACCTGGTGGCAGATGCCGGTGCCGGGCGGCACCACGCGGAAGTTGTTGAACGCCTTCTGACCCCATTTCAGGAAGACGTAACGCTCCATGTTCCGCTCGTATTCGCGGTCCACGTTCATCTGGAAGGCGCGGGGATGGCCGTATTCGTCGATCATCACCGAGTGGTCGATCACGAGGTCAACCGGGTTCAGCGGGTTGATCTTCTGTGCATCGCCGCCAAGGCCGATGATGCCGTCACGCATCGCGGCAAGGTCCACCACGGCCGGAACGCCGGTGAAATCCTGCATCAGCACGCGGGCGGGGCGGTAGGCGATCTCGCGCGGGTTTTTGCCGCCCATCTTGCCCCAGTCCGAAAAGGCACGGATGTCATCGACCGAAACGGTCTTGCCATCCTCGAAGCGCAGCATGTTTTCCAGCACGACCTTCAGCGCGGCCGGGAGTTTGGCGAACTCGCCCAGACCGGCGGCTTCGGCGGCGGGGATCGAGTAATAGGCGACCGACTGGCCGCCTGCGGTCAGGGTCTTTCTCGTTTTGCTGCTGTCGTGTCCGACGGTGACGGTCATGGTCGCCTCCTGGCTGTGGCTCGGAAATTCGGGCTCGGGTCCGTGGTATTCCCTCCGGTCATGCCGCAATGCGGCGCATCACGCAAGGGAATCTGCGGGCTTTGTATGCAATTGTATGCCGAAAATCCAGCGCTTTCTGATCCGCTCGGCACGGTTTTGCCGGGCACCGCCCGCAGGTCGCCCGGCGTCAGGATACGCTGCCTCGCGGGCTCTCGCAAAACCTTGATTGGCAAGCGGGGGGCTTGTTGGCTAGAACCGATACATCACGAGGGGATCGGGAAGACCATGATGCGCGATGCACTCAAAGCCGCATGCGGCCTCTGGCTTGCTTTTGCCGTGGCCGGGCAGGCGCAAACGGCAGCCGACCGGCCGGTGGTGGTGGAGCTTTATACCTCGCAGGGCTGTTCGTCCTGTCCGCCCGCCGATGACCTGCTGGCGACGCTGGCCGCCGATCCCGCCGTTATCCCGCTGGCCCTGCATGTCGATTACTGGGACTACATCGGCTGGGAGGACCATCTGGCCCAGCCCGGCTTTACCGCCCGCCAGAAAGCCTATGCCCGCGCCGTGCGCAGCCGCACGATCTATACCCCGCAGATGATCGTGAATGGCGGCACGCGGGTGGAAGGCAATGACCCCGAAGCCGTGCTGGAGGCCATTCGCAGCGCGCGGGGGGCCGGGTCGCCGGTGACACTGGAGGTGCAGCACGAGGGCGGGCAGATCCGCGTCCGCGCGCAATCGGCCGAGGGGCCGGGCCTGCCGATGAAAATTCAGCTTGTCCGGTATCGCCCCGAGGAAACCGTGAATATTGAACGCGGCGAGAATGCGGGCCGTACTGTGACCTACCGCAACATCGTCACCGACTGGCAGCCGGTGGCCGAATGGCCGGGCCAGCCGCCGCTTGACCTCACGCTGCCGCTGGCGGGGGATGAACCTGCGGTGGTTCTGATCCAGCGCGCCGGTCCGGCAGAGATTCTGGCCGCGCAACGCGTGAACTAAACCTTCCAGCGTTTGTGTATCCAGAACCACTGATCCAGATGGTCGCGCACATGCGCCTCCAGATGGTCGTTTAGTGCCTGGGTCATCTGTTCTGCTGTCGTATGAGGGATCGGCGCGTCGACCAGAATGTCGAAATCCAGCCCGTTTTCCTGCCGGATTGCATAGGTCGGCACCACCAGCGCGTGATATTTCAGGGCCAGTTCAGCCGCCGACAGCGCTGTCATCGCGTCATGGCCGAAGAATTTCAGCTTCACGCCCAAGTTCATGTGCTGGTCCTGCACAATGCCCAGAATCCCGCCTTCGCGCAGGAAGCGGATCATCCCGGCCATGCCCTGCCGCCCGCGCGCGAACAGCGGCGTGCCAATGCGCGATATGGCGGCGACGTAATGCGCGTTGAAATAGCGGTTGGTCATCGGGCGATAAAGGCCGCCAACGCGGAATCCCCGTGCGATCAGCGCGGCGCGGCTGGCATCGTAATTGCCGAAATGCCCGGTCACCAGCACCACGGGGCGGTTCGCCGCCCGCGCCTCTTCCAGCGCGGCAAGTCCGGGGCCGTGCATCGGCGCGGCCAGTGCCCGTTCGATGAAAGGGGCGCCCGAATACAGTTCGATCACCGTGCGCCCCACATTGTCAGGCACCGCGCGCAACATGCGGCGGACCTCGGGCTCGGGCATGTCGGGGAAGATCCGGGCCAGATTGTCACGGATGCGCCGGTCATAGCCTGCCAGCGGGGCGATGACCCGCGCGAAGATCCAGCCGCAAAGCGGCACCCGCCAGCGATAGGGCAGGGTCAGCAGCGTCCCGATCAGGCCACGCAGGACGAGGTTCTGAAGCCAGTGATCCAGGCGGAATCGCGGCTTTTCCGATGGTTTCATTCCGGTCTCGGGTGGCGCGGGCGATCCCGCGTTTCGCGATGCCAGACATAGAGGCCCGCCCCCACGATCACAAGGGCGCCGACGACAGTCCAGAGATCGGGCCATTCGTCGAACAGCAGCACGCCCCAGCCTGTCGCGAAGATGATCCCGACATAGCCGAAAGGAGCGATGGCCGAGGCTTCCGCCACCGTGAAGGCGCGGATCAGAAAGAATTGCGCCACCGACCCCAGCGCGCCGATCAGCAGGAATTTCCAGAGGTCGGCACTGGCAATGGGTTGCCAGATACCCGGCATCATAACGCTGGTGGCAAATGTGCCGAACAGCGCGGAGTACAGCAGTGCGGTCGATGACCCCTCGCTGCGGCCAACATAGCGGGTCGCCAGCGCGAAGGCGGCATAGCAGCAGGCGCATGCCAGCGGCAGCAGGGCGGCGGGCTGGAATACGCCCAGACCGGGGCGAATGATGATCATCGCCCCCACGAGCGAAAGGCCAATCCCGACCAGCCGGCGCGGGCCCAGCCTCTCGCCCAGGAACAGTGCCGCGCCCAGTGTGATCAGAACCGGATTCAGATCGGTGATCGCGGTCGCCTCCGCGAGGCCAATATGCCCGAGGCTGAGGAAGAAAAAGGCCGTCGCGCCGAACTGGAACAGCGAGCGCAGCGCCTGAAGGCCCGGATGCCGCGTGCGCAAGAGCTGGTGCAGACGCGGCAGGAAGACCAGCGTCACGATAACGGTCTGCCCTGTATAGCGTGCCCAGACCACCTGAAGTGCCGGGTAATCGGCCACCATGGTCTTGGCCAGTGCATCCATGCTGGTGAAGGTCGCAATGGCGATCAGCATCAGCAGGATGCCACGGGTGGTTTCGGTCTGGTGCATCTGCCTTCGCCTGTCTGGGTCCGGCAGACCCTAGGGGCGGGGCGCGGGAAGGGCAAGACGCGGTGGGCAGGGTCATTCCTCCTCTTCCTCACTGCGGATAAGCGTCAGTTCGCCCTCACGTTCCATGCCGCGAACCGCCTCGATCACGCTGGTCATGGCGGCTTCGGCGTCACGGTCCCGCACCTTGCCGCGTTCGGCGATTTCCTCACGCAGGGTTTGCGCCATACGTTGCGAGAGGTTCGAGAGGATAAATTCTGCCGCCGCCTGCTGATCGGGGCTGCGGGCGCCTGCCAGTGCGGTGACCAGCGTCGGCTGGTCCACCGCGCGGGTCAGGCGCGGCACATCGCGCGGGGCCACACGTTGCGGCAGGTGCACGAAGGTGAAAATCGCCTTGCGCACCTGTTCGGCAAAGCCCTGATCGGTTTCGTCCAGCCCTTGCAAGACCTCCTCTCGCGTGACGGCGGGGGAGACATTGAGGATCGCCCCCACCCGTTCCACCGGCCCCGCATCAAAGGCCTTGGCGGGCTGGTTGTCGAGCTGGGTCAGCAGCGACATCCCGATCCGCCGCACCGTGCCCGGATCGACATTGGCGGTGCGTGACATGGCATAGGCGACGCGCCGCGCCTTGTCGCCGGGCAGCTTGCCCAGCAGCGCCGCCGCCTTCGTCACGGGCAGTTTTGACAGCATGATGGCAGCGATTTCGGTACTTTCAACCTCCAGCATCGGGCGCAGCAGATCGGGGGGCAGGGCGGTGATCCGGTCCCATGGGTCGGCATCGGGGCGCAGCCCCACCATCCGGCGCAGCCGCGCCGCCGCCGCGCCGGAAATATGCCCGTCCATCAGGGACAATGCGCCCTCCAGACCGCCGGGGAAGCTGAGCCCGACCTGTTCCAGTTCCTCCAGAAATTCCGCAACCACCGCCGCCACCGTGCCGCGATCCACCAGCCGCATTTCGCCGATCTGCTGTGCGAGTTCGGTCTGCATCGCCTCGGGCAACGAGGACAGCGGCAGGGGTGAGCCTTCGGCCAGCATCAGCCGCACGATGATTGCCGCCTTCTGCCGCCGTGACAAATGCAGCGCCGTGCCCGGTGGCCGGGGCACGGCAATCTGGACAGGTTTGATCCGAGCAAGCGCCTGCGCCATGTCGCCTCCGGTGATTCTTCCGGGGTCAGGCTGACAGGCGCCGGTTAACGGGCGCTTAGCTGGAGATGGGTTCGCAGGATTTGGTGCCTGCGTTCCACTGCATCCCTTCGGCGCAGTTCATGGCGGTTTGCTGGTGGCAGCCTTCGGCCAGCACGGGGGCAGGCAGGGCGAGGCAGACAAGAACAGCAATTCTGAGGCGCATGGTTCCCTCCTTAATAGTTGGCGGTTTCTCCGGTCTCGATGGCATGGCTCAGGGCACGCCAGGCCCAGCTTGCACGGTTGTCGATGGCGGCGAGCTGTTCACGGGCCATGCCGTATTCACCTTGCAGAACAAGAGCCTGCCCGTAATAGCTGCGGGCGAGGATATTGGCGGGATTGGCCGAAATCGCCTGTTCATAACGGGCCAGCCCTTCCTCGATCCGGCCGGAAATCCGCAGGGTGAAGGCGTCATAGGTCATCACGCGGTCGCTGTCGCCTTCGTGCATGGCAGCCAGCACCCGGCGCGCGTCGGCGGGGCGTCCGGCCCAGGCCAGTTCGCGTACGGCACGGAAGCGGGCGTCGTCGTCCAGCCGCGATTCCTCGGGGTTCACGCAGGCCCTGGTCTTGTCGTCCCAGACCTGACCGTTCTTGCAGGTCTGCGATGTTTCGGTGGGTTTCGGCGGCTCGGTGTCATCAGACCCGGCGGCGAAGGCGGCGAAGGGCGTGACGGCAAGCAGTAGTGCAGGGATCAGGCGCATGGCGGTTCTCCGGTTTGGGAAAGGATACCACGTTTCCGGCCTTTCAGGGTGTGGAACCTGCATGGGCCGGACCTTGGTCCGATACCCGCCGGATCTTTCAAGGGAAACGGGGCCTTTCGATGAAAAAAGGGGCAGGCCCAACGGCCCGCCCCACTGAAATGCCACCCTCCTGCGCCCGGCGCTGTTACGCGCGGAACACCCGGGCGAAGATCGTATCCACATGTTTGGTGTGATAGCCCAGATCGAATTTCTCCTCGATCTCGGCGGGCGACAGGGCGGCGGTCACTTCCGGGTCAGCCAGCAGTTCGGTCTTGAAATCGGCGCCTTTTTCCCAGACCTTCATCGCATTGCGCTGCACCAGACGGTAGGCATCCTCGCGGCTTACCCCTGCCTGAGTCAGCGCCAGAAGCACGCGCTGCGACATGACCAGCCCTTTGAACTTGTTCATGTTCTTCAGCATGTTCTCGGGGTAGATCACCAGCTTCTCGATCACCCCCGCCAGACGGTTCAGCGCGAAGTCGAGCGTCACGGTCGTATCCGGGCCGATGGCGCGTTCGACGCTGGAATGGCTGATGTCGCGTTCATGCCAGAGCGCCACATTCTCCATCGCCGGCACCACCGACATGCGCACCAGCCGCGCGAGGCCGGTCAGGTTTTCGGTCAGCACCGGGTTGCGCTTGTGCGGCATGGCCGACGAACCCTTCTGGCCAGGGCTGAAGAATTCTTCCGCCTCCAGCACCTCGGTGCGCTGCATGTGGCGGATCTCGATGGCGATATTCTCGATCGACGAGGCGATGACGCCCAGCGTGGCGAAGAACATGGCGTGGCGGTCACGCGGGATGACCTGGGTCGAGACGGGCTCCGGCACCAGACCCAGCTTTTCGCAGACATATTCCTCCACGAAAGGGTCGATATTGGCGAAGGTGCCGACGGCGCCTGAAATCGCGCCGGTGCGGATTTCCTCGCGCGCGGCGACCAGACGGGCACGGCCGCGATCCATTTCAGCATAGAACCGCGCGAAGGTCAGGCCCATGGTGGTCGGTTCGGCATGGATGCCATGGCTGCGCCCGATGCGCACGGTATCCTTGTGCTCAAACGCGCGGGTCTTCAACGCGGCCAGAACCCGGTCCATATCGGCCAGCAGGATGTCGGCGGCGCGGACAAGCTGGATGTTCAGCGTGGTGTCCAGCACATCCGACGAGGTCATGCCCTGATGGACAAAACGCGCGTCTTCCGAGCCGATATGTTCGGCCAGGTGGGTCAGGAAGGCGATGACGTCATGCTTGGTCACCGCCTCGATTTCGTCGATGCGGGCCACGTCGAATTCCACATCCTTCGCGCGCCAGACGGCCTCGGCATTGGCCTTGGGGATCACGCCAAGCTGGGCCTGCGCGTCGCAGGCATGCGCCTCGATCTCATACCAGATGCGGAACTTGGTCTCGGGCGACCAGATGGCGACCATCTCGGGGCGGGAGTAGCGCGGGATCATCGGCGGGCCTTTCCTGACGGGGATGCGGGGTTGCGCCCCCTTAATCCGCAAGGGCCGGGCTGGCAAGGTGGCGGCGGTGCATTATCCGAAAGCGGCGCGCCATTCCTGCGGCACAGTGTAATCATGAATCAGGCCCGCCATCAGCAGAACAAGGCCGATCCCCAGCGCCAGCCCGGCGGCGGTCAGCAGGGGGAAGGCCCAGTGCTGCCCGGTGCGGCGCCTCAGCGCGATGCCGGTATGCACGCCAAGCGCGGTCACGGCGGCGGTGTAATAGGGCGCGAAGAACAGCGCCCAGAGGCCGGATTGCATCCCGGCGGCGGCGAAATGCAGGTTGGTGTCAGTGCCCGTGGCGCGGGCGGCCAGCACCGCGCCGATGTGGATACAGAGGAACCCCACGAGGGTGACGCCGGACAGTGCCTGCCAGCGGCGCAGGCCGCGCCAGCGCCAGGCCCTTCCACGCCACAACAGGCGCAGGCCAGTGGTGATCTGCACCGCGAAGGCGGTCAGCAGCAAGACCTCGACAACCGGCTGCCGCCAGAAGGCGCGGAAGGGGGCCGAGAGCGCCAGATGCACCGCCGGTCCGGCGATCAGCCCCGCCAGGTGATGCGCAAGGTGGCTGATCAGGAAGGCGGCCAGTGCCAGGGCCGTGAGGCGATGCAGGGACATGGCCGATTCCATACGGTTGCGTATGGTTTGTGGCATGGCTGCTTGCCCCGAGTCCATACGCTATCGTATGGTTCGCGCATGACCATACCTGCCTTGCAGACAGACCGCACCCGCCTGACCCCTCGCGACTGGATTGCGGCGGGATTCAGGGCGCTGGTGAACGGCGGCGCCCCCGCGCTGCGGGTGGAGCCGCTGGCGCGTGGTCTTGGAACCAGCAAGGGCTCGTTCTACTGGCATTTCGCTGATCTGGCGGCACTGAAGGTGCAGATGGTCGCACTGTGGCAGCGGCTGGCGGAAGAAGAGATCACCACCACAGTGCTGGCCAGCGGGGCCGAGGGGCGGGCGGCGCTACAGGCGCTGATCGGGCGGATTTCCGTTGCACCGCCCGCAGCTTACGGTGGCGCCGGTGTCGAGCCCGCGCTGCGTGGCTGGGCGCGGACCGAACCACAGGTCGCGCAGGCGGTGGCGGCGATGGATGCGCGGCGGCTGGCGGTGCTGGAAGGCTTTTTCTCGCAAGCCCGTCACGATGATCCGGCACAGGCGGCGCGGCTCTTCTATGCCGCGACGCTGGGGCTGATGGAGCTGCGCCTGACCACAGGCGCCGATATGCGTGCGGGGCTGGAGGTGCAACTGGATGCGCTGCTGCCCTGACGGGTCAGAGCGCGTTCTTGCCGCGAT
This sequence comes from Gemmobacter sp. LW-1, assembly GCF_001303875.1. NCBI lineage: Bacteria > Pseudomonadati > Pseudomonadota > Alphaproteobacteria > Rhodobacterales > Paracoccaceae > Gemmobacter > Gemmobacter sp. LW-1. Next base: position 48,079 of record NZ_LJSC01000017.1, on the reverse strand, counting down.
AAAGCTGCCACTCCTCGACCACGGTGCCGTCGGGCATATGGCAATAGCCCGCCTCGCCCGCCTGTTCCTGCCGCATCTCCAGTCGCCCGCCCAGTTCTGCGCAATATTGCGAGGCGGGGTTCGACATGCTGGCCCAGCGGCTGTTCGACGCTTCGGCCGCCTGCCGGCCACCCCCGCCACCGCATCCCGCGCAAAGGGCCAGAGCGGCAAAGGCAAGGGCGGGGCGGAAGGGCATTGGCGGGCTCCGTCGGTCAGGCTTCGCCCGTCAGGCGCGGGTCGAAGGGATAGCGGGTCAGGTTCTCGCAGCCATTCTCCGTAATCAGCACCTGATCTTCAAGCTTGATCGAGAAGTCTCCGCCCTCCGGGCTGATCAGCGCCTCGGTGCAAAGCACCATGCCCGGTTCCAGTGCGACCTCGAAAGCGCCATCCACCCAGCCATCGGGGTAGGGCACGAAGGGCCATTCGTCGCACAGCCCGACCCCGTGCATCTTGCAGGAGTATTTCTGCTTCCAGTAGCGATCTTCCAGCTGATGCCCGCCGAAGGTCAGTTCGCGGATAGTGACACCGGGTTTCAGCCGGGCCTGATGGTCGCGGATATGGTCAAGCCCATGGTTCATCGCGGAAATCATCGCATTCGAGGGCCGTGCGTCGCCGATCCACCAGCTGCGGCTGATGTCGATACAGATGCCGTAGCTGCCGATCAGATCGGTGTCGAAGGCGACGATTTCATTGTTCTGAACGATTCGCGGCCCGCATTCCTGAAACCATGGGTTCGTGCGGGGACCGGAGGCGAGAAGCCGCGTCTCGATCCATTCGCCGCCCCGGCGGATGTTGCCCTTGTGCAGTTCGGCCCAGATGTCATCCTCGGACACGCCGCCCTTCGGCACGTTTTCCCGTGTGAACGCTTCCATCCCGGCAATGGCGGATTCGCAGGCGTGGTGGGCGCAGCGCATGGCCAGAATCTCGTCCGGGCCCTTGATGGCGCGGGTGCGTTCCGTGATGATTTCGCCCTCCAGCACCTCGAACCCCGCCGCTTCCAGCGCGCGCAAGCCGTGGACCATGATCTTGTCCACCGCCAGCCGCCGGTTTGCCCCGGCATGGGCGCGCATCACTTCGTCCACCTGCGCGGCGAATGAACCGGCGTCCTGCGCGGTGCGGTCGCCGCAGACGTTGTAGAAGAAGCTCGCGCCCGAGCGCAGTTCCTTCACCAGCGGGTTGAAGGTCACGAGGAAGGGCGAGTTCTTGTATTCCCATACCACCATATGCCCGTCAGCGCAGATCAGGCAGGCACGGAACGGGTTGTGGCTGTTCCAGAGCTGCATGTTGGTGGTGTCGGTGGCATAGCGGATGTTCAGCGGGTCGAACATCAGAAGGCCGCCCACATCGCGCGCCACCAGCGCCCTGACCAGCCGGTCCCAGCGGTAATGGCGCATGCGGTCGAGGTCCGGCAATTCCAGCCCCGCCGCCGCCCATTCGGCAAAGGCAAGCTGGGTCGGCCCGATCTCTACGCGGTCATTGTCGTTGGGGGTGCCATCGCCCAGCCGGTCACCCCGGCTCGGGTCGATCTTGCGGCGGGTATCGGCATAGCTTTGCATGGCGGCCTCCGTGTCCGGGTTCAGACTGGGCCGCAGCATGGGAAAGGCGCGCGCCGGGATGCGACGCGCGCCTGTCGTTCTTGACCTCAGCCTCAGTTGCGGCAGTCGGCGGTCAGGTCCAGCGCCGGGTCACGCGCCTCGGTCTGGATGTCCAGCATCCCCAGCACCGTCGCAAACATGTTGTCGTGTGACAGGGTATCTGCCTTGCGGGCATCCAGACAGGCTTTCGTCAGGCCCAGCCGGCTTTCGGCCTCGGGCGAGACCCAGGTGACCATCGGCACATGGGTCTGTTCCGGCGGCGCCATGAACCAGGGCGCCGCATGGAGGTAGAGGCCGTTCTCACCCAGACTCTCGCCATGATCCGAGACGTAATACATCACCGACACCACATTCGGCGCCCCCGCCAGCATGTCGACCGTTTCGGCCAGAATGCGGTCGGTGAAAGCGATGGTATTGTCATAGGTGTTCACGATCTGCTCGCTGCTGCACTTGCCCAGCTCGCCGGTCTGGCAGGTTGGCGCAAAGGGCGCCGTCGCCGGATCGTAGCGCAGGTAATAGGACGGGCCGTGGCTGCCCACCGTATGCAGGATGATGGCGGTATTCTTTGTGATCTTCGGCAGTTCGGCGGCAAGCTGTTTCAGCAGGATACGGTCATCGCATTCCCCCAGCGCGCAGGCCACCGGATCTTTCTCCTTGTCATATTCCTGCTCGCCGATGCGCTTGGCGACATGCTGCGAGCCGGTGTTGTTGTCCCACCATTTCACATCAAACCCGGCGCGGACCAGCACATCGACCAGATTTTCCTGCGACAGCCCCCTGGTGTAGGTGTAATCCTCGCGCGGCAGGGCCGAGAACATGCAGGGCACCGAAACCGCGGTGGAGGTGCCGCAGGAGGTCACATCGGTGAAATAGGTGATGTCGCGTTTCGCCAGTTCAGGGTTGGTGTCGCGGCTGTAGCCGTTCAGTGACCAGTTGGCAGCGCGGCCGGTCTCGCCCACCACGATCACCGCCAGCACCGGCTTGCCGGGCTGCGACAGGTAGGGGCCCGCCTTCGCATCGGTGCCAAGGGGGGCCACCACGATGTTCTGGCTGCGCATGATCAGCTTGGCATAGCGGATGGTCCCGGTGATTGGCGCGCCGGGGTTCCAGGTCGCCATAAGTTCCTTCTGTTCGCGGAAGATCGCGGCGAAGCGGCTGTAGTCAGTCAGCAGCAGGCCGAGGCACAGCGCGAAGCTGACCACGGCGATGACCGCCGTGCGCAGCAGCTTCGGCAGGAAGCGCTCATCCTTCAGCGGCACCCAGAGCACGACAGCCGAAGGCAGGACACCGAAGATCAGCATGTCACGGATGAAGCCGAATGTGATCAGATGTCCGGCTTCGGTCGTGGTGGTGTTCATGACGTTCTGGATCATCTCGCGGTCGATGATCGTGCCGTAGGTTTCCAGAAAATGCGAGGCCGAGGCCGAGACGAGCAGCAGGAACACCAGAACGGGCTTCACGATCCAGCGCTGGCTGAACGGCAGGATCAGCGCGTAGAACAGGAAGAACAGCGCCGCCTCCAGCGTCACGAAGGCCAGGGGGGCGCCTTCGAAGATGCGGGCGCCGTTGCGGAAATGCGTGGCATTGGCCGTGGCCATGATGAACAGGCAGGTCAGCGCGACGAGCATCGCGGCGCTGAGCGGTTTGGGGCGGGGAAGGGTCATTCGCGGGTCCGTGGCTAAGCGGCCTGAAGGCTCGCAGGGCTGGGTCGGCATCTGGGCTGACGAGGACGGGCGGTCAATCGTACCCGACATGCTATATCGTCATCTGCAACCTGAGTTGCAGATGTTTTTTCAAGGACTTCCCCCTTCCGGTTGTGCTTGTGGCAGGCTAGCCTCTGCTCCATGACACAGCCGATCCTGCAATCCCGCCTGCCGTTCGCTCCCTGGATGGACCCGCGCACCGCGCGCCTGCCCGGTATCCTGCCGGTCGAGGGCGATGACTGGCTGCGCGCCGATGATGCTTTCGCGGGCCAGATGGCTGAACGTGACGCGCGTCTGGCCAGTGATCCGGCTCTGGTTCACGCCCTGCTGCCGCAGGCCAGGGCGGCGGCGGAGGAACTGCTGTCCGCCGTGCTGGCGAAGGTCGCAAAGGTGCCGGGTTACCGGGGCGGTGCTGATGCCGTGACGCGCCCCGATGGCGTAATCGTACCGCTGGACCGCAGCCGCCCGCTGATGACCGCCGGGCGTCTGGTGCAGGAGGATCTGTGCCTTCTTCAGCATGATGGCACCGAACATGTTCTGACCGGCGCGGTTCTATGCTTTCCGGCAAGCTGGACCCTGGCCGAAAAGATCGGCCGGGCGATGACACGCATCCATGTGCCGGTCGATCACTACACCGACGATGTGGCCCGCCGGGTGCAGCGTCTGTTTGATGCGATCCGGCCGGAACAGGCTTTGTGGCGGATGAATGCGCTGGTCTATGATGATCCGGCGCTGTTCCAGCCGCGTCCCGAAGGTGCCCGCCGCCCGCCGCCGGTCGAACGGCTGTACATGCGCTGCGAGCGGCAATGCCTGCTGCGCCTGCCGGACACGCGGGCTGTGGTCTTCACTATCCACACCTATCTGGTGCGGCTGGAGGATCTGGAGCCGGAAGCCCGCGCCGGAATGGCAGCGGCGGGACTGTGATGCGGGTTCTTCTGGTCAGCGCACATCCCCTGCAGGACAGCCTGACCGGGCATCTGGTTCGTCTGCTTGCGGATCGGATCACGGCGCGCGGTGCGGTGGTGGAGCGGCTGGATCTTTACGCAGCGGGCTTTTCGCCGGTGCTGACGGCGGCAGAGCGGCGGTCCACCTATGCGGAAACCTACGATATCCGCGCGGTCGCGGCCGAGGTGGCGCAGCTTGAACGCGCCGATCTGGTGGTGCTGGTGTTCCCGACCTGGTGGTATGGTCTGCCCGCGATGCTGAAGGGCTGGATCGACCGGGTCTGGGTGCCGGGTCACGCCTATGACCACGCCAGCGATCTTGGCCCGATTTCTGGCAGGCTGACGGGGTTGCGCGGCCTGCTTGCCGTCACCACGCTGGGCGGCCCGGCCTGGGCCGACTGGCTGGTGATGCGGCGCCCGGTGCGGCGCGTGCTGCGCTGGGGGGTGCTGAAGGTCTGCGCGCCCAAAGCCCGTTTCGGCTTTGCCGCGCTTTACCGCGCCGAGACTGTGACCCCGGCGCGGCTTGCGGCATTCGAGGCGCAGGCGCTCCGCGCGCTCGAGCGGCTGATGGATCAGGCCGCCGCAATCTGAAGATGCGGCACCCCGTCCGAGGTGGCGCCGATCGACCGGCCCTCGGGGCCGATGGTGGCACGGATGCGTCGCCGGGGCGCCTCGAACAGGGCCGAGCGGGATACGTTCACCGGCTGGTCCAGCTGGATCTCGATTTCCATATGCGCGGCACCCTTGCGGCGCAGGGCATGCACCCGTCCGGTGAAGGGCTGGCCGAGGTAGTGGCCGCGCACCGGCTCGCCCACCGTATGCGGTTGCAGTGCCTGCCCGGCAGGCGACAGCGCCGCAGCGGTGTTCCAGTCGGCAAGGCCGTGGGTCTGTGCCACCAGCTCCAGCGCGGCAGAGTGGCTGAGGGTCTGGCCGCGTGCGCCAAGGGCGCTGCGCAGCCTGCGGGCCTGCGCTTTCATCGCGGTGGTCGCGGGGATCGTCGTCGTCATGGTGTAACCCTTTCGCATGGTCATGCAGCGGGCGTTCAAAGCTGTCCGCATTGGCCTTGCCGGATGACCTTGAGGAAAGGGTCACGGGTCAGGCTTCACCATGGGCACTTACCCTGCGGACGGCGGGGGCCTGACGCCCCGTGCCGTTCATATGGAACCCGCCCGGACCTTGCGCAAGAGGGGGTCAGACCGGCAGTGGCAAGGATGCCACATTGTGCCAGAGCGCCAGCCCCATGCCAGTCAGCGCAAGCGCACGCGCACTGGCGGCGAGGTTTTCGCCCTTGCGGAAACTGTAAGCCATCATCGCGGTGCCGACAGGCAGCGCCACGGCGATCAGGGTGCAGTTCATCGCATGGACGGCCAGCCGCATCTGCGGTGAGGCTTCGGCCTTGGGCTGCGGCGTCACTGCCGCGGGCATCTCGCCATAAAGCGCATCCCTGACCCGCGCCATGGCGGCACGGTCATGGCCATCTTCGTGCCGCATCTCGGGTCGGGGTTGCGGCGAGGGCTGTGGTACGGGATGCGGGCTCCACACTGTTGGGACAGTCGTGAAATTGGCCGATTCGCCGTTGGAAAGATAGTCGACCTCCTCGCGTGCCGGCAGGCCAAGCGCCACGGCATCGGCCAGATCGGAATCCAGCGGCTCCGGCCGGTGTTGCCACAGAACGGTTTCCGCCGGATGCTGGCGCAGGGTGCCTTCGACAATCTGGGTCAGCACCCGCGACAGGTTTTCCTGGCTCAGCAGCGGCAGGGTGCCATCCTCCAGGTCAGGACGCGGACCGGCAGCAAGTGTCAGGCTTGCCGTGTAACCGCTTGGCGCCGGCTCGTTTTTCGCCAGCAGCAGGCGCAGTGCGCCTGCGTCGAAACTGGCGATGTCATCATGGTCCCAGGTCAGGCTGTGCCCGGCCGGAAAGTGGCGTGTCAGGTGCCGGTCAATCATGCTGACGAGCGCGGCAAAGTTCGGCACGGGGCCGCCGGTGTACAGAATCTGGGCAATCATACTGTCGGGTCGTGACCACATGGCATACCTCCAACAGGCGTGTTCTGAGGGCAGCTAACCTCTGGATTGTGCCGTGCTCGCGGGGGAAGCATGGTCAAATCAGGGAATTGTTGCGCAGGAATGCCCTATCCTTGCCATAATTGCGCCGGAGGCCCAAAAGCAAAGGGCGCCCGGAGGCGCCCTTCGACTGCGATCCGAAAGGGATCAGCAGGAGTAGTACATCTGATATTCGACCGGGTGGGGGGTGTGCTCGTAGGCATAGACCTCTTCCCACTTCAGGCCGATATAGGCCTCAAGCTGCGGCTTGGTGAACACGTCGCCGGCCAGCAGGAAGTCCATGTCCTTCTCCAGCTCCTCCAGCGCCTCGCGCAGCGAACCGCAGACGGTCGGGATTTCGGCCAGCTCTTCCGGCGGCAGATCGTAAAGATCCTTGTCCGAAGCCGGGCCCGGATCGATCTTGTTCTTGATGCCGTCAAGACCAGCCATCAGCAGGGCAGCGAAAGCCAGATAGGGGTTCGCCGCCGGATCGGGGAAGCGGGCTTCCACACGCTTGGCTTTCGGCGATTCGGTCCACGGAATACGGACGCAACCCGAACGGTTGCGCGCCGAGAAGGCCCGCAGCACCGGAGCCTCGAAGCCCGGGATCAGACGCTTGTAGCTGTTGGTCGAGGGGTTGGTCAGGGCGTTCAGTGCTTTCGCATGCTTCAGGATGCCGCCGATGAAATACAGCGCCTCCTGCGACAGGTCAGCGTATTTGTCGCCTGCGAACAGCGGCTTGCCGTCTTTCCAGATCGACATGTTGACGTGCATCCCCGAGCCGTTGTCGCCCTTCATGGGCTTCGGCATGAAGGTCACGGTTTTGCCATAGGCAGCCGCGACGTTGTGGATGACGTATTTGTACTTCTGGATGTTGTCGGCCTGTTCGACCAGACCACCGAAGATCATGCCCAGTTCGTGCTGGCAGGTCGCGACCTCGTGGTGGTGCTTGTCGACCTTCATGCCCATGCGCTTCATGGTCGAGAGCATCTCGCCGCGCAGGTCCTGGGCTTCGTCGATCGGGTTGACCGGGAAGTAGCCGCCTTTGTGACCGGCGCGGTGGGCGAGGTTGCCACCCTCGATGGCCGCATCGGTGTTCCATGCCGCGGCCTCCGCGTCGATGGAGAAGGCAACCTTCTGCGGCGTGACCGAGTAGCGCACGTCGTCGAAGATGAAGAATTCGGCTTCCGGGCCGAAATAGGCAGTGTCGCCGATGCCCGAGGACTTCATGTAGGCTTCGGCCTTCTTGGCGATCTGGCGCGGGCAGCGGTCATAGGCTTCGCCGGTGTCCGGCTCGACCACGTCGCAGTGCACGCACAGCGTCTTCTCGGCATAGAAAGGGTCGATGTAGACCGAAGTCGCATCGGGGATCAGTTTCATGTCCGACTGGTCAATCGACTTCCAGCCCGCGATGGACGAGCCGTCGAACATGAAGCCTTCTTCAAAGAAGTCTTCGTCGATCAGGTCGACGATCAGCGTGACGTGCTGGAGTTTGCCTTTCGGATCGGTGAAACGGACGTCGACATATTCGATCTCTTCGTCCTTGATCAGTTTCAGAGCCTTAGCGACTGCGCTCATGAGTCTGCCTTTCGGTTGGGTTGTCGGGGGCGGGCCTTGCGGGCCCGGTATGGGCGGGGCCGGACCCCGGGCGTGCCGGGGTCGGTGAAAGCCTTAGACGGCGTCGTCGCCGGTTTCGCCGGTGCGGATGCGGATGGCCTGTTCCACCGGCGAGATGAAGATCTTGCCGTCACCGATCTTGTCGGTGCGCGCGGCCGAGATGATGGCCTCGACGGCGGTGTCCACCATGTCATCGGACAGCACGACCTCGATCTTCACCTTCGGCAGGAAGTCGACGACATATTCGGCGCCGCGATAGAGTTCGGTATGGCCTTTCTGGCGACCGAAGCCCTTGACCTCGGTGACCGACAGGCCCTGAATGCCCGCTTCCTGAAGTGCTTCTTTCACTTCGTCGAGCTTGAAGGGCTTGATGATCGCCTCGATCTTCTTCATGGGCCGACTCCCCGCTGGCAATTGCGTCTTGACGGTCAGTGACCACTTCCCGGCGGGGGGGACAATCGGCTAGCCTTTCGGTGTCGGATATGAACCGGCAAAATCGCCGTATTTGCACAATATTTGTGCATATCGCCCCGATTGGCGGCAAAGTTGAATCAATAAGAGCCTCAAAGATGACCGAATTGTTGAGTGCTGCCCAAATGCGCGCCATCGAACAGGCCGCCATCGCCTCTGGTGAAGTGACAGGGCTGGAGCTGATGGAACGTGCGGGCATCGGCGTGGTGGCGGCCTTGCTGGCGGAATGGCCGGAACTGGCCGAGGGGCGCGGGGCCACGCCCGGGGTTCTGCCCCGGACCCCGGCCTTTTTGCGGACAGAAACTGAGGCGCGCCGGGCGCTGGTGCTGTGCGGGCCGGGCAACAACGGCGGGGATGGTTTCGTCGTGGCGCGGCTTTTGCGGGAGCGGGGCTGGGAGGTTGCGGTTTTCCTCTACGGCGATGCGGCAAAGTTGCCGCCTGATGCGCGGGTGAATTACGACCTCTGGCGCGTGATGGGTGAGTTTGCGCAGTGGGAGGCTGCGGCGATCATCGGGCAGGCCGGGGCCAAGGTGCCGGATGTGATCGTCGATGCGGTTTTCGGCACCGGGCTGACCCGGCCGCTCCCGCCCGAGGTTGCGGCAGTGATGACGGGGCTTCCCGCAGGGCGGCTGGTCGCGGTTGATGCGCCATCCGGCCTGTGCATGGACAGCGGCCGCGTGCTGGGGGCGGCGGCGGCTTCCGCCGCGCTGACCGTCACTTTCCATGCACGGAAGCTGGGTCATGTGCTGTCGGAAGGTCCGTTGCATTGTGGTGCGTTGCGGCTGGTCGATATCGGGCTGGGACGAACCGCCGGGGAGGATGTGACGCTGGCGGGGGCACACGCGCAGCTGGGCAAGGGCAGCGGGCAGCACAAGTTCGATCACGGTCATGCGCTGATCCTGTCGGGCGGGCAGGGACGCGGTGGCGCGGCGCGGCTTTCGGCGCGTGCGGCGCTGCGGGTGGGGGCGGGACTGGTGACGCTGGGCTGTCCGCCTGATGCAATGGCCGAGAATGCGGCGCGACTGGATGCCATCATGCTGCGGCAGGTCGGTGGCGCGGGGCTGGCGCCGGTATTGGCGGACCGGCGGATCAATGCGCTGTGCCTGGGGCCGGGATTTGGCCTCGGGGCCTTGCAGGCGCGGCATGTGGCGGAGGCGCTGGACAGCCGCCGCGCGCTGGTGCTGGATGCCGACGCGCTGACACTGCTTGCGCGGGATGCGGGGCTGTTTGCGATGCTGCACGCGGATTGCGTGCTGACGCCGCATGCAGGCGAGTTCACCCGGCTGTTCCCCGACATCGCCGCCCGGTTGGCAGAGCCCGCGACCCGCGGCCCGGCCTTTTCCAGGGTGGATGCCGCGCGGGCGGCGGCGGCGCGGGCGGGCTGCGTGCTGCTGTTCAAGGGGGCGGATACGGTGATCGCCGCGCCTTCCGGGGCTTGCCGCATCAATGCGGCGGTTTACGACCGTGCGGCGCCATGGCTCGCCACCGCCGGGGCGGGGGATGTGCTGGCGGGGATCATCACGGGCCTTCTGGCGCGTGGCCTCGGCGCTTTCGATGCGGCCGCGACCGGCGCCTGGCTGCATGTCGAGGCCGCGCGCAGCTTCGGCCCCGGCCTGATCGCCGAGGATCTGCCCGGCGAACTGCCCAAAGTGTTTCGCGGGATGCGCCTTTAGCCCGCATTGACCCATGCGGGCCTGCGGCCTACACCCGGATCATGCCTGTCCCGGTTTCCAGTCTGCCCGCCGATCTGCAAGCCCGTCTGTCGGGCCGCGACCTGATCGTGTTTGACGGGGTCTGTGTGCTGTGTTCCGGATTCTTCCGCTTCATGCTGCGCAGGGATCGGCAGCGACATTTCAGCTTTGCCACCGCGCAAAGCCCGCTGGGGCAGGCGCTTTATGCCGCGCTGGACCTGCCATTGACCGAATTTGAGACCAATCTGGTGGTGGTGGACGGACAGATCCACCAGCGGCTCGATGCCTTTTCGGCGGCGATGCGGCGGCTGGGCGGGCCTTGGGCGCTGGCTGGCCTGCTGCGCTTTCTGCCGGGGGTGATGAAAGATCCGGCCTATCACCTGATTGCGCGCAACCGCTATCGCCTGTTCGGGCGGACCGAGACCTGTCTGATGCCGGGGCCAGAGGTGCGCAGCCGCTTTCTGCCCGGCGGTTTCGGGGGATGAGCGACCCGTTCCTGCGAGCGCTGGGGGCCGTTGACCTGCCGGTCTGCCTGCGCGCTTTGCACAGCCCGACGGCGGCACCACGGCGCTGGTCCGGCCCGTGCCGGGTGGAGCGCGGCAGCGGCATCGTGGCCGGGCTTTTGCTGTGGCTGGGCCGGTTTCCCGCTGCGGGCACGGTTGACCTGCACCTGACCACGCCGCGCGAAGGGGCAATGGTGCATTGGCTGCGTGACTTTGGGGGCCGGTGCACGCCGTCAATACTCAGCTTCCGGGCGGGCAGGGTGGTGGAGCGCTTTGGCCCCTTCGTGCTGATGATGCGCCCCGAGCCCATCCCCGGCGGATTTCGTCTGCATGTCACCGGCGGACGCGTTCTGGGTCTGCCGGTGCCACGCTTTTGCCTGCCACGGGCGGAGGTGGCCGAGACGGGAACAGAAACGGGCGTGGCCTTCGACGTGGCGGCTTGTCTGCCGTGGGGCGGGTTGCTGATCCGCTATCGCGGCACCCTGACACCGGAGGCACCATGAATACGCTGTTCACGATCCCAACCCAGGGCCCCGGCCTTTATGAGTTTACCCGCGAATTGCGCAACTGGGCCGAAGGTGCAGGGCGCACCGAAGGCGTGGTGACACTGTTCATCCGCCATACCTCGGCCAGTCTGCTGATCCAGGAGAATGCCGACCCGGAGGTGCAGGGCGATCTGACCGGCTGGATGGACCGGCTCGTGCCGCCGGCCACCCATCCCTCGATGCGCTGGCTGACCCATACCTATGAGGGGCCGGATGACATGCCCGCCCATATCAAGGCGGCACTGCTGCCGGTCAGCCTGACCATCCCGCTGATCGGCGGGCGGCTGGCGCTGGGGCGCTGGCAGGGCGTCTATGTGATGGAACACCGGCAGCGCCCGCACCGGCGTGAGGTCGCAGCGCTGCTGAGCGCCTGACCGCGCGGCGCGGTCTAGCGTTTGAAAAGCGTCTCCATCGCCTGCTTGTCCATCGTGGGCAGGCGGGCTTCGGCGGCGACGGCGCGACCCTTCTGGAAGGCGGGACGCGCGCCCAGAGCCTTCAGCCAGCGGGCGAGATCGGGCTTGTCGTCAAGCGTCTGCTGCTGGCCTTCCCAGCCCATCGCCCAGGGCCAGATGGCAATATCGGCAATGCTCAGGCTGTCCCCCGCGACGAATTCGCGCCCCTGCAACTGCCGGTCCAGCACACCATAAAGGCGGCCAACCTCTTTACGGTAACGCTCCTGCGCATAGGGCAGCACCTGCGGCGGGTCCATCTGCGGCGCGTATTTCAGGAAGTGATGCGCCTGACCGGCCATCGGCCCGACGCCGCCCATCTGCCACATCAGCCACTGATCCACCGCCACGCGCTCCCGCTCGGTCCGGCCGTAAAGCTTGCCGGTCTTGCGGGCGAGGTATTGCAGGATCGCGCCGCTTTCAAAGATCGGGATCGACGCACCATCCGGCCCGTCGGGATCGACGATGGCGGGCATCCGGTTGTTCGGCGCGATCTTCAGGAAATCGGGGGCGAACTGGTCACCCTTGCCGATGTTCACCAGCTTCACCTCATAGGGCAGGTCCAGTTCTTCAAGCGCGATGGTGATCTTGTGGCCGTTCGGCGTGGGCCAGTAGTAAAGTGCGATGGTCATGGCGGCATCTCCTGTTTGCGCTCACAAAAACGCAAAGCCGGGTTGCGCGCAACCCGCGTGGCGTTGACCTTTTCGTGCGCCGGGCGTATGGCGGGCCTTGTGGCGCTTTGTGACCGGATTGCGGGCCACGTTAAACAAACCGCTAAAAGGTGAAGGGCTCTGACCCCGAAGCCGGACGGTCTTCGGGGTTTTGTTTTGCCGGAGGCAGAGATGAGCAAAGACTGGAAAACGCGCACCACGCTGGTGCATGAGGGCAGCCGCCGCAGCCAGTATGGCGAGATGGCCGAGGCGATCTTTCTGACGCAGGGTTTTGCCTATCCGACGGCCGAGGCAGCCGAGGCGCGGTTCCTGAAAATCGAGGGCGACGAGTTCATCTATGCCCGCTACGGCAACCCGACGACGCGGATGTTCGAGGAACGCATCGCGGCGCTGGAAGGCACCGAGGATGCCTTCGCCACCGCCAGCGGCATGGCGGCGGTGAACGGGGCGCTGGTCTCGGCACTGCGGGCGGGGGATCATGTGGTCTCGGCGCGGGCGCTGTTCGGATCGTGCCTTTACATCCTTGAAGAGGTGCTGGGCCGCTACGGGGTGAAGGTCACCTTCGTCGATGGCGCCGATCTGGACCAATGGCGCGCAGCGGTGCGGCCCGGCGTGACGAAGGCGGTGTTCTTTGAAAGCATGTCGAACCCGACGCTGGAACTGGTGGACATCAGGGGCGTGGCGGATATCGCCCATGCGGCGGGCGCGCTGGTCATTGTGGACAACGTGTTCTCGACCCCGATCTTCAGCCGGGCGGTGGAACTGGGTGCAGACGCGGTGATCTATTCGACGACCAAGCACATCGACGGGCAGGGCCGCGCGCTGGGCGGGGTAATCTGTGGAACGACCGAGTTCATCCGCAAGACGGTTGAACCCTACATGAAGCACACCGGCGGCTCGATGAGCCCCTTCACCGCCTGGATCATGCTGAACGGCATGGCGACGCTGGACCTGCGCTGTCGCGCCATGGCGGACAGTGCGCTGACGGTAGCGCAGGCGCTGGAAGGTGATGCGCGGCTGTCGCGGGTGATCTTCCCCGGCCTTGCCAGCCACCCGCAGCACGCGCTGGCGATGGAGCAGATGGGCTCGGGCGGTACCATGGTGGCCTTCGACATCAAGGGCGGGAAAGAGGCAGCGTTCCGCTTCATGAACGCGCTGGAAATCATCAAGATTTCCAACAATCTGGGTGATGCGAAATCCATCGCCACCCATCCCGCGACCACCACCCACCAGCGACTGCCGCAGGATCAGAAAGACCTGCTGGGCATCACGCCTGGCCTGATCCGGTTCTCGGTCGGCCTGGAAGATGCGGGCGATCTGGTGGCAGACCTGAAGAACGCGCTGGCGGCGGTCTGATCCCGGCACCGGCAGGCGGCGCAAATGCGCTTTTTCGCGTCGCCTCCGGCCTTACAATGATCCCTGGCCATGCCTATGTTGACCCTGCGCTCCGGGAGACCGGGGCGTGAGTGATCCGGGGGGCGCGGCCCTTCGTATATCCTGCTGACATTGAAGGCGCGGACAAGGAACCTGTCTCTCCTGCGCCGGAACCGAAAGGACCGCCAATGAACATCCGCACCCCCGAACTGGATCGCAAGCCTGGGCCTGAAGAGGTGGAGGCGGCGCTGGCGCTGATCCGTCAATGGGCCTCCAAGGCTTCCGACACGGAGATGCTGGCGCTTGATCCCGCCGCGCGGGCACTGATCGGCGACGGCTATCCCGACCTGTCCACCATCTATCCGGCTGAATTCCGTGCCGATGCCGCCTACAAGGCGACGCTGCCCGATTTGCAGAACGGCCCGGCCAGCCTGATCCGGGGGGCGAAGACGCAGATCCAGCATGTCGGGATTTCCAATTTCCGCCTGCCGATCCGTTACCGCACCCGCGATGCGGGCGAGGTGCTGCTGGAAACCAGCGTCACCGGCACGGTGAGCCTTGAGGCGGAAAAGAAGGGCATCAACATGAGCCGCATCATGCGGTCCTTCTATACCCATGCCGAGCGGGATTTCAGCTTCGATGTCATTGAACATGCGCTGAGTGACTACAAACGCGATCTGGAAAGCTTCGATGCGCGTATCCAGATGCGGTTTTCCTTCCCCGTGAAGGTGCCGTCGCTGCGGTCAGGGCTGTCGGGCTGGCAATATTACGACATCGCGCTGGAACTGGTGGACCGCGCGGGTGAGCGGCTGAAGATCATGCACCTCGACTATGTTTACTCCTCGACCTGCCCGTGCTCGCTGGAACTCAGCGAACATGCCCGCCGCACGCGCGGGCAACTGGCCACGCCGCATTCGCAGCGGTCGGTGGCGCGCATTTCGGTCGTGGCCAATCCGGGCCCTGCGCTGTGGTTCGAGGATCTGATCGAACTGTGCCGCCGCGCCGTGCCGACCGAGACTCAGGTGATGGTGAAGCGCGAGGATGAACAGGCTTTTGCGGAACTGAATGCCGCCAATCCGATCTTCGTTGAGGATGCCGCGCGGCTGTTCTGTGCGCAGTTGCAGGCCAATCCGCGGGTGGGCGATTTCCGTATCGTGGCCAGCCATCAGGAAAGCCTGCACAGCCATGATGCCGTCAGCGTGCTGACCGAAGGCCCGACCTTCGCGCAGGCAAGCCTTGATCCCCGCCTGTTCGGCACGCTGTTCCACGTCGGCTGATCCGGGGCGCGCGGCCCTGTCGCAGGGCCACGCTTGACAAACGCCTGCGGGCGGTCGAGGTCTTGCGCATCATGATCGACCTGACCCCCGCCGCGAGTATCCTTGGACGACTGCTGTTCATCTTGGGCAGTCTCATGCTGATCCCGGCGCTGCTCGACGGGGCAATGGACAACGGCAATGCCGGGGCCTTTGTCGAGGCGGCCATTATAACCGCAGGAACCGGCATGCTGGTCGCCATGGCAACGCGGGCCGGGCTGAACCGGGGTTTTGATACCCGGTCAGCCTTTCTGCTGACCCTTGGTATCTGGGTGGTCCTGCCTATGTTCGCGGCGCTGCCGATGATGACCGGCGCACCGGGGCTGAGCTTTACGGACGCTTATTTCGAGGCGGTCTCGGGCATCACCACCACCGGATCGAGCGTGATCATCGGGCTGGCGGATCAGCCGCAGGGTCTGAATCTCTGGCGCGGCATGCTGAACTGGCTGGGCGGTCTGGGCATCGCCTTCATCGCCATGATCTTCCTGCCGGTGATGCGGGTCGGCGGCATGCAGTTCTTCAAGACCGAAGGCTTTGACACGCTGGGCAAGGTCTTGCCGCGGGCAAGCGATATCGCGCTTTCGCTGCTGGGGGTCTATGCCGGGCTGACGCTGGCCTGTCTGGTGGTCTATCTGGGGGTCGGCATGGCACCGCTGGATGCGGTGGTGCATGCTTTCGCCACCATCGCCACCGGGGGGTTTTCCCCGCAGGATGCCTCTTTCGGTGCCTATCCGGGCCTGCCCGAATATGCGGGGGCGCTGTTCATGGTGCTGGCCGCCTTGCCCTATATCCGCTACGTCCAGATGGTCACCGGCCGCCATGGCGCTTTGTGGCGTGACCCGCAGGCGCGCGCCTTCGTCATCTGGCTGGCAGTGGCGGTGCTGATCCTGACGCTCTGGCGGGTGCTGACCGAAGGCGGCGACCCCGAGCCGATTTTCCGTGACGTGCTGTTCAATGCCACTTCGATCATGACGGGCACCGGCTTCTTTGCCGGAACCTTCTCCAACTGGGGAGGCTTCGTGCTGGTGGCGGCCTTTATCCTTGGGGTCATCGGCGGCTGCTCCGGCTCCAGCTCGGGCGCGCTGACGGTCTTCCGGGTGCAGCTTTCGGTGCGGGCCGTCATCGCGCAACTGCGTCAGATAGACATGCCGGACCGGATTGCCGCTGTGCGCTATGACGGTCGGCGGGTGGATAACGAGACGATGAATGGCGTGATGATGTTCGTCACCTCCTATATCCTGATCATCGGCGTGCTGAGTGCTGCGCTGACCTTCACCGGCGTCGACATGCAAAGTGCGCTGTTCGCGGTCTGGACCTCGATCGGCAATATCGGCTACGGCATCGGCCCGCTGGTTGCGGGCACCGGAACCTTCATCGAATTTCCGACGGCGGCGAAGTGGATTCTCATCGCCGCAATGCTGCTGGGCCGCCTGTCGCTGCTGGCCTTTCTGGTGGTCCTGATGCCGCGTTTCTGGCGCGATTGACAGCTGGCTGCTGCGGGGCGAGGTTCTGTGCATGATTGATCTGCGACCGATCGTCTATATCCTTGGCCTCTTGCTGGTTGTGCTGGGCGGGCTGATGCTGCTGCCGCTGGGGCTGGACCGCATCACCGGGCATGGCAACTGGCTGGCCTTCCTCTCGGCGGCGACGGTGACCACTGTGACCGGCGCCGTGATGGCCCTGACCTGTTCCAATGCGACGGGGACGGGGCTGACCGTGAAACAGGCCTTCGTGCTGACCACGGCCGTGTGGACCATCCTGCCCGCCTTCGGTGCCCTGCCTTTCATGCTGGGCGAACCGGGGCTGAGCGCGACGGATGCCTATTTCGAGGCGGTTTCGGGCATGACGACCACCGGAACCACCATCATCGGCCCCGATGCCGAAACCGGCGCGCCGGGGCTTGACCTGCTGCCGATGGGCACGAACCTCTGGCGCGGCATGCTGCAATGGCTGGGCGGGCTGGGGATCGTCATCGTGGCACTGATCTTTCTGCCGGTGATGAAAGTCGGCGGGATGCAGTTCTTCCGCTCGGAAGGGTTTGACACGCTGGGCAAGATCCTGCCCCGCGCCTTTGAAATCTCGGTCGGGCTGATCCAGATCTACGCGCTGATCACCGTGGCCTGTGCGCTGGCCTTCCGGGCGCTGGGCATGTCGGGGTTCGAGGCGGTGATGCATGCGCTGACCTGCGTTTCTACCGGCGGCTTCTCGACCCGCGATCTGAGCTTCGCGGCCTTCCCCGAGGCATCGAAGCTGGTGGCGGTGTTGTTCATGCTCATGGCCTCGTTGCCGTTCATCCGCTATGTGCAGGTGATGCGGGGCGATGTGGCGCCGCTGTTCCGCGATATTCAGGTGCGGGCCTTCCTGCGCTGGAATGCGGTCGCGGTAGGGCTGATCCTGTTCATCGCTTGGTGGCAGCACGAGATCGCGCCGGAGCGTATTGCGACGGATGTGCTGTTCAACGTCGTTACTGTGTTCACCGGCACCGGCTATGCCTCGGTTGATGTCACGCTCTGGGGGGCTTTCGCCTTTACAGTGCTGCTGACCGTGGGGCTGATCGGCGGCTGCACCTCCTCCACCGTCTGTTCGGTCAAGGTGTTCCGCTATCTGATCCTGTTCGAGGCGGTGAAGGTGCAATTGCGTCGTCTGCGCCATCCCAGTGCGGCGGTGCAGATGCGCTATGGCGGGCATCCGGTCAGCGATGATGTGCTGGATTCGGTCATCATGTTCTTCACGCTGTTCGTGCTGACCTTCGGCCTACTGGTGGTGGCGCTGTCGCTCAGCGGCCTGTCGGACAGCGCGGCGCTGACCGGGGCCTGGACTTCGCTTGCCAATATCGGGCCGGTCTGGGGGCCCGAGGTCGGGCGTACGGGCGCGGTGGATGGTTTTCCGACCGCCTCCAAATGGCTGCTGATTGCCGGGATGATCCTGGGGCGGCTGGAGCTGCTGTCGGTCTATGTGCTGTTCATGGCGCGGTTCTGGCGCGACTGACATGCAAAAGGGGCCGCGCGCGTGGCGGCCCCTTTTTGTCTGCGGGCTCCGGTGGCTTACCAGCAGGAGACCAGAACGGTCATGCCTCGCGCCATCCGGCTCAGATCCTCGGGCGCCATGGCGCCGCTGCGCGCCGAGGCATGCGGGGTGATCCCCGCTTCGGTCAGCCTTGTAGCGATGGTGGCGGCCTGCGCGGCATAGGTCACGCTGTCGGGCAGCTTGCGGCTGCCTGCGGTGTCGCGCGGCATGAGCATACCGATGACGGTGCCCGCGCCGTCCAGCACCGGGCCACCGGCATCGCCGGGCAGCGCCTGAAGCGACAGACGCGCGATGCCCGCCTCACCGTCCAGCCCCTTCATTTCCTCCAGCGTGCCGAAGGTCAGGGTCGGGGCGGGCAGGGTGTCTTCATAGCTGTAGCCCGAGACGGCCACTTCCTGTCCGGGACGCGCCGGCCCGGTCAGCAGTTCGGCGACGGCGGGGGGGGACAATTGTTGCGCGGGCTTCAGCAGCGCCAGCCCGGTCGCGGCATCCGAGAAGGTGACGGTGGCGTCGGTGCGCAGGTCCAGCGTGATACGGTTGCAGCCTTCCACCGCCTCGCGGGTGGTCAGCACGGCGCCACTGCCATCGACATAAAAGCCGGTGCGCGACAGTTCAGGGCGGCGCACTTCCAGCCCGGCCATCAGGCTGCGGCGGCTGTCGTCGGACAGCGGCACAAGACCCGGGTCCAGCGCCTTGTCCCCGACCGAACGGAAGCTCGACTGCATCGCTGCCAGCACGCGGCCCATGCGCTCGTCCTGCGCCGGGTTCCAGATCAGCATGTAACCCTTGATCAGTCCCTTCGACAGTTCGGCATAAGTATGGCTTGCCACCGTGCCGTTGCGCCCGTCGATGGTGAAGCTGCGTTCGGCACGGCTGCGCTCGCCCGACAGAGGCACGACCTCAAGCGTTTGCAGCACGTCGTAAAGCCCGTAGAGCGTCGACTGATCGCCCGGTTCCGAAATCAGGATGACCCGCACGCCCGAGCCGTTCTTTTCGCGGAAATGCGCGAAGGGCGGTTCGTAGTGGTCAAATTCCACCAGCGCGGTCGGGAGGGTGATTTCAATCCCCGCCTCCTGTTCGGTTACGGTTTGCAGGCCGAGTTCCGCCTGCGCCTGCTGGTGCGCCGCGACCAGCGTGTCGCGCTGCATCGTGGTCAGGATGCCGGTCGGTTCCAGCCCGTTCGCGGTCTGCCAGTCTGCCATGCTCTTGCGGGTGCCGGGTCCGAAGGCGCCATCGATGCTGGCATTGTAGAAGCCATACCATTGCAGGGCGGCCTGCAATTCCATCCGCTGATCCCGGCTCAGCAGGGCTTCCGAGGCGCGGGCTTCGGCCGGGCTTTCCTCGATGATCGCCGGGGGCGAAGGCTCGGGGGGCGCCGCCTGCGCCTCCGGTTCCGGTGCGGGGGCCGGGTCGGTGCCGGTTCCGGCGTCGGGCAGGGCCAGGGTCTGCACTTCGGGTACGGTAACGGGCTGTGCCTCGGGCTCGGCGGGGGCCGGAGCCAGATTCATGCCGGTGGGCCAGAAGGGCTCGCGCAGCGCGCGGTTGTCGGTCACATAGCTGTCCCGCGGGATCAGCCCCTCGCGTTTCAGTTGCACCAGCCGTTCCTGCGCAGAGTCGCGATCCAGATGCGGACCCAGCGTCAGCGCATACCAGCCCGCCCCCAGGGTGAAGCCCGCCACATCGGGAAACAGCGCCGACCAGGCGCGCGCCCGATCCTCGGCCTCGCGCAGGGTCGGCTGCGCCTCGATCTGAAGCCAGTATTGCTGTTGCGCCCGTGCTCCCTGCGGCAGTGCCAGCAGCACCACAAGGCCAAGCAGATAAAGAATATGTCTCATTCCCACTGTAATCCCGTCACGTCCACCTCACCCGAGCGTTACACGCGCCCGACGCCGCATGCAAACGCTGTGCATCCCTGAAATCTGACAGTTCCGCGAGCAGGCGCGCCGCCGCGAAGCGGGGGCGGCATCCCATTGACCCTCGCGGCCCTTCTGCCTATGCAGACGGGGAATTGCCGCCGTCCGGCCCCGTCTTCCCTGAGGTCCGCCATGTCCGCCACCGATACGCCCCGCAGCTTTCAGGAAATCATCCTGCGCCTGATGACCTACTGGGGTTCAAGGGGCTGTGCCGTGCTGCAACCTTATGACATGGAGGTGGGCGCGGGCACCTTCCACCCGGCGACGACGCTGCGCAGCCTTGGCAACAAACCCTGGGCCGCCGCCTATGTGCAGCCCTCGCGCCGCCCGACCGATGGCCGTTACGGCGAGAACCCGAACCGGCTTCAGCACTACTATCAGTATCAGGTGCTGATCAAACCCTCGCCGCCCGATCTGCAGGAGCTGTATCTGGGCAGCCTGAACGCCATCGGCATCGACACCAGCCTGCATGACATCCGCTTTGTGGAAGATGACTGGGAAAGCCCGACACTGGGCGCCTGGGGGCTGGGCTGGGAGGTCTGGTGCGACGGCATGGAAGTCAGCCAGTTCACCTATTTCCAGCAAGTTGGCGGGCATGACTGCAAGCCGGTCTCGGGCGAGCTGACCTATGGTCTGGAACGTCTGGCGATGTATGTGCTGGGCATTGATCACGTCATGGACATGCCCTTCAACGACCCCGACAGCCCGATCCCGCTGAAATACGGCGACATCTTCCGCCAGACGGAGGAAGAATACAGCCGCCACAATTTCGACGGCGCCACGACCGAGATGCTGCTGCGCCATTTCGAGGATGCCGAGGCTGAATGCGAACGCCTGCTGACCTTTGATCCGCAAGATCCGAACAGCGGCAAGCGCATCATCATGGCGCATCCCGCCTATGACCAGTGCATCAAGGCCAGCCATCTGTTCAACCTGCTCGACGCGCGCGGCGTGATCTCGGTCACCGAACGGCAGGCCTATATCGGCCGGGTGCGCGCGCTGGCGAAGAAATGCGCCGATGCCTTCGTCCAGACCGAGGCGGGCGCCTCGGTGGAGACGGCGGCGTGAGTGGCAAGCTCATCGCGGGGGGAATCGTCTTGATCGCCGCAATCGCAGGAATCGCAATCTACTGGTTGCAGGTCTACGCCTTCTATGAACCCGCCACCTTTCAGCCGGGGGCGGAAATCCAGCTGACCCCGATCCTTGGGGATGCGCCCGAGGCGATTCTGGCCGAGAATGTGGAGGGCATTGACGCCACCTCCTCGCCGCTGCGCTTCCGGGCCTGTTTCCATACCCCGATGAGCCAGGCCATGCTGACCGAGACCTACAGGGTCTATGATCAGGCCGAACCGCTGGTCGGCCCGCCGTGGTTCGATTGCTTCAATGCCGAAAAGATCGGCGAGGCGCTGGAAACCGGCGAAGCCATCGCCTTCCTGTCGGTCCATGACATCGTGCCGGGCGTGGATCGGGTTGTCGCGGTCTTTCCGAACGGCAATGCCTATGCCTGGCACCAGTTGAACGACAAGCTGAAGGAAGACCCGACCAAGGGCATCCTGAAGTAAGCGGCAGGGCCGGGGGCGGTGCCGTTTCGTCCTCGGGATGTGCCGCAAAATCGCCCCGGTCCGCTTGCGTGGCGACGGCCGGGCCTGTATGCCGCAGGCAGGGCGCGGCCGCGCCCGGATGATCCGCGAAGCTGAAAGAAGATCTCCATGTCCGACCTGCTGATCGAACTGTTTTCCGAGGAAATCCCTGCGCGGATGCAAGCCGCCGCGCGCGAGAACCTGAAGAAGCTGGTGACGGACGGTCTGGTCGAGGCGGGTCTGACCTATGAAAGCGCCGGGGCCTTTTCCACGCCGCGCCGTCTGGTGCTGACGGTGCAGGGGCTGACGCCCGAAAGCAAACCCGTGCGCGAGGAACGCAAAGGCCCCCGCACCGACGCGCCGCAGGCCGCGCTGGACGGCTTCCTGCGCTCCACCGGGTTGACGCTGGACCAGTTGGAAAAGCGCGCCGACAAGAAGGCCGAGGTCTATTTCGCCGTCATCGAGAAACCCGGCCGCAAGGCCGCCGAAATCATCGCCGAGGTGCTGGAACGCACCATCCGCACGTTCCCCTGGCCGAAGTCGATGCGCTGGGGCTCGGGCAGCCTGCGCTGGGTGCGGCCGCTGCACTCCATCCTCTGCCTTCTGGGCGACGAGGGCGGGGCCGAGGTCGTGCCGATGTCGGTTGACGGGATCGTCGCGGGCAATACCACCGGGGGCCACCGTTTCATGGCGCCCGCGCGGTTCGCGGTTTCGTCCTTTGACGACTATACCGCGAAATTGCGCCGCGCCTTCGTGATGCTCGACAGCGCCGAACGTGAGGCGCATATCTGGAATGATGCGCAAAATCAGGCCTTTGCGCGCGGTCTTGAACTTGTCCCTGATGCGGGATTGCTGACCGAGGTGGCGGGGCTGGTGGAATGGCCCGTGGTGCTGATGGGCGCCATCGGCGCCGAATTCCTGCACCTGCCGCCCGAGGTGCTGCAAACCTCGATGCGCGAGCATCAGAAATTCTTCTCGGTCAGAAACCCAAAATCGGGCCGGATCGAGGGCTTCGTGACCGTC
Organism: Gemmobacter sp. LW-1; assembly: GCF_001303875.1. Lineage (NCBI taxonomy): Bacteria > Pseudomonadati > Pseudomonadota > Alphaproteobacteria > Rhodobacterales > Paracoccaceae > Gemmobacter > Gemmobacter sp. LW-1. The sequence continues at coordinate 25,578 of NZ_LJSC01000017.1, read as the reverse complement.
GCTAACCGCGAAACCGCCGACAACGGCGCGACCATCCTGAAGGGCAACCTGAAGGTGCTGTCCGCCCGCCTGTCCGACGCCCGCTTCTTCTGGGAAAACGACCTGCGCGTGGCCAAGGCCGGCATGACCGACTGGGCCGAGGGGCTGAAGGCCGTGACCTTCCACAACAAGCTAGGCAGTCAGGCCGACCGCATCGCCCGTATCGCCGCACTCGCGCGCGAGATCGCGCCGCTGGTGGGGGCTGACCCGGATCAGGCCGCCCGCGCCGCCGGTCTGGCGAAACTTGACCTACGCAGCGCCATGGTCGGCGAATTCCCCGAACTGCAAGGCACGATGGGCCGCTATTACGCGCTGGAGGCGGGCGAACCCGAAGCCATCGCCAACGCCGCCCGCGACCATTACTCGCCACTGGGGCCTTCTGATGCTGTGCCGTCAGAGCCGGTTTCGGTGGCGGTGGCGCTGGCCGACAAGATCGACACGCTGACCGGGTTCTGGGCGATTGACGAGAAACCCACGGGCAGCAAAGATCCCTTTGCCCTGCGCCGCGCCGCACTGGGGGTGATCCGGCTGGTGCTGGGGAATGAGATACGGGCTGGGCTGCGCGCTCTGTTGGAGGCAGGTCTGCATCGCCACAAAGAGACGCAGCGATACTACAAGGAAGCAGAGAATGACCTCCTCTCCTTCTTCCACGACCGCCTCAAGGTCTTCCTCCGCGATCAGGGCATTCGCCACGACGTCATCGACGCCTGCCTTGCCATGCCCGGCAATGACGACCTCACCCTGCTGGTGAAACGCGCCGAGGCGCTGCAAGCCTTTCTTGGCTCTGACGATGGCACCAACCTGCTGCAAGGCTTCAAGCGGGCGAACAACATCCTGACCCAGGCCGAACAGAAGGACGGGGTGGAATACTCCTTCGGCGCCGATCCCAAATTCGCCGAAACCGACGAGGAACGCGCCCTGTTCGCCGCGCTCGACGCGGGCGAGGCTGCCATTGCTCCGGCCATGGTGCAGGAAGATTTCGCCGCCGCCATGGCCGCCATGGCCAAACTGCGCGCCCCCATCGACGCTTTCTTCACCGCCGTTCAGATCAATACCGACAACGCCATTGTGCGGCGCAACCGTCTGAACCTCCTCCACCGCATCCGCGCGCTGGTGGCGCAGGTGGCCGACTTCACCAAGGTCGAGGGCTGATCCCCTTCATCTTGGCCAAAATATCCTCCGGGGGGTGGGCCCGGAACGGGCGAGGGGGGCGGAAAGCCCCCCTTTTGCCGGCGCCGCTTGCGCCACGCCCCGAACGGCGTATTCTGCCCGCGAACCGAAAGGGCGCCGCAGTGCAGAAAACCGAACTTCTTACCGATTTCACCGTCATCACCCCCTCGGCCGAGGTCTCGACCCCGCGCCATGGCTGGCGGGCGAAATGCCTGCAACGGCTGATCCGGCTGGAACTGCCCGTCCCGAAAACGGTAACGCTGCCCGCCTCGACCGTGCGGGCCATTGCGGCCGGGCAGATGCTGGATTGCCCGGCGGTGCTGGGCCATTTCGGCGACAGCCCGCTGATTTCGGTGCGCCCAAGCCCGGAAAATCCCGATTGGGGCGGGCCTGCCACCATCCTCAACATCGGGTTCAACGCAGCGCGCCATGATCTGCTGGCCAAAAGCCATGGACAGGCGGCGGCCGATGCGCTGTATCTGCGCTTCGTTCAGGGCTATGCCGTGCACGTCGCCCGCCTTGACCCCGATATGTTCGAGGGGCTGGAACCCGGCGCACGCGGGCTGAACGAGGCCCTGCGCGCCTTTGAACGCGAGATGGACGAGCCTTTCCCCGAAGATCCGGCCCGGCAACTGGCCGATGTGCTGCGGTCGATGGCGCGTGCGTGGGAGGGAACGACCGCGCGGCTGTTGCGGCAGGCCAAGGGCGCCCCGGCGGAGGCGGCGCTGGGGCTGGTGGTGCAACAGATGGCGCAAGGCATCGGGCAGGGGATCTCTGGCTCGGGCGTGATACAGTTCGTCGATCCGGTGACGGGCAATCCCAAGGTGATCGGCCGTTATCTGGGGCAAAGCCAGGGCCGCGACGCGCTGAAAAAGGGCGAGGCGCTGTATCTGACCCGTGACCCGCGCGGCCCCTCGCTGGAGGAACTGGCGCCTGAAATCTTCGCCGAGCTGATCCGCGAGGGCGCGATCTGCCGCCAGCGTCTGCGTGAGGAAATGCAGATCGAATTCACCATCGAGGATGGCAAGCTGGCTGTGCTGGATGCGGTGAAGGTGCAGCGGTCGGCCCGTGCAGGGCTCAAGATCGCCGTGGCGCTGGCGCGCGACGGTGTGATCACCCCCGCCGAGGCGGTGCTGCGGGTCGAACCCCGCGCGCTATCCGAACTGCTGCACCCGCAGGTCGATCCGCGCGGGCCGCGCGACGTTTTCGCCCGTGGCATCGCCGCCAGCCCCGGTGCCGCAACCGGGCGCATCGTGTTTTCCTCGCAGGCGGCACAGGCCAGCGCCGCGCGGGGCGAGGCCTGTATCCTCGTGCGCCGGGAAACCGCGCCGGAAGACATTCGCGGCATGCATTCGGCGGCGGCCGTGCTGACGGAACGTGGCGGCATGACCAGCCACGCGGCGGTGATCGGGCGCGGCCTTGGCCTGCCCTGTATCGTGGGCGCCTCCGATATCCGGCTGGATACCCGAGACCGCAAGCTGACCGCCCGCGATGGCCGGGTGTTCCGTGAGGGGGATATCATCACCATCGACGGCACCTCGGGCGAGGCGCTGGTGGGGGCGGCGGACATGCTGCCCTCGGCGCAGGGGGAGTCGTTCCGGCAGCTTCTGGCCTGGGCGGACGAGCTGCGCGACATCGGCATCCGCGCCAATGCCGACACGCCGTCGGATGCCCAGACCGCGCGCGACTTCATGGCGCAGGGCATCGGGCTGTGCCGGACGGAACACATGTTCTTTGAAGAGGCGCGGCTGGTGGCCATGCGCGAAATGATCTTCGCCGATACCGCCCCCGACCGGGCTGCGGCGCTGGCACGGCTTTTGCCGATGCAGCGTGCGGACTTTGTGCAACTCTTTGAAATCATGAAGGGTTTGCCAGTCTGCATCCGCCTGTTCGACCCGCCGCTGCATGAGTTCCTGCCGCATTCCCGCGAAGGTATGCGCGAACTGGCCGAGGCGCTGGATCGCCCGCTTTCCGAGGTCACGCGTCGGGCCGAGGCGCTGGCCGAGTTCAACCCGATGCTGGGGATGCGGGGCGTCCGGCTGGGCGTTGTCTTGCCCGAAATCTATGACATGCAGGCGCGTGCCATTTTCGAGGCGACAGTGGAAACCGTGCGCGCGGGCGAGCCGGTGGTGCCGGAAATCATGATCCCCCTCGTATCGGCGCGGCGCGAGGTCGAACTGGTGAAAACCCGGATCGACGCGGTGGCGGCGCTGGTGCGGACGAAAACCGGGGTCAGCTTCGACTACCGGCTGGGTGTAATGGTGGAAACCCCGCGCGCCGCGCTGCGGGCGGGCGAGATCGCGCAGCACGCGGCCTTCCTGTCCTTCGGCACCAATGACCTGACGCAGATGACCTACGGGCTCAGCCGCGATGACGCCGGACGCTTCATGAATACCTATGTGCAGGAGGGGGTGTTCAGCGAAGATCCGTTCCACATTCTCGATGTGGATGGCGTAGGGGAACTGCTGCTGATCGGGGCGGAGCGGGGCCGTCAGACCCGGCCGAATCTCACCCTTTCGATTTGCGGCGAACATGGCGGAAACCCCGAATCAATCGCCTTCTGCCGCAAGGCGGGCTTCGATTATGTCAGTTGTTCGCCTTACCGCGTTCCTCTGGCGCGACTTGCGGCGGCACATCTGGCGCTGACCGATCCGAAGCAATGAAAACTGTGGAAAAACAAGCGGAAACGGCGATGCTTCCGCTGTTTCCTCTTGCGGTTTCAAAAAGAGCTTCGGCAACAAATTGCGCAAAATTCGCTGATTCTGTGTGGTTTTTTTGCCACTAGGGTAGACTCGGACCGCTGTCCTGGGCTAAGGGCGCCCCTTGTTGCGCGTTGTTTACAAATTTTCTCAGCTGCGCGCGGCGCTGGAACAGGACCGGGAACAGAGTTAATGCGCTTGCTACAAGGTTGGACGATGGCCGTTTCGGCTACTGTCGTCCTCAGTGGAGCGGCCTTCGCCGATGTGACGGTGAGCCAGTCGAATGACCCCTCAATCACGCTGGGAGGTCAGATGACGTCGCTGCTGGGTATGGAGCGCACGGCCATGGGCCAGGTGGCGCCCGCCCGGCTTGCTGCGCTGGCAGACGGGGTGCAGGTCAAGCGTCCGGTGGTGAAGCGCGTGGCGAAAAAGTCTGGCCTGCCAGAGATTTCGACGCCAAACCTCATCCGGTATGACAACAGTTTCCTTGATGCGCTGCCGGTTACCTCGGGCGATCAGCAATGGCAGTGCCTGACCACCGCGCTTTATCACGAGGCGCGTGGCGAAACGATCCGGGGCCAGTTCGCAGTGGCCGAGGTCATTCTGAACAGGGTCGACAGTGCCTCTTATCCCGGAACGATCTGCGGTGTCGTCAATCAGGGGTGTCAGTTCTCCTATACCTGTGATGGCAAATCCGACCGCGCGAACGAGAAGGGCGCGTGGAATCGCGCCGGCAAGATCGCGCGGCTGATGCTGGATGGGGCGCCTCGTGCGCTGACAGCGGGGGCGACGCATTTCCATACGGTCAATATCCGCCCGTCCTGGTCGCGCCGCTTCGAGCGGACCGCCGCGATCGGTGCGCATCTTTTCTACCGGCAATAACCGCGTTGATGTCGGGTCTTGGGCCTTGCCTGCCGCTGGCGGGCAGGGCATAGCCGTCTCGGGCCTCTAAACTGCCCGCAGAAAGACCCGAACGCCGGAGGGCGATATGACCAGCGACACCCGTCTCGCCTTTGCCCACCCGGAAGAGCGCAGCCTTGCATCGGCCGGGGCCGCCCCGCGGGATCGCATTTCCCTGCGTGACCATGTGGTTGAGGCCGATATTGGCGCCTTCCAGCAGGAACGTGGCCACAAGCAGCGCCTGCGCTTCAATGTGGTGGTCGAGGTGCGCCCACATCCTGCCCCGCTGGAAGATGATGTCGACCGCATCCTGTCCTACGACCGGATCACCGAGGCGATAGCCGCCGAACTGGCGGAAGAGCGGCTGAACCTGCTGGAAACGCTGGCCGAAAAGGTGGCGGAGCGCGTGCTGGCCGAGCCGCAGGCGATGCGGGTTTTCGTGCGGGTCGAAAAGCTGGACCGTGGCCCCGGTGCGCTGGGGGTGGAAATCGTGCGCAGCCGGGCCGAGGCGCCGGTACAGGCGCTGGACAGCGAAGGCGCGATGCAGGCGCTGCATCCGCTGGTGATCCATCTCGACAATGCCGCCATCGCGGCGCCCGATCTGCCGCAGCGCCTTGATGCCTGGCAGGCACGGGGCCTGCCGCTGATCCTGACGGTAGGTCTGCCCGATTTCCCGCGCCCGGTGACCGGCCACAAGCCGACGCAACGCCGGATCGACCTTCTGGCCATCGAACAGAACGCCTGGACACTTGCCGCGCGCGATGACCGCTGTGTGGTGGTGTCCACCCGTACCGAAATCGACTGGGCGATGAAGCACGGGCAAACGATTGTCTGGGCACCCTCGAAACTGGTGCTGGATGCTGTCGATGGCCCGCATTCCCGCGCCCCCGAGGCGCTGGCGCTTTGGCTGGCGGAACTGACCGCGGCCGAGGCGCTGATCGTTCACGGCGATGTAACAGTTCCGGCGGGAAGCCGCGTGCGGCTGGAGCGCGGCTGACACGGGCGGCTTGCCTGTATCGCAGCAAGGGCCTATCCGAAGGCATGCGATATTACAGACCTGTCACCTCCTCCGATCCCTGCCGTCCCGACGGCGCCCTGACGCTGGCCGGTGGCTGGCTGTGGTTTGACCGCGTCGAAGTGCGGGAGCGCGACCGCCCGTCACATCTCATCGCCGCTGCGGACCTGCCGGAAGAGGCACGCGCGCGACTGACGGCGCCGCGCGCCGATTTCGCCGGGCTTTCGATGGACCGCCCGCGCCTCATGGGTATCCTGAACGTCACGCCCGACAGCTTTTCCGACGGCGGCCAGTTCCTTGCGCCGGAAGCGGCCCTGAGCCAGGGGCAGATGATGGCCGGGGCGGGGGCCGATATCATCGACATCGGGGGCGAAAGCACGCGGCCCGGTGCGGTCGAGGTGCCGGTGGCGGAGGAAACCGCGCGCACTGCCCCGGTGATCGCCGCCCTGCGCGCCGGCGGGATCGAGGCGGCCATTTCCATCGACACGCGCAAGGGTGCCGTGGCTTCGGCGGCGCTGGCGGCGGGGGCGAGCTTCGTCAACGATGTTTCCGCCTTCACTTATGACCCGGCGCTGAAGCAGGTGACGGCTGATGCCGGTGCGCCGGTTTGCCTCATGCATGCGCAGGGCACGCCGCAGACCATGCAACTGGACCCGTGCTATGATGACGTGCTGCTGGATGTCTATGACTTCCTCGCCGCCAAGGTGGCCGAGGCGGAAGCTGCGGGCATTCCCCGCGCGCGGATCATGGTCGATCCCGGTATCGGCTTTGGCAAGACGCTGGATCATAACCTGACGCTGATCCGGGGGCTGAGCCTGTTTCACGGCCTTGGCTGTCCGATTTTGCTGGGGGTCAGCCGCAAGAAGTTCATCGGCACGCTGGGCGGCGAGGCTGAAGCCGCGCGCCGGGCGCCCGGCTCGGTTGCCGTGGCGCTGGCCGGGGTGGCGCAGGGCGCGCAGGTTCTGCGTGTCCATGATGTATGGGAGACGCGGCAGGCCCTGACCCTGTGGCGCTCCGTCACGACAGGAGATGTGGCATGAGCCGCAAGCTTTTCGGCACCGACGGGGTTCGGGGCCGCGCCAATACCTATCCGATGACTGCCGAGATGGCGCTGCGCCTTGGCGCAGCCGCCGGGCGGTTCTTCCGCCGTGACGGCGGTTCGGCGCATCGCGTGGTGATTGGCAAGGATACCCGGCTTTCCGGCTACATGCTGGAAAACGCGCTGACGGCCGGGCTGACCTCGACCGGCATGAATGTGTTGCTGCTGGGGCCGGTGCCGACACCGGCGGTCGGGTTCCTGACCCGCAGCATGCGCGCCGATCTGGGCGTGATGATTTCGGCCAGCCACAATCCGCACCATGATAACGGGATCAAGTTTTTCGGTCCCGACGGGTTCAAGCTGTCCGACGAGGCCGAGGCCGAGATCGAGGCGATCCTTGAGGGCGAAATTGCGCCCGCCCAGCCGCAGAACATCGGCCGCGCCCGGCGGATCGAAGACGGGCGCGGGCGCTATCAGGAATTCGTCAAAACCACCTTCCCGGCGGGCCTGCGACTGGACGGGCTGAAAGTGGTGATCGACTGCGCGAATGGGGCCGCCTACAAGGCCGCGCCGGAGGTGCTGTGGGAGCTGGGGGCCGAGGTCATCCCGATCGGCGTGTCCCCGAACGGTACCAATATCAACGAAAGGTGCGGCTCGACCCATACCCAGACCGCTGCCGAGGCCGTGGTGGCGCATGGCGCCCATGTCGGTATCGCGCTGGATGGCGATGCCGACCGGGTGATGATCCTCGATCAGAACGGCCGTACGGCGGACGGCGATCAGATCATGGCGCTTCTCGCTGCCCGCTGGGCCGAGGAGGGACGGCTGCGCGGCGGCACGCTGGTCGCAACGGTGATGTCGAACCTCGGGCTGGAACGTTTTCTGCAAGGGCGCGGGCTGCGGCTGGAACGCACCGCCGTTGGCGACCGCTATGTGGTCGAGGCGATGCGTCGCGGTGGTTTCAACCTGGGCGGCGAGCAATCTGGCCATATCGTGATGACCGATTACGCCACCACTGGTGACGGGCTGGTGGCCGGACTGCAATTCCTGGCCGAGATGGCCCGTACCGAGCGTCCGGCCTCGGACCTGCTGCACACGTTCGAAACCGTGCCGCAGCTTCTGAAGAACGTCCGCTATGAAGCTGGAAAAGAACCGCTTTCCGACGATGCCGTGAAAGCCCGCATCGCCGAGGCCGAGGCCCGGATGACCGGCCGGGGCCGCGTGCTGATCCGCAAGTCTGGCACCGAACCGCTGATCCGCGTCATGGCCGAATGCGAGGACGAGGCGCTGCTGCGTGCCGAGGTCGAGGGCATCGTCGCGGCGGTGGAGGCGGCGGTCTAGGCCACAAGCAGCACCACGCCTGTGCCGATACTGGCCACCGCATTCAGCAGCGTGACAATGATCCCGACGCGGGGCCAGGCCTTTGGCCCCGTCGCGCGTGCCGTGCTGCGGACGAGCGCCCGCAGCAGCACCAGCAGGTAGATGCCGAAAAAGATCGAACTCAGCGCCATCACCGGCGTGCTGGCGGCCGGCGCGAAGATCGCCAGCAGCATGGCCAGCAGCACCAGCCCCGGCACCAGAAACAGCAGCGGCCCATAGGTGCCCGCCCAAAAGGTTTCGCCCGGCGTCATCCGCCCCGCCAGCAACTCGCGGAACCAGCCGGCGGTGAAGAACCGCGCGCGTTCCGCCAGAATGGCGTCAATCTTGTCAGGTGGCAGATCGGGCATGGGGCACCTCTTTCAACGCCTTGACCCTGAACGAAAAAGGGGCGCCCCGCAAGGCGCCCCCTCTGGTGCGAATGGTCGCGGCTCAGTTGCGCGAACGGTCGACCATCTTGCCTTTGGAGATCCAGGGCATCATCGCGCGCAGCTTTTCGCCGACCTGCTCGATCTGGTGCTCGTCGTTCAGGCGGCGGGTGCCCTTGAAGAAGGGCTGGCCCACGGCGTTTTCCTGCATGAAATCGCGCACGAACTTGCCGGTCTGGATGTCGGTCAGGACTTCCTTCATGGCTTTCTTGGTCTGCTCATACGGCAGGATGCGCGGGCCCGAGACATACTCGCCATATTCGGCGGTGTTCGAGATCGAGTAGTTCATGTTGGCGATGCCGCCTTCGTAGATCAGGTCCACGATCAGCTTCACTTCGTGCAGGCACTCGAAATAGGCCATTTCCGGGGCGTAACCGGCTTCGACCAGGGTTTCGAAGCCCATGCGGATCAGCTCGACCAGACCGCCGCACAGCACGGCCTGTTCGCCGAACAGGTCGGTTTCGCATTCTTCGCGGAAGTTGGTCTCGATGATGCCCGAGCGGCCGCCACCGATGGCAGAGCAGTAGCTCAGGCCGATTTCCAGCGCTTTGCCGGTCGCGTCCTGATGGACAGCCACGAGGCAGGGCACGCCGCCGCCTTTGACGTATTCACCGCGCACGGTGTGGCCCGGGCCTTTCGGCGCCATCATGATGACGTCCACGCCTTCCGGCGCCTCGATCAGGCCGAAATGCACGTTCAGGCCGTGGGCGAAGGCGATGGCCGAGCCGGGCTTGAGGTTGTCACGGACGTATTTCTTGTAGGTTTCGGCTTGCAGCTCATCGGGCATGGTGAACATGATCACGTCACACCAGGCGGCGGCTTCCGCGATTTCCATGACCTTCAGGCCTTCGCCTTCGGCTTTCTTGGCCGAGGCCGAACCGGCGCGCAGCGCGACGACCACGTTCTTGGCACCCGAGTCGCGCAGGTTCAGCGCATGGGCGTGGCCTTGCGAGCCATAGCCCAGGATGGCCACTTTCTTGTCCTTGATCAGGTTGATGTCGCAATCGCGGTCGTAATACACGCGCATGAGGCGGTCCTTTCCTTGCCTTGATGATGGGCAGAATAGGGAAATTCCTGCGCGGTTCTGTGCAAAATTCTCTGATTGATCCGGTCCGCCGCAAAAATCATGCGCCAGATGAGCTATTAGTCAGATTTCAATTCATCATGCCGCTTTGCGCGGGCGGGCGGGGGGGGCTGACAGCACGATCCCGGGCAGCCGCATCCCTGTGCCACCGGCCCGCAGATGCGACAGCAGCAATGCTGCCTCTCCCCGGTTCAGGCTGCGGTGGCTGAGCCGGTGGTGCCGCAGATCCAGACCGGGCATCAGGTCACGCAACTCGTCCACCGCGGCGGTATCGAGCGAATCCAGAGCCACCTGACCGGCAAACAGGCTTTCGGTTGCCACGTTGTTGGAAAACACGGTTTCGTGCCGGTCCAGCAGCATATGCAGGTAATCGACCTGCCTTGCGGGCATGCTGCGCACGCTCTGGCCATCGATCAGGAATTTTGCGGGCACCAGTACCTCGGTGCTGCCAAAGAACAGCTCGGCCTCGGCGCAGCGCAGCAGGATGCGGTGATTGGGCGAAACGCTCAGGGCCTCGGTATTGCCCATGATCCCGGCGGCAATCTGCACCGGCGCATTCAGCCCGATGCCGCGCACGGTGCTGTGCCCGATCCAGCGCAGCGGCTGCATGCCGTGATGCAGGGTCCGCACCATATCGCCCGCGCGCAGGCTTTCGATCGGGCGCGGACCATCCCCGGTTTCGATCCGGGTTCCGGCGAGGAAACAGGTGACCGGGTCGATGATCGGCGTGGACTGGCCATAGCCCGAATAGCTGGAGATCCGCTGCAGGTAATAAAGCTTGGTGCCTGCGGGGGGCTGATCCCCCTCGAACATGACGCCGACAACCTGGGTCGTATAGCCCTGGGTGATCGACACGCCCACCATGCGGTAGCTGTGCCCCGCCGCATCGTAAAGCGTGACCTCATATTCGTTTTCCACGCCCACCGGCGGCGGGTATTTCCAGCGGATCGTTTCATTCGACGGATTGTAGGTGGTGCCGTTGATGTTCAACGATTGCGTCAGTCGTTGGTCGATCACGGTGGCGCCGGAGAATGGATCATCCGTCAGATAGCCGTCGCTGTCATCGAAATGAATGGCGGTGGTCGGCCCCGAGAAGGTCAGCGCAAGATCATAAGGCACTTCCCAGCTGAAGGCATCTCCGTTCAGCGCATTGCCGATGATGTCATTCTGGTTGGTGGCGGCGCCGTTGATACGGGTGATCGAGACCCCGCTTTTGGCGAAGACATAGATGGTGCGTTCGGTCATCCGATGGGGCCTGTTCTTCTCGTACCCTGTCGTTGCAGGGCGCACTGCTTTGGCCAAGCTTACCCGCACGGCTGCATGATGTTGCCGGAATTCGGCGGTGGGGCAGCGGTTTATCCGGCACTGTGGCAGAAAGGTGGCTGGCGCCGGTTTGACCCGGAACAGGGTTTCTGCGAAAATCTCATTCGCGAAATAGAGGATTCATGTGAGCATCATGCTTGATGACAGCGACAGGCGGCTTTTGCGGCATCTGCTGGCCGAGCCGGGCCTGCCGACCGCCACTCTGGCAGAGCGTGCGGGCCTGACCACCGCGACCTGCTGGCGCCGGCTGGAGCGGCTGGCCGACAGCGGGGTCATTCAGGCCCGGCAGGCGGTGATCGACTGGCATGCGCTGGGGTATGAGGTGGAAGTCTCGCTGCGCTTCACGCTCGACAAGACCCACCCCCGCGCTTTCGATGAATTCCTGCAAGCGGCGCGCGAGGTGCCCGAGGTCATTGGTTTCGAAACCTTTCTGGGCCGCGTCGACGTGCGTCTGAACGTGATCGCGCGCGATCTGCAGCATTATCAGCAGATCTACCGCGAACGCATCCTGACCCTGCCGCATATCAATGACATCGAGGCGCTGATGCTGGTGGCCACCATCAAGGACAGCGCGGGGCTGCCGCTGTGATCGACCTGGACGACACCGACCGTGCGCTGCTGCGCGACCTTGCCCGTGACGGCACGCTGTCGGCAGGCGAACTGGGCCGCCGGCATGGCCTGAGCCAGCCTGCCGCCTGGCGTCGGGTGAAGCGGCTGACTGATGCCGGTGTGCTGAAGGGCCAGCGCGTGCTGGTGGATCGCGCGGCGCTTGGCTTCGGGGTGACGGTGTTTCTGGGTGTGAAGCTGGCCACCAAGGGCCGCGTCAGTCTTGAGGACTTCGAACGCGCCGTGACCGCCATTCCCGAGGTGCAGGTGGTGCAGCATGTCCTTGGCCTGTTCGACTACCGCCTGCGCGTTGTCGCCCGCGACATTTCGGATTTCGAACGCGTGCTGCGGCGGCGGATCATGACCCTGCCCGGGGTGGGGCAGGTCGAGGCGAATGTGGTCCTGTCCGAAGAACCGCGCCCCGGCCCGCTGGGCTGAGGGCGGCTTTCGCAAACCGAAACAAGTGCTTTCGCGCAATCCGACGGAATTCATGTCGGATTTCGCGGGCGCAGCCGTGCCATCTCGCGCTAGGGTTCCCCGGAAGAATGAGAGGAGATCGTCATGCCCGGATTGCGCCCCGAAGTGGACCCGGAAGGCTTGCAGGAATTTTCGGTGGTCTTCACCGATCGCTCGCTGAACCATATGTCGCACCGTTTTCAACAGGCGATGCGCGATATCTCCGGCCTCCTGCGCGAGGTCTATGGCGCCGCCGCCGTGGCGCTGGTGCCCGGGGGCGGCACCTATGCGATGGAGGCGGTCGCGCGCCAGTTCGCCAGCGGCGCCCATGCGCTGATCGTGCGCAACGGCTGGTTCTCCTACCGCTGGAGCCAGATTTTCGAGGCAGGCGGTTTTGCCGCGGACACGACGGTCGTCATGGCGCGGCAATCCGGCAATGGCGCCCGCGCCCCCTTTGCGCCGCCGCCGATTGACGAGGTGGTGGCGAAGATCCGCGACACCCGCCCCGATGTGGTCTTTGCCCCGCATGTGGAAACCGCGGCGGGGCTGATCCTGCCCGACGATTATATCCGCGCGATGGCGGAGGCCGCGCATGAGGTCGGCGCGCTGATGGTGCTCGACTGCATCGCCTCGGGCACGATCTGGGTCGATATGGCGGCGACCGGCGTCGATGTGCTGATTTCGGCGCCGCAAAAGGGCTGGTCGGCCTCTCCCTCGGCCGGCCTTGTGATGCTGTCGCCGCGCGCGGTGGAACGGCTGGAGGCGACAACTTCCAGCAGCTTCGCGCTGGACCTGAAGAAATGGCGCGCGATCATGGCGGCCTATGAGGGTGGCGGCCATGCCTACCACGCCACCATGCCGACCGACGCGCTGATCGGCTTCCGGGATGCCATGGCCGAAACCCGCGCGCTGGGGTTCGAGGCGGCAAAGGCCGCACAATGGCAACTGGGCCGCGCCGTTCGCGCGCTGCTGGCGGAAAAGGGCGTTCAATCGGTGGCTGCTGAAGGCTTTGGTGCGCCGGGCGTGGTGGTCAGCTATACCGACGATCCCGACATTCAGAATGGCAAGAAGTTCCTCGCCGAAGGCATGCAGATCGCGGCGGGCGTGCCCTTGCAGGTGGGAGAAGGGCCGGAGTTCCGCACCTTCCGCCTCGGTCTGTTCGGTCTCGACAAGCTGAAGGATGTGGATGGCACCGTGGCCCGCCTGAAAGCCGTGCTCGACAAGGTGCTTTGACGGGCAGAGCATTCACTCTGCCGAAAATAGGGTGGCGAACCGGGGGCAGACCCCGGTTCAGCCGTATCTTACCGGACCCCGATCCCCGCCCGCATCAGCCCGCGCCGGACCGGCGCCACGGAATAGAGCGCATCCAGCGTTGCCGCCCGCAGATCACGCAGCGGCTGCGCCCCGATCTGCGAGGCGCGGTTCAACAGGTCGATGCCGCGCACCCGTGCTTCCACATCCAGATGCCGCTTGCGGTGATAGGCGTCCAGCATTGCGGCGTCTCCCAGATGTGCGGGATCGGCCTGCGCCAGATCCAGCAGTGCGGTCAGGTCGGCGAGGCTCATGTTCAGGCCCTGCGCCCCGATGGGTGGCATCACATGCGCAGCCTCGGCCATCAGCGCCACGCGCTCGCCCGACATGCGGGCGGCGATCTGAGCGATGATCGGCCAGCTTGTCAGGCGGCTTACCAGCGTCAGCGGCCCCAGCAGCCCGCAGGAGCGCTCCATCATCTCGGCCTCGAAACCGGCCACGGACAGCGCCATGCGGCGGTCGATTTCGGCCGAGTGGTCCATCCAGACCACGGCAGATCGCGGCAGCCCGTCGCGGTCAGGCAGGGGCACGAAGGTGAAGGGCCCGCCGGAGCGGTGAATCTCGGTCGAGATATTGCCATGCGGTATCGGGTGGCTGACCGCGAAGGCCAGCGCCTTCTGGCCGTAGCGCAGGGTTTTCACCGGGATGTCCAGCGCCTGCCGGACCGTGCTGTTGCGCCCGTCGGCGCCGATCAGCAACCGCGCCGCGATGCGCCGCCCGTCGCTGAGGCCGACAAGCGCCTCGGTCTCGCGGGTCAGCACGCTGGCGGTGCCGACGCCGGGCAGGAAGCGCACACTAGGCAATTCCCCGATCCGGGCCAGCATCTCGCGTCGCAAAAGCCAGTTGGGCAGGTTCCAGCCAAAGGGCTTGTCCGACAGGTCGGCGGCGTCGAAATCCTTGATGACGCGCGGCTCGGGTTTTTCGCCACCCGCATCGACGATCCGCATGATCTGAAGCGCAGCGGCATGGGCTTCCAGCCGCTGCCACAGCCCCGCCGCCTCCAGCACCGGAATTGACGGATGCAGGAAGGCGGTGGTGCGCAGGTCCGAGCCATCGGCCTCCGCCTCGGTCACCGGCGGGTTCGGCTCTACGCAGATCACCGAAAAACCCGCGCTGCCGAAGGCACAGGCTGCCGCCAGCCCCGCCACGCCGCCGCCGGAAATCAGGATGTCGGTCGTCTCACGCATGGCCAGCCCTCCGTTCCCCTGTCAGATAGACCAGAAGGCAGGGGCCGTCCACGCGGCGAAGCGTCAGCCCCGCGTGATGGCGATGAGGATGCAGAACATCACCGGCACCATGGCGAGCGCCACCATGGCGAGTGCGACGACGCCCCATGTCATCACCGCCAGCGTGATCATCGTCACCACAATGGTCAGCATGTAGAAAATGACGTTGATGTCACGGGCAATATCGCGGGCGATGAAGCCGATCAGCGGCAGACGGCCAAGGCCGGTGGCGGGAAGCGCGGTCATGGAACTCTCCTGTTTGCGTGGCCGGTTTATCGCCGCCGCTCAAAGGTGTTTCCAGAATACAACTTGACGCGCGACAGGCTGTCGCAGGCCGTCAGGGCAGCAGCCGGGCGAGAAAACCGCTCAGATCGTCGGTATGGTGGTGGATATGCGGTGCCGGGGCAGGGGCGGGGGCCACATGCACCGTGCGCATCCCCATGTCATGCGGGGCGGCAAGGTTGCGCGGATCATCCTCGAACATGGCGCCGGTTTCCGGCACGATCCCGTCGCGGCCAAAGACCGTCTCGAAGGCCGCGCGCTCCGGCTTCGGGCGAAAACCGGCATGCTCCACCCCGTAGATGGCGTCGAACACCCCGGCAAGCCCCCGCGCGGCCAGGACTTTTTCTGCGTAAGGCGCGCTGCCATTGGTATAGACGATCCGCCGCCCCGGCAGGTCACGGATGCGTCCGGCCAGACCGGCGTCCGGCGTCAGCACCGTGAAGTCGATGTCATGGACCTCGTGCATGTAGCCATGCGGGTCGATGCCGTGTTCTGCCATCAGCCCGGCTAGGGTGGTCCCGTAAAGCTGCCAGTAGTGGCGGCGCAGCCGGTCGGCCTCCGGCTGGTCCACCTTCAACTCCTGCATCACCCAGGCGGTCATCCGGCGCTCGATCTGGTCGAACAGCCGCGCCTCGGGCGGGTAAAGCGTATTGTCGAGGTCGAAGACCCAGTGACGGACATGCGAGAAGGATTGGGCTACCATGTCCCAGAGCTATCGCATCGGGCTTCTGGCGGCAATGGCGCTTGCACCGGGCGATGCGCCCGGCTTAGTGTCGCGCGATGCGAAAGGAGTGCCCCTTGCAGAAAGACGCCTATACGCTGATCCTCGAAGCGATCGAGGCGGGGGATTACAAGCCCGGCTCGCGGCTGGTCGAATCCGAACTGGCCGAGCGGTTGGGCGTATCCCGCACCCCGGTGCGCGAGGCCTTGCAGCGTCTGGAGACCCAGTCGATGCTGACCCGCGATGGCCGCAGCCTGATTGTGGCGACGCTGGATCACAACCAGCTGGCTGAGCTTTATACCGTGCGGACGGAACTGGAGGGGCTGGCCGCGCGGCTCGCCGCCCGCCATGCCACGGATGAGGAAATCCGCGTGCTGCGCTCGATGGTCGAGGAAGACCGTGCGCTGCTGGGGGGCGACCCTCGTGCGCTGAGCCGGGCGAACAAGCGGTTCCACAAGCAGATTCATCTTGCGTCGCACAACCGTTTTCTTGTGCAGCAGCTCGATCTCGTGCATCGCTCGATGGCGCTGATGGCCAATACCTCTTTCGCGGCCGAAGGGCGCGACGAGGTGGCGATCTGCGAACATGACGAAATCGTGCAGGCGATTGCCGCGCGGGACGGCGATGCCGCCTATGCGGCGCTGAAGGCACATATTTCCAAGGCATTCGAAACCCGGCTGCGGGTTGATGCGGGCGAGTTGCGGCTGCGCTGAGTTCAGCCGTCGTTCAGCGGGTCGAACAGACCGTGATGCGTCTTGTCCCACCAGAACGGGCGCGTCACCAGCTCCCACGCTGCCTTGTAGGAGGCCAGCGCCCCGAGCGGGAAATAGAAATGCAGCACCGGCGCCCAGAGTGGGTTGATCCGGTTCGGGGTCAGTCGCAGTGAAACCAGGGTGACGACCAGCAGCATGACCTCGGTAAACATGAAAATCCCGGCGGTCAGCGCATAAAGCCAGCCGGGCATGGCGGTGACCAGCGGGTGCGGCACACCCAGCGGCACAAGCCAGAACGACCACATCACCGGCGCCAGCAGGAATTGCGACAATGTGGTCAGGAAGAAGACCTGAAAGCCCGCGAATTTCCACCAGCCCAACTGCCGCAGCAGCAGGCGGGGTGACCGCATATGCACCGCATAGGTCATCATGTAGCCCTTCAGCCAGCGCGAGCGCTGTCTGATCCAGGGCAGGGCGCGGCAGTTCGCCTCCTCGAAGGTGGTGGTCGGCAACAGCTCGGTGCGAAAGCCGTGGCGGGCGAGGCGGATGCCCAGATCGGCGTCCTCGGTCACATTATAGGCATCCCAGCCGCCCAGCCGCTCCAGCGCATCGCGGCGGAAGAACAGGGTTGTGCCGCCCAGCGGGATGGCCAACCGCAGCCGCTCCAGTCCCGGCAGGATGATGCGGAACCATGTGGCATATTCCATGGTGAAACAGCGGCTGAGCCAGTTGGTCTGCGGGTTGTAGAAATCCAGCACTCCTTGCAGACAGGCGACCTCGGGGCCGCGGCGATGGAAACGCTCGACCACGCGGCGCAGCTGGTCAGGCTCCGGCGAGTCTTCTGCGTCATAGACGCCGATAATGGTGCCCCGGCAGGCCCTCAGCGCGTGGTTCAGCGCGCGTGGCTTGGTTTTCAGCGGTCCATCCGGCACCACGACAACGCGCATCCAGTCGGGCAGGCGGGCGCTGGCCAGCGCGGCGCGGGTCAGGCTGTCCTCCTCTTCGACCACCAGCAGGATTTCAAGACAGTCCCGCGGATAATCCAGACGGCCCAGCCGCCGCACCAGACGCGGGGCGATATCGGCCTCGCGGTAAAGTGCCACCATGATCGAGATGACAGGCTGACGGGCGATATGCGGCAGGGGTGGCTCCGGTGGCGGTTTGCGCAGCGCGGCAAGGATGGCGGCGGCCTTCATCAGCGTCGCGAACAGCAGCGTCAGCACTGCCCAGAAGGCGAGAGCCGCCGCGAGGCTGACCGGCGCGAGCGTCAGCCAGATGATTGCCAGAACCAGCGCAGTGCGGGCGACACTGGCATGGCGGTGCCCGCCCCAGTCACGGCAGCTTTCCTCTGCCGCAACCTTGAACCGGGCGGCACGATCCATCTGCGGCCCGCGCACGGCGATCAGGGCAGCCTCGATCTCCTCAGGCGGGGCGATGGCCATGCCTACCCGCCCGAAGACCGCCTCCAGCGAGAATTGCTGGCGATGAAAGACATCGGGGTGAGACACGGCAATGATGGTCAGCGCCCCGCTTTGTCGCCAGGGCACCAGCCGGTCCCGCAGGCAGGCGGCAATGCCCAGCCGGTCGATCAGGCGCGGATCGGGCGGCTGGCGCGACAGGTTGGCGATATCGACGCGCCAGTGCCGTGCCATACTGTCGTAAACCGCGGGACGCTGCGGCCCGCCGCCCCGCAGAGCATCGGCGAGGTCGTGTTGCGTGGCCTGAACATCGGCAAGCGCTGTGACGATCTCATGCGGCGGAACCAGACCCTCGCGCAGCAGGGCAACACCAAGCCCGCCGCCGCCCGCAACGGGCGCGGTCCGGTCCTGCCGCAACTCGGGTCTGTGTGCCGTCATGCCGATCCCGTGCTATCCGGCGGCAGGATCGGCGGAAAGCCGTTAACGCGGGGTTAACGGCCGGAGGTCTGGCTCAGCCGGCGCGACGGGCACGCATCGCCTCGGCGAAACGGTCGAACAGATAGAAGCTGTCCTGCGGGCCGGGGCTGGCCTCGGGGTGATGCTGGACCGAGAACACCGGCTTGCCTTCAACGGCGATACCGCAATTGGTGCCGTCAAACAGCGAGACATGGGTTTCCACCACACCGGCGGGCAGGGTCTGCGCATCCACGGTGAAGCCGTGGTTCATCGAGGTGATTTCCACCTTGCCGGTGCCGACCTCCTTCACCGGATGGTTGGCGCCGTGATGGCCGTGGCCCATCTTCACCGTCTGCGCCCCAAGCGCCAGCGCCAGCATCTGATGGCCAAGGCAGATCCCGAACACCGGCAGGTCGCGCTTCAGCACCTCTTGGATCATCGGCACCGCATAGGCGCCGGTCGCGGCTGGGTCGCCGGGGCCGTTCGACAGGAACACGCCCTCGGGGTCATGCGCCAGCACCTCTTCCGCAGTGGCGGTGGCAGGCAGCACGGTCACTTCGCAACCCGCAGAGGCGAGGCAGCGCAGGATGTTGCGCTTGGCGCCGTAATCCACGGCGACCACGCGCAGGCCGGGGCCTTCGCGGCGGCTGTAACCCTCGGGCCAGGCCCAACGCATCTCGTCCCAGCGGTAGCTTTGCGCGCAGGTCACGTCTTTCGCCAGATCCAGCCCGACCAGACCCTGCCAGGCGCGGGCCTTGGCGACCAGCGCCTCAAGGTCGAATTTGCCTTCGGGATCAAAGGCCAGCGCCACATGCGGCGCGCCTTGCTGCCGGATTGCGCGGGTCAGGCGGCGGGTGTCGATGCCGCCGATCCCGATACGGCCCTTCGCCGCCATCCACGCTTGCAGATCGGAGGTGGCACGCCAGTTCGACGGCTCCGTCGGGTCCCATTTCACCACCATGCCCGCGGCCACAGGCTCGGCCGTCTCGTCATCCTCGACGGTGACGCCGGTATTGCCGATATGCGGGAAGGTGAAGGTGACGATCTGCCCGGCATAGGAGGGATCGGTCATGATTTCCTGATAGCCGGTCATCGCGGTGTTGAACACCAGTTCGGCCACCGTTTCGCCGGGGGTGCCGAAACCCTTGCCGTAGAAGATCGTTCCGTCTGCAAGCGCGAGGCAGGCGGTGGGGACTTGCGTCTGGGGCATGGCGACTCTCCGGATAAACGGGGGGAACCTAAGGGCGACAGGCGGCGGGGTCAAGGCCGATGATCCTTACGAAGCGTGAAATTATTATTTCATAAAAATCAGTATCTTACACATTTTTCGGCTGGTTGTGTTACAGAGCGTGAACGGTTAGACTGCCGACTTCGGGCAACCTGGGGATGGGTGTTTCATGAGCTTGCGTGACCGGCTTCAAGCCACGCTGAAAGATGCCATGAAGGCGAAGGAGGCCGACCGGCTCTCCACGCTGCGGCTGATCAACGCCGCAATCAAGGATCGCGAGATCGCGGTGCGGGGCGAAAGCGACGGTGCCGTGGTCGATGATGCTGCCATTCTGGCCATTCTGGGCCGCATGGTGAAACAGCGTCAGGAAAGCGCGCGCGCCTATGAAGAGGGCGGGCGGCTGGAACTGGCCGAGAAGGAACTGGCCGAAATCTCGGTGATTTCCGAATTCTTGCCGAAGCAGCTGACCGAAGCGGAAGTCGCCGCCGCCATCGAGGCCGCTATTGCCGAGGCGGGCGCCACCAGCATCCGCGACATGGGTAAGGTCATGGCGGTGCTGAAGGGCAAATACACCGGCCAGATGGATTTTGGTGCAGTCGGCCCGATGGTGAAGGACAAGCTGGCCTGAAGGACCGCGCATGACGGGGGGGGTCCTTGAGACCTGGCAGGTGGCGCGGTTGCGTCCCGGCCCGGTGCGGATCTTCCCAGATGGCTGTCAGGATGTGATCTGGCAACATATGCCCGGACAGGCGCCGGTCTGGAAAGTTTCCACGCTGGACCTTCGGGTCCGGGTGGTGCGAGGACTGACCGGCACAGCGATGCGGGGCTTTCGTCTGGCGCCGGGAATTCGTGTGCCCGCGACGCTCTGGTCGGCGCTGGACCCCGAGAAACCGGACGAGGTGGCGGCGATCAGTGCGATCTGCACCGGCAATCCTGCCCTGACCGAAATGCTTGCGGCGCTGGCGGAACCACCGGACGGGGCCGGGGCGCTGGCCCGCAGACTGGGGCAAAGCCTGCGCAGCCTGCAACGACTGAGCCGTGCGGAAACCGGCCAGCCGCCGCTGTTCTGGCTTCGGCTGGCGCGCCTGCGCCGGGCGATGGCTGAAGCCGCCGAGGGCGTGCCCCTGGCCATGGCCGCCGCCGGTGCCGGCTATGCCGATCAGGCGCATTTCACCCGCGAGGCGCGCCACTTCCATGGCGCGCCGCCCGCCCGGCTTCTGGCCGATCCCGAGGCCATGGCGGCGCTGCTGGCGCCGGGTCTTTAGGCGGTCAGCCGACTTTTGTGCAAAGCTCGACCAGCGTGCCATCCGGGGTGCGGACATAGGCCGTGGTCTGGCCCCACTCCATCCGCTCGACCCCTTGCACCTGTTCGGCACCGGCCGCGACGGCCCTCTCCAGCGCGGCGGCGACGTCGGCGGTTTCAAAGGCAATTTCGAACGCGGGCAGGGCGGGCTCCCCGGTCGCGATGCGTTTGCCCAGCCGTTGCATCAGCGCGACCGAACTGAAGGCAAGCCGAGTCTCGCCGGTCTGCACCTCGCCATAATCGCCGGAGTCATGCAGAAAGCTGCGCTCCAGCCCGAAGGCGCGGGTATAGAAATCCAGGGTGGCGGGCACATCCTGAACGTAAAGGATCGTATAGCGGAAAATCATGTCTGGCTCCTTTCGACCGGGCCAGATTGCGCATGCAGGTCGCCGCCGTATTGAACAAAGGCGACAGTCTCAGCGCAGCGCGCGCAGATGCTGGCGCAGCTCATGCTCCAGCGTCAGCCGCTCTTCGGGGGTCAGGAAGGCGCCGATCTCCACCGGGCGCGGACCACCGGAGAAGGTAAGGTATTGCGGCACCGGCCCGCCGGTTTCGTGACGCTCCACCCGCACCCAATGCGGGTTCGCCTCCCAGCTCTGGTGACGGCCGCGCGGGCCGTGGCGGGTCAGCGTCATCCGCGCCGGGGTCAGAAGCAGATCCTCGACGATCTCGGCATCGCGGTATGAGCGGTCCAGCGCCCACCAGATCGCAGCGATGGCGGCGATCAGGAAGGGCAGCAGCGCCCAGAGCACGGGCGACCCCAGCACCCCGATCAGCGGCAGGGCGATCAGCGCGGCAGTGGCGCCGACAAACCACACGAAACCGCGCCGCGGCAGCGAGCGATAGGGCCAGAGGTGCAGCCGTGCGCCTTCGGGCGAGGGGGGAAGCCATTCATAGGGCATGGGATATGTCTGCTGTCGACAGGGGGCTTTCCGCCCCCTCTTGCCTGCGGCAATTCACCCCCGGGGATATTTGCGAACAGATGAAGGGGCGGGAGGCGGAATGCAAAAGGCCCCGGCGCGGTGCCGGGGCCTTCTGTGGTTTCAGCGCTTAGTGGGCGTGGCCCTTGTCCCAGTCCTCACGCTTCGGCAGTTGCTCGAAGGTGTGTTCCGGCGGCGGCGAGGGCAGCGTCCATTCCAGCGTGTCGGCGTATTCGTTCCAGTAGTTCTTTTCGGTCACGCGTTTACCCGCGAACAGCGTGTAGAACACGATGCCGAGGAAGAACAGGAACGAGGCGAACGAGATGAAGGCGCCGATCGACGAGACGTGGTTCCAGTAGGCGAATTCCACGGGATAGTCGATGTAGCGGCGCGGCATCCCCTGACGGCCGAGGAAGTGCTGGGGGAAGAAGGTCAGGTTCGCACCGATGAAGAACATGAAGAAGTGCAGCTTGCCCGCCCATTCCGGGTACTGGCGGCCCGACATCTTGCCGAACCAGAAGTAGATCCCGGCGAAGATACAGAAGGCAGCGCCCAGCGACATGGTGTAGTGGAAGTGCGCCACGACATAATAGGTGTCGTGATAGGCGCGGTCCACACCGGCCTGGCTCAGAACGATGCCGGTCACGCCGCCGATGGTGAACAGGAACAGGAAACCGAGCGCGAACAGCATCGGCGTCTTGAACTCGATAGAGCCGCCCCACATCGTCGCGATCCACGAGAAGATCTTGATGCCGGTGGGCACCGCGATCACCATGGTGGCCATCATGAAGTAGGATTGCTGGGTCAGCGACATGCCGACGGTGTACATGTGGTGCGCCCAGACGACGAAGCCCAGCACGCCGATGGCGACCATCGCATAGACCATCGGCAGATAGCCGAAGATCGGCTTGCGCGAGAAGGTGGCGATGACCTGCGACGCGATGCCGAAGCCCGGCACGATCACGATATACACTTCCGGGTGACCGAAGAACCACAGGATGTGCTGGTAGAGGATCGGATCACCGCCGCCCGAGGGCTGGAAGAAGGTGGTGCCGAAGTTCCGGTCGGTCAGCAGCATGGTGATGGCGCCAGCCAGCACGGGCAGCGACAGCAGGATCAGCCAGGCGGTGACGAAGACCGACCAGGCGAACAGCGGCACCTTGTGCATGGTCATGCCGGGGGCACGCATGTTCAGGAAGGTGGTGATGATGTTGATCGCGCCGAGGATCGACGAGGCGCCCGAGAGGTGCACGGCGAAAATGGCGAGGTCGGTCGAATAACCGCCTTCCGAGGTCGAGAGCGGCGGATACAGCACCCAGCCGATGCCGGAACCCAGCTGGTCATTGCCGCCCGGCGAGAAGACCGAGGCCACGGCGAGCGAGGTGCCCGCGACATAGAGCCAGTAGGACAGGTTGTTCATGCGCGGGAACGCCATGTCCGGCGCGCCGATCTGAAGCGGCATGAAGTAGTTGCCGAAGCCGCCGAACAGCGCCGGAATGACCACGAAGAACATCATCAGGATGCCGTGCGCGGTGATCGACACGTTCCAGAGGTGGCCGTTCGGGGTGCATTCGCGGGTGGCATCCGCGAAAAGCCGGGTGCCTTCGAGGCACATGTACTGAACGCCCGGCTCCATCAGTTCGAGCCGCATGAAAACGGTGAAACCCACCGAGATCAGCCCGGCGAGGCCGGCGGTGAACAGGTAGAGGATCCCGATGTCCTTGTGGTTGGTCGACATGAACCAGCGGGTGAAGAACCCGCGGGTATCATGGTCATGACCATGAATGGCTGCGTCTGCCATACGTTGCTCCCTTATGTCCCAGCGGCCGGGAAGGGAATCCCGGCCGCATTATGAGCCATTACTAGAGCGGCACTGCCCTGCGGGCAATCGCAGACTTTGACGCAGATCAAGAAAAGCCGCGCAAACTCCGCAAGATGGTGCGTCAGTTCGACGCACCTTCGGGCGCCGGAGCGACCGAGGCGAGATAGGCCGCCATGTCCTCGCCGCCCTTGGTCAGCTTGAAGGTCATCTTGGTCTTCAGCGTCTTGTCGCCGGTCTTTTCATCGACGTATTTGTTCGGATCGGCGACGTAATGCGCGATGTCTTCTTCCGTCCAGACCTCACCGGCCTCGCCCAGCTTGACCAGGGCGTTGGAGTAATTGAAGCCCTCAAGCGACCCCGCCTTGCGGCCGACCACGCCATAAAGGTTCGGGCCGGTCTTGCCGCCTTTCTGGATCTCGGTCCCGTCCGGGGCGACGATCATGTGGCAGGCCTTGCATTTCTTGAAATCGGCCTCGCCCTTGGCGGCGTCTCCGGCAAAGGCCGGGGCGGCGAGCGCAAGGGTGGCGAGGGCGGCGGTGAGTGTCAGTTTCATCGTGATCGTCCTTGTCTGGCGTCAGGCCCGGCGCGCGGCGGGCGCGTCCGGTGGCTAGGGCTTCGGCAGATGGATAGTGCCGTGCCACGAGGCTTTACCATGAGGCGGCTTGTCGCGCTTTGACAATTGTCAAAATGTCTAGGCCCGGCAGGACGGCGCTTCCAGCGCGGCGTCGAAGGTGGCCATCAGCGCGGCATCCAGATCGGCCATGGTAACGGGCAGCCCCAGATCGACGAGGCTGGTCACCCCATGGTTGCGGATGCCGCAGGGCACGATGCCGCCGAAGTGGCTCAGGTCCGGCTCCACATTGATCGATATGCCGTGGAAGCTGACCCATTTGCGGATCTTGATGCCAAGCGCGGCGATCTTGTCCTCGGCGACCGAGCCATCGGCATTGCGTGGCCGGTCAGGCCGTTCGACCCAGACGCCGACGCGGCCGGGGCGGATTTCGCCTTTCACGTTGAATTCGGCCAGCGCGGCGATGACCCAGTTTTCCAGGTGGCGCACGAAGCAGCGCACATCGCCGCCGCGCTTCTTCACATCCAGCATGACATAGACGATGCGCTGGCCGGGGCCGTGGTAGGTATACTGACCGCCGCGCCCGACCGCATGAACCGGGAAGCGGTCCGGCTCCACCAGATCCTCGGGCCGGGCCGAAGTTCCGGCGGTGTAAAGCGGCGGATGTTCCAGAAGCCAGATCGCCTCCTCCGCCTCGCCCGCGGCGATGGCTGCCGCGCGGGCCTCCATCGCGGCCAGTGTCTCGGCATAGGGGCTGAGGCCCGGCATGTGGCGCCATTCGACCATGGGCATCCTCCTCAGACGCGGTTTTTTCTCGCAATGTAACGATGGCGTGTTACGCTGACAGGATAGCTTACGCCTTTCTTCAGGAGTCTTTCGATGAAAGTCAGGACAGTTGCAACCACCTGTGCCGTGGCGGCAGCCATGGCATTGTCGCCTGCCAGCCCGGTTCGGGCCGATGCGGGCGATGCGATTGCCGGTGCACTGATTGGCGGCATCATCGGTCATGCCATTGCCAAGGATCAGCAGCGCCGCAAGCAGACGACGACCACCCGGCGGTCGACCAGCACGAAATCAACGAAATCCACCGGCATCTCGGCTGCGCAGCGCGAACAGAACCGCGAGGTGCAGACCGCGCTCAATCACTTCGGCTATCCGGTCGGTACGCCGGACGGTTCGCTGGGGCCAAAGAGCCGGTCGGCGATCTCGTCCTATCAGGCGACGCTGGGCTATCCGCCCACCGGGCAGCTGACCGACTATGAACGCACGCTGCTGGTGACGGCCTATCACCGTGCCGTCGCGGGCGGTCCGCAGGTCATGCAGGTGATGGGCACGCATCCCATGGGGATCAAGGGCCTGCTGCTGCTGCAACGGGACGAGATGGCGGGTCTGCCAACGCAGATGGCGGGCCAGATGACGGGGCAGGGCATGGCCGTTGCCGGTGCGATGGCCGGGGCCGGTGCGATGATGG
>NZ_LJSC01000001.1:0-1434 GCF_001303875.1 Gemmobacter sp. LW-1 | reverse complement strand
GGCCGCAGCAGGCGCAGCTGCCGCCGGAGCGGCCGCAGGCGCGGCGCTTTCTGCTTTGGGCGCAGGCGCCGCAGCGGCGGCCGAGGCATCCTCGCCTTCTTCCAGCAGCACGGCGATGGGGGTGTTCACCTTCACCCCCGCGCTGCCTTCCGCGATCAGGATCTTGCCGATCACGCCTTCATCTACGGCCTCGAATTCCATCGTGGCCTTGTCGGTTTCGATCTCGGCGAGCACCTGACCGGATTTCACCTCGTCGCCTTCCTTCACCAGCCATTTGGCCAGCGTGCCCTCTTCCATCGTGGGCGAAAGGGCGGGCATCAGAACTTGAATGGCCATCTCACACCTCAGCGATAGCAGACGGATTTCACGGCTTCGACCACTTCGGCGGTCGTCACCAGTGCGAGCTTCTCAAGGTTGGCCGCATAGGGCATCGGCACATCCTTGCCGCAGAGGTTGATCACCGGCGCGTCCAGATAGTCAAACGCGCGCTGCATGATCACCGCCGAGATGTGGTTGCCGATGGAGCCGACGGGGAAGCCTTCCTCGACCGTGACGCAGCGGTTGGTCTTCATCACCGAAGCCAGCACCGTGTCATAGTCGATGGGACGCAGCGTGCGCAGGTCGATCACCTCGGCGCTGATGCCCTCGGCCGCCAGCTTGTCGGCGGCCTCCAGCGCATAGGTCATGCCGATGCCGAAGCTGACGATGGTGACATCCGTGCCTTCGCGCCAGATCCTGGCCTTGCCGAAGGGAATGGTGAAATCCTCGACATCCGGCACTTCGAAGGACTTGCCGTATAGGATTTCGTTTTCAAGGAACACCACCGGGTTCGGATCACGGATTGCCTGTTTCAGCAGGCCTTTCGCATCGGCCGCCGAATAGGGCATCACCACCTTCATGCCGGGGATTGCCGCATACCATGCCGCGTAATCCTGGCTGTGCTGTGCTGCGACCCGTGCCGCCGCGCCATTCGGACCCCGGAACACGATGGGACAGCCCAGCTGCCCGCCGGACATGTAGTTCGTCTTGGCGGCCGAGTTGATCAGGTGGTCAATCGCCTGCATGGCGAAGTTGAAGGTCATGAACTCGACAATCGGGTTCAGACCGCCCCAGGCCGCGCCGACGGCGATACCGGCAAAGCCGTGCTCGGTGATCGGCGTGTCGATAACGCGCTTGGGGCCGAACTCATCCAGCAGACCCTGGCTGATCTTGTAGGCGCCCTGATATTCACCGACTTCCTCGCCCATCAGGAACACCGCATCACTGCGGCGCATTTCCTCGGCCATGGCCTCGCGCAGGGCCTCGCGCACGGTCATGGTTTTCATCGGCGTGCCCTCGGCCCAGTCGGGCGAGGCCCTGGACACCACGGCCACCGGCGCGGCAGCGACCGGGGCAGCTTTGGGTGCAGCCTCGGGCGCGGCGGCGGGGGCTGCC
>NZ_LJSC01000016.1:0-36254 GCF_001303875.1 Gemmobacter sp. LW-1 | reverse complement strand
GTCCCGGTGCCGCGCCTGCCGTTCGGCGGCATCGGCGATGCGGTGCAGCAGGCGGTTGTTCTCGATCTGAAGGGCCAGCATGCCGAACAGCGTAATGACCAGCGCCAGCCCCCCTGCCGCCAGCAGCGCCGCAGAGACACCATTGCCGGTGGCGAGATAGTAAAGCCCTGCCCCGCCCAGGGTGCCAAAGACGAAGGCCAGCGCAATCACGCTGAACAGGGTACGGAGGGCTTGCGCAAAGCTGCGGGACATGGGCGGTTCCGGTTACTGGGTCGGCTCGTCCGGGGCTAATGCGCCCCGGACGGTGCTGTCAAGCAAACTGCCCGTGAGGCCCGGCCGTCAAAGCCCCTTCGACCTGTAGGTCTTGGCCACGCGGTCGATCGCCACGATATACGCCGCAACCCGCAGATCCTCGACATCGTTCCGGCTGTGCCAGACCTCGCGCATCGACTGATAGGCGGTGCGCATCGTGTCATCGAGGCCCGAGCGCACCAGCGCCAGCTCGTCCGAGCCGGTGAGGAAGCGCTCCTTGAAGTCATCTGCCAGCGTCCAGCCCAGCCCCTTGTCAGAGGACAGCCGCTCCAGCTCCTCGACCAGCAGGCGCGACCGCGCCTCCTCGGCGCGGCGCTGCATCCGGCCAAAGCGGATGTGGCTGAGGTTCTTCACCCATTCGAAATAGCTCACCGTCACCCCGCCCGCATTGGCATACATGTCGGGGATGATCACCTTGCCCTTCTTGCGGAGGATCTCATCGGCGCCATAGGTGATGGGGCCGTTCGCCGCCTCGGCGATCAGCGGCGCACGGATGCGGTCGGCATTGCCGAGGTTGATCACGCCTTCCATGGCCGCCGGGATCAGGATGTCACATTCCGCTTCCAGCACCGTCGCGCCCTCGGCCACATAATCGGCGCCGGGAAAGCCCTTCACCCCGCCATGGACCGCGATCCATTGCTTGATCTCTTCGACCGGCAGGCCCGCATCGGAGACCAGCGCCCCGTCGCGTTCGATGATGCCGGTGATTTTCGCGCCATCCTCTTCCGACAGGAATTTCGCGGCGTGATAGCCCACATTGCCAAGGCCCTGCACGATGATGCGCTTGCCGTCCAGATCGCCGCTCAGGCCGGCCTGTGCCTTGTCTTCCTTGTGACGGAAGAATTCGCGAAGGGCGTATTGCACCCCACGGCCCGTCGCCTCGACCCGGCCCTGAATACCGCCCGCATGCGGCGGCTTTCCGGTGACGCAGGCCTTGGCATTGATGTCGGTCGTGTTCATCCGCGCATACTGGTCCGCGATCCATGCCATTTCGCGCTCGCCCGTGCCCATGTCGGGGGCCGGCACGTTCTGCGCCGGATGGATCAGGTCGCGCTTGATCAGCTCATAGGCGAAGCGGCGGGTGATCAGCTCCAGCTCGTGCTCCTCCCAGGCGCGGGGGTCGATGCAAAGCCCGCCTTTCGAGCCGCCGAACGGCGTTTCCACCAGCGCGCATTTGTAGGTCATCAGCGCCGCCAGCGCCTCCACCTCGTCCTGGTTCACATTGGTCGCATAGCGGATCCCGCCCTTCACCGGCTCCATATGTTCGGAATGCACCGAACGGTAGCCTGTGAAAGTCTCGATCTTGCCCCGCAACCGTACCCCGAACCGCACCGTGTAGGTGGAGTTGCACACCCGGATCTTCTGCTCCAGCCCCGGGCTCAGGTCCATCAGCCGGACCGCCCGCTCGAACATCAGATCGACGGATGCCCGGAAACTCGGCTCGTTCTGCACTGCCATGTAACGTCCTCCACGTTATGACCACCGCCCGCCATGGCCCGGCGGACAGGGCCCTTGGCTCACGCTAGGACGCAATGCTGAAAAATTCATCACCAAATTTGCAACGTTTCCGTGTCCATCAGGCCGAAGCGGAGGTGATTCGTGGCCATTTCGGCGGTTCAGCGCAAATGTGGCAAGAAGTTGACCGCTGCGCGACAATCCGCCACCGCCCGCATCCGCCGTTTCCGGCCCTGTCGAATTCTCTTCACATATCGGGACAAGTCACCGTTATCAGGCCATAATTTCGCCCGATGTCTGAATGTAGATGAACACTTGAGAAGGTCTGTGCCGCAAGCTGCGGCCGGATCGGAATACGAGTGAGCACAGTCCATCGAGGGGTCGGCGACATGGGCAAGGACAGAATACGGATTGCGGCGCGGATCACGGCGGCCCTCCGGGGATTCCGCCGGAGCGAGGATGGCAGCCTGCTGCCCTTCGGCATGATGCTGCTTCTGCTGATGCTGATGGTCGGCGGCCTCGCCATCGACGTGATGCGTCACGAACAGAAGCGTGTGACCCTGCAACAGACGCTGGACCGCAGCGTTCTGGCCGCCGCCGGGCTGAATCAGAGCCTTGATCCCGAAACCGTGGTGCGTGACTATTTCGACAAGGTCGACCTGTCGCAATATCTGAAATCAGTCACGGTGGAGAGCGGTTTCAACTTCCGCAGCGTGACGGCGGATGCCGAGGCCGACACCCATCCGATGTTCATGCAGATGATGGGCGTCAACAGTTTCGACGTGGCCGCAGACAGCGGCGCCGAACAGCGGATCAACAACGTCGAGGTGTCGTTGGTGCTGGATATTTCCGGCTCGATGAGCGGGACACGCATCAACGCCCTGCGCCCCGCCGCGCGCAGCTTCATCGACACCGTCTTTGCCAATTCCGAAGCCGGGCGGACGACCGTTTCGATCATTCCGTACAACGCGCAGGTCAATCTGGGCCCCGATCTGATGGCACAATTCAACGTGCCCAAGCTGCACGACTATTCCTATTGCGTGGAACTGCCGGATGACGTGTTCGGCACCACCACGCTGTCACGCACCCGCAGCTTCGTGCAGAACGGCCATTTCGACCCGTTCAACGGCACGAGCTCCACAGCGCAGGATTACAACTGCCCGCCCGAAACCGGAAACCGGATTGTCATGCTCAGCGACAACACGACAACGCTGAAGGATGCGATCACCAACCTTCAGGTGGGCGGCAATACCTCGATCGACCTTGGGGTGAAGTGGGGCGCTTTGCTGCTTGACCCCGCCACACAAGCCGTCACCCAGGGCATGATTGCCCGGGGCAAGGTGGCTGCCCAATATGCGAACCGGCCCCTGGACATCGTCAGCGGCAATACGATCAAGGTTCTGGTCGTGATGACGGATGGCGAGAACACCACCGAATACAAGCTGACCAGCAACTACCGCTCCGGCCTGTCGAACATCTATCGCCGCAACAGCAATGGCCGCGCATCGATGTATTACAACCGCAGTGGCTCCAACGATTATTACTGGGTCAGTGACGGGTCGTGGCATTCCTCGCCCGAGGGCGGCACCAGCGGGGCGACCCAGCTCACCTGGCCTGAGGTGTTTCGCTACTGGTCTGTCCAGTATGTCGCCTATCAGCTGATGGCGCGGCCGCTGGGGGGGAACTATTCGACCTATTATTACGACATGGTCGACTACGTCAGCAGCACCAAGAACTCCCGCCTGCAACAGGCCTGCACCGCAGCCAAGAATTCGGGCATCATCATCTATGGCATCGCCTTCGAGGCGCCCTCGAACGGCCGCGCCCAGATTCAGGCCTGCGCGACCTCGGATGCGCATTACTTTGCGGCGACGAACCTCGATATCGCCTCGGTGTTCCATTCCATCGCCTCGCAGCTCAGCTATCTGAGGCTGACCCAATGACACTCCGGTTGCCAGACTGTCTGCGCAGGCTCTGGCCGCGTTTCCGGCGCGAGGACGGATCGGCCACAGTCGAGTTCGTGCTGATCTTCCCGCTGTTCATGACGGTGTTCATGGCCTCCTTCGAGACCGGGCTGCTGATGGTGCGGCAGACCATGCTTGAACGCGCGCTGGATATCGTGGTGCGGGAACTGAGGCTGGGTCAGTTTCCAAATCCCACGCATGACAGCATCCGCGATGCGATCTGCGACGCGGCGGTCGTTCTGCCCGAATGCAGGCAATCCATGAAGGTCAGCCTTGACCGGGTGGACATGACGACCTGGGCGCTGCCAACGGACCGCGTGGTCTGCCGCGACCGCGCCTCCAACATTGATCCGGTCACGCGGCTGGACCCCGCGGCACTGGCGCCGCGCGAATTCATGCTGGTGCGCGTCTGCGTCCGGGCCGATGCGATTTTCCCGTCCACCGGCATTGCGGCCAATCTCGAAAAAGACGGCAAGGGCGGGTACCGCCTGGTCGCGGCCTCGGGCTTTGTGAACGAACCGTAAGGATACGAGTAGATGTGGGGCAGCAGAACATGACAGGCAATCCGGGGCTTCTGGGACGGTTGTGCCACCGCCTGCGCCGTTTTGGCCGCGAAGAGGATGGCACTGCCCTGCTGGTCGAAGGCATGTTGCTGATGCCCATGCTGATCTGGGCCGCCTTCGGACTGTACGTCTACTGGGACGCGTTCCGCACCATCAACCAGGTGCAGAAAGCCACCTATACCGCCTCGGACGCGCTGAGCCGGATGGAGCGCAATGCCTCGTTCACCTATGTGAACGGGCTGAGCAACGCCATGACCTACCTCATCCAGAACGACTTCGCGCCGGTGATGCGCTATTCGTCGGTGATCTGGGTCGCGGCGCGCAACAGATACGAGGTGCAATGGTCCTGTTCGATGAACCGCTCCAAGATGCCGCCATGGACCACCACCACCCTGCAAACCGTGGCCACCAAACTGCCGATCAGCGACAATGCGCAAACGCTGATCCTGGTGGAAAGCAGCACCAATTTCCGTCCGGCGCTGAACATCGGGCTGAATGATTTCGTCATCCGGCAGTTCGTGGCGACAAAACCGCGGTTCGTCACGCAGGTCGGCTTCAACGATGTCGGCAACTGCAACTGAGCCGCGGGGTCAGTCCAGCCGGAACAGCTTGTCCCGCGCGGTCGCCCCGCGCACCAGCGTCAGACGCGATTTGGCAACCCCCAGCGCTGCGGCCAGCAATTCTGTCACGGCGGCATTGGCCCGCCCGTCCTCCGGCACCGCGGTCACCTGACAGCGCAACTGCCCGTCGTCTTCGGTCAGCGCGTTGCGGCTGGCACGGGGGGTAACCCGCAGGGAAAATTCTGCCCCCGGCAAGGCCCGCGCCGCCAGATCAGGGACAGACCGGCGCGCCATCAGCCCCGCAATCCGGTTTTCTCCAGCAGACCCATGCGCTTGGCTTCGTAGTAGTAGCCCCGCGAATACCAGCCGACCGCCCGGTCATGATTGCCGCGCGACACGAGCCAGGCGCCACGCAGATATTTCACCCCGTATTTCAGATTAGTATCGGCATCCAGCAATTCCTGTGCCGATCCCCGGTGCCCCATCGTGCGGGCGGTCTGCGGCAAAATCTGCATCAGCCCGTAGTACGGCCCGTTGCGTGCCCCCGGATTGTAGTTGCTTTCCCGCTTCACCACCCGGTGCACAAGGCTTTCCGGCACGTCATAGACGCGGGAGTAATGGGAAATCAGGTGATTGATCTCTGCCGGTCCCTGCGCGGTATCGGGGCGCCGGGCTTCGCGCCTGCGGCCGCCCCCACACCCCGCGACAAGCGTGGCAAGCGTCAGGGCTACAAGGGAACGGCGGGTCAACTGGCTCATGGCAAACTCCTGGCGGCAGGCTAAGCCCCGTTTAGCGGTTCCCTTGGCGCCGATAAAGGGGGCTTGCAGCGGCCCTGCGCCCTTCCGCCCGGCCCGGCCCGCGCCTATGTTGGCCGCGATGACGAGCTTAAGGACCGACAGATGACCCCGAACCCCGCCGCGCTGGATTTCCTGCTGACCCGCCGCTCGCGCCCGGCCAAGACGCTGACGCTGCCGGTGCCGACGCCCGAGGAGCTGGCGCCGTTGCTGACCGCCGCGCTGCGCGTCCCCGATCACGGCAAGCTGGAACCCTGGCGCCTTCTGGTGCTCACGCGCCCCGCCATGGCCCGGCTGGCCGACATGGCTGAGGCACGGGCCCGTGAAACCGGCGGCAACGAGGAACGCATCGCCAAGGGGCGCGGCCAGTTCGATCAGGGCAATCTGGCTGTCGTGGTGATCTCCAGCCCCAAGGCGCAGGACAAGGTGCCCGAAGCGGAGCAGATCCTGTCGGCAGGCTGTGTCTGTCTGGGCCTTGTGAATGCCGCGCTGGCGGCGGGCTGGGGCGCAAGCTGGCTGACAGGCTGGGTGAGCCACGACCGTGGCTTCGCCGAACCGGCCTTCGGCCTTGCCCCGCAGGAAAGCGTGGCGGGGATCGTGCATATCGGCACCGAAACCTCGGCACCGCCCGAACGCCCCCGCCCGGATGTGGCCGCCCTGACCCGCTGGGTCGTGGAATGATCTTTTCGGATTTCACCCGCGCTCTGGGCCAGATCGGCGACCCGCGCTTTCGCCGCGTCCTGCTGCTGGGCGTTGGCCTCGCGCTGGCGCTGCTGGTCGGGGTCTACGCCGGGATGCTGTTCCTGATCGAATGGCTGGCCCCCGCCTCGGTCGATATCCCGCTGGTCGGGCCTGTGGGCGGGCTGGATACGCTGCTGTCCATCGGCTCGGCCCTTCTGATGGTCGGGTTGTCGATCTTCCTCATGGTGCCGGTGGCCGCCCTGTTTTCCGGCCTGTTTCTGGAGGATGTGGCACAGGCGGTCGAAGACCGGCATTATCCGACCCTACCCCCGGTGCCCCGGCTGAAACTGTCGGACAGCCTGATCGACGCTGTGAATTTTTTCGGCTTGCTGGTGATGGCCAATGTGCTGGCACTGCTGCTTTATCCCTTCGCCGGGCCATTGGTGCCGGTTGTCTTTTGGGCAGTGAACGGGTTTCTGCTGGGGCGCGAGTATTTCACGCTGGTCGCCATGCGTCGTCTGGGGCGCAAGGGGGCCAAGGCGCTGCGGGCGCGTCACAACGGGGCGATCTGGCTCGCGGGCACGCTGATGGCCGCGCCGCTGTCGTTTCCGCTGGTGAACCTCTTCATTCCGGTTCTGGGCGTCGCGACCTTCACCCATATGTTTCACCGCCTGAACAGCGCGCGCTGACACCAGCAGCGGACGTACCCTCAGGGGCAGACCGCCGAAGAAAGAAGGCGGGCCGATCCGGGCCCGCCTTTCCTATTTCTGCTCCTGCTGTTCCAGCGCAGAGGGCGGCGGCATATGCCCCATCACGTCGATGTCGCGGATGCTGACCAGACCGCTGGTGATGAACCAGACCAGCCCGGCCCAGATCACCACCGTGATCATGGTGGTGATCTTCGCCTTGCGGCCGACCATGTGATCAGCCGGAGCCGATTTCGGAGTGCCGGGCACCACCTCCCCCGCCTCGGCCTGCGAGCGGAAGCGCACCGGCAGCACCACGAAGAACACCATGAACCAGGTGACGGCGAAAAGGATGAGGGCGGCGGTGATCGTCATGGCTCAGACCTGTTCCAGTTCCACGAGGCAGCCGTTGAAATCCTTCGGATGCAGGAACAGCACGGGCTTGCCATGCGCACCGATCTTCGGCTCCCCCGTCCCCAGCACCCGCGCACCGGCGGCCTTCAGCTGATCGCGTGCGGCAAGGATGTCTTCCACCTCATAGCAGATGTGATGGATCCCCCCGGCGGGGTTCTTTTCCAGAAAGCCCGCAATGGGGGAGTTCTCGCCCAGCGGATACAGCAGCTCGATCTTGGTGTTCGGCAAGTCGATGAACACAACGGTCACGCCATGATCAGGCTCGTCCTGCGGCGCGCGGACACTGGCGCCCAGCGTGTCGCGGTATTGCGCGGTGGCAGCCTCCAGATCCGGCACTGCAATCGCCACATGGTTCAGTCGTCCGATCATCCTCGCGCTCTCCTCTGCCTGACGCCGGTGCGGTTCGGGGCGTGGCGGGCCATGCCGCGCGGAACCCGGCCCGCTTATCCCGTGACCGGCGTCTGCACGCAAGAGCGGCGTTGCCGCAGCGCGTCAACGGTCGTGCATTCCCTTGCCCGCCCGGATATGCGACGCCCATTTTTCAAGCCGCGCGCGCCGGGTTGCCGCCTGCTTCGCCTGGGTGAAATGCAGCAGGTAGCCGCGCCGCCGCCCCGGTGTCAGTGCATCGAAGGCAGCCGCCAGATCCGGGTCTTCGGCGAAGGCTTCGCCGATCTCTTCGGGCAGGTCCAGCTCGCCCGGCGCCGGGATCACCTTCTGCCCGCTCTGTTCCAGATGCAGCGCCTGCGCCAGAAAACCGCGCAAGGCAGGGCTGGCGGGCGCCACCTCTGCGCTTTCGGTAAAGCGCATCATCCGCACGAAGCGCGAGTTTGGCCCCGGCGGCTCCAGAAGCCTGTCGGGGTCATCCAGCAACACGCCCTTGAAGAACGACAGGCCAAAGCTCTCCTTCATGCGCCAGGGCATCGCCACATTGCCGCCCTGCCAGTCATAGCAGGGACCGCGCCATTTGAGGTTTTCGGCCAGAGGCGTTTCGCGCAACAGCGCGCGCAGGGCCAGAAGCCCCTCCTGCCAGCGGCTTTCAGTGCTGTACCATGCTTCGATGCGCGGATCTTCGGTCATGGGGTCATCCTGCCCGCCGCAGCGGCGCCTGTCCACCGTTCACCGGAGATTAGGGAATCTTTGCTTGGCTGGACACAGGACAACCCGCGAGGCCCCAATGCCAGACCCTCTGCACCTGCCCGATGCCAATGCCTGCCGCGCCGCACCGCTGCGCGGGTTGACGATCCTGCTGGTCGAGGACAGCCGCTTTGCCTGCGATGCGCTCCGGCTGATCTGCCAGCGCGCCGGGGCACGGATGCGGCGCGCGGGAACGCTGGCCGCCGCGAGGGCGCATCTGCGGCTCTATCGTCCCGATGTCGTGCTGGTGGATCTTGGGCTGCCCGACGGGCGGGGCGAAGCGCTGATCCACGAACTGTGTCTGGGAAGTTTCGGGCGGGCACGCCCGGCAATCCTTGGGCTCAGCGGTGATCCGGTCGGGCGCGGCGCGGCGCTGGCCTCCGGGGCCGATGGCTTCGTCGAGAAACCCGTTCCAGGCCTGTCCGCCTTTGTCGCCCTCATCCTGCGGACCACCGGCACCCCGGCAGCCACCGCCTGCGAATCTGGCCTGACGCTGCCTGCCGACCCGCTGGCGCTGCGGGACGATCTGGCCCACGCGGCTGAAATGCTGGACGTGCAGCCGGAAACCGGCAGCTATGTCGCCGGGTTTGTCGAAGGCATCGCCCGCTGCGCCGATGATCCGGTTCTGGCGGATGTGGCGACGCGGGCACGGCCTGCCGGGGCAGATACCGCGCCGCTGGTCAGGCTGCTGGCGTCACGGCTGGCCCGGCCAGTCACCGGACTGATCGTTCCCCCCATGTCGGGGGCCGGGCCGCCGCCTCATCCGGGGACGCATTCAGAATAGACCGGGGTTTCTTCCGCCCCGAACAGCATCATGGCCTGATCACCCTTGGTCCACCAGACAAAGGGCTGGGCTGCATCCCGGCTTTCATAGCGCGCGCCGGACGCCGATTGCGCGATGGCAAAGCCGATCTGCCGCCCCTCGAAAGTGACAACGGCAAAGCTGTCGGTCCCGGTATTGATATACGTCGCGCTGACCCGCGCCCCGTGATCGCAAAGGTAGGGGACGGTCGTCACATCCTCCGCGGCAAGCACGGGGGCCGACAGAAGGCAGAGACCGGCAGAAAGCAGGGTCATTCGCGGATGCATGCAGTTTCCTTTTCGCAAACGGGCCGGTCACAGCGCAGGGTCGCGCGCGGGCCGGGTCAGTCGGGTCAGATCCGAAAGCTTTTCATTCTGCTGCCCGCCCGCACCGAAATTCGCAGGCGCGAGCCAGGCTACGAAGGCCTCGCGCAGCGCCGGCCATTCGCTGTCGATCACGGAGAACCACGCGGTATCGCGATTATGTCCCTTCACGATCATATGCTGCCGGAACACCCCCTCGTAGCTGAACCCCAGCCGCTGCGCCGCGCGGCGCGAGGGCATGTTCAGCGCATTGCACTTCCATTCATAGCGCCGGTATCCGGCCGCGAAGGCCCATTGCATCATCAGGAACATCGCCTCGGTCACAGCGCGGGTTTTCTGCATTTCCGGTGCGATGCAGATATGGCCGACCTCGATCACACCATGCGTCCGGTCGATGCGCAGGAAAGAGGCCACACCGCCGCAATGCCCCGTCGCCCGGTCCCGCAGCGCCAGAAACACCGGGTCCTGGCTCGTCTCGTGATCCTTGACCCAGCGGTGATATGCTGCCGCTCCGGGAAACGGGCCATAGCCCAGATAATCCCACAGCCGGTCATCCCTGGCGAAGGCGCGGTACAGATCGCCCGCATGGGCCTCTGCCTCCAGCGGCTCCAGCCGGACATAGCGCCCCTCCAACACCGTGCCCGCCGGATGCGCGGGCGCCGTAAACCCTTGTATCTTCTGACCGAGATCAACCATGCCCACCTCCACCTCGGGTTTGAGCCTAGGCGGGCGCTGCGGTAAAGGCAACGGCCTGCTCAGCGCAGGAAACCGGGATCATCGCCCATGTCGAGACCGGGAAAAACCGCCTGTTCCAGCACCCGGCGGTCCAGCCCGTAAAGCCCGCGCATGGCCCAGGCCGCCCAGCCGCGCACATCGCTGGTGGGCATGAGGTCGCGCCGTTCATACAGGGCTTCCTCGGCCAGGCCCGGCCAGCGGCCGTAGATGCGGCCACCTTTCAGTGCGCCGCCCGCCATCAGCATGGCGCCCCCGGTGCCGTGATCTGTGCCCGCACTGCCGTTTTCCGCCACCGTGCGACCAAACTCGGTCATCGCAAGCAGCATGGTGCGATCCCAGGCCGAACCCATCTGTTCACGCAGGACAAGGATCAGCCGCTCCAGCCCGCGCAACTGCTGCGGCAGCGCGCCTTCCTGACGGCGATGCGTATCCCAGCCCGACAGCGAGAAAGCGGCAATCCGCGTGTCACCTTTCAGTCGGTCCGCCGCGAAACCGGCCAGCCTGTCGGTATCTGCGAATTTGCCGCCCCCCTCCATCGAGGCGGGCGCGGCCCCGCCTGCAAGTTCGGCAGCCAGATCCATCGCCTCGCCGCCCGCGTCACGGAACAGCGCATCATCATGATAGACCTGTTCCAGCAGCAACCTGCTTTGCGCGCTGAGGCTCAGGGTCACTTCGGGCGTCCAGCTGCGGATTTCTGCCGCACCGGCCAGAAGGGGTTGCGCCTCACGCCCGACCGCATAGGCTGTCTCCGATGCGATTCCCGGCACCGCCTGCAACATCCGGTTCAGCCAGCCATCGCGCACTTCGGGAACCGGCACATCCAGCCCGGTTCCGGCTTCAAGAATGTCCTGCCCATCGAAATGGCTGCGCTTGTCGCGATAGGGCGTCGACGTGGCATGAACAAATGCCAGCTCACCCGACGTCCACAGCGGCATCAGCCCGGCCATTGCCGGATGCAGCCCGAACAGGCCGTCCAGCGGCAGCACGCCCGCGCCGGTGCCCAGCTTCGGCCGCATCCGCGCAAACAGCGGGTCGCCAATGGGCTGCACCGCGTCCAGACCATCCATAGCCCCCCGCAGGATCACGACGATCAGCCGGTTCTCCCCCAGCTGTGCCGCGCCTTGTGCGAAGGTCACGGTGGTCAGCAAGGGATGGGCCGCCGCCGAACAGGCCGCCGCCACACCGCCTCGCAGGAAAAGCCTCCGGGTGACATCTTGCATCGCCGCCTCCTCAGCGCCGGTTGAATTCAGGCGAGGCCATCACGAGCCCTACCCCCTCGCGGGCAGATTCGGCGCGCGAGACCGCAACCCGCAGCGTGTCAGGTGCGAGTGTTCCCAGCGCGTGATCCAGAAAAGCCCTTGGATCAATCTGGTCCACCTGTTCCAGATTGCCCGGCATGTCCATCGCCCAGGCAATCCGCGCGCCCAGCCCCTGCGGTGTGATCCACTCCGCCGCCGCCTCGGCCCAGCCATCCGGGCCGATGGGCCGTCCCCATTCCTGCCCCATCAGACGCATCGGGTCGATCAGCAGAGTGTGGAAGCGCCGTGAGGGCATCCTGAACATGCGTTGCGGCCGCATACCCAGCGCCCGGCAGGCACCGATGACGAACTCGGCTGGCTGGCGGGCCTTCAGGCGCGGCGCGGCGAAGGCCGATGAATCCGTCAGCATCACCTCATACAGCGGCAGAAGCGCGGTATCATTGGCCAGATAGGCCGCCGCCATCCGGTCCACCAGCGCGGGATCCGGCGTATCCGACAGGAAATGCGTCACCAGTTTCCGCGACAGATGCTGCGCGGTTTCCGGTCGGCGCGCCAGATCGTCCAGTACCCGGTGGATGGGCTCCAGCCCCCGCCCGTCATAGCTTTTGCCCAGAACCTGTTCCGCACCGGGTTCGGCCCGGCGTGGATAGAACACCGCCCCCCTGGCCGGGTCCACCGCAAGCCCGGTCAGAAGCTCGGCAAGCTGCCGCACATCGGTCTGGGAATATTGCGCGCCCACCCCCAGCGTGTGCAGTTCTATCGCCTCGCGCGCCAGATTCTCGTTCAGCCCCTTTCCCTTGCGCTTCCCGAAGGCCGATCCGGGGCCGATGGAACTTCGCTGGTCAAGGTAAAGCAGCATCGCAGGATGGAGGTCAGCCGCCCGCAGCATATCGGCAAAGCGCCCCGCGAGATGAGGGCGGATGGCACGTTCGGACATATCACCCGTCAGGACCGAATGCTCGCGCAGGCGGGGCACCGTGGTGAAGTGATCTGCCCAGAACCAGGCCAGCCGTTCGCGAAAACCGTCCGGCGAGGCCAGCGCGCGCGCGATCAGCCTGCGGGAAAAGGCCTCGGTCTCCGCCTCCACCAGCTTGACCCGCCTGCGCACCTCGTCACGCTCTTCCTTCTTCTTTCGGAAGGCAACGCGGGCTTTCGCTGCATCGGCAAACAGGGCGAAAAGCGCAGGGGTTTCCGGCGCAGGAAACATGTCCTGCGCCCGGTCAGGGCCGGCCAGTGCCGCCAGCATCTCTTTCGCACCGCGCGGGGCGCCTGCGGGCAAGGGTAATCCATAGCCATAACGGAAGGCGGCGATATCTTCGGCGACCGGCATGGCATCCTCCGGGCTGGCACAGACTGGTGCAGCGAAGATAGGCACAGACCCGGAGATGGAAAGCCCTGACCTCTGGCCGCCGGCACAATTCCGCGCGAGGGATCAGAACCGGAAACCGTGCGGATAGTCGTGCAGCCCGTCAAAATCGGCCTTGCCGATCTCCAGCCCCTGCTGGCGCAGCACGGCAAAGGCCATGGCTGTGTGGAACATGAAATTCGGCATGCCGAACAGGTGCAGGAACTCTGCGCCGGACTGATCCAGCTCGGCAAAGCCCGCGCGATGCCGGATGCGCCGGGTTTCGGCCCCGTCGAAAGCCACAGGCTCCAGCCCGCGCAGCGCATGGCTTGCCGCCGCAAGACGACGGCCCAGGCCGATCCGGTCCATCCCGTGATCCGCGATCCCCGGCACCGCAGCCCCGGCCAGCGGAAAGGAAATCCGCAGGGCAAAGCCCGCCGCCGTCGCCACCTGTTGCGCGGCGGTGAACATGTCGGGGGCAAGCCGGGCCTGAAGCACCTGCTCCTGCCGGGCAGTGCGCTCCACCATGGCCGCCAGACGGTCAAGGTAGTGCAGGAACACCGGGACGGAGGCGTCGAACATTGCAGTCATGGCAGCCTCTTGTTGAAAGACCCCGCCGGGGCGGGGCCAAATCTTTTGCAAAAAGATTTGCAAATTCCTTCACAAGGAATTTGCAATTCCCGCTCAGGCGTCTTTCGGCACCACGCGCAGGCGCAGTTCGCGCAGCTGTTCGTTGGTGGGTTCCGAAGGCGCGTTCATCAGCAGATCCTCGGCACGCTGGTTCATCGGAAACATGATGACCTCGCGGATGTTCATTTCATCCGCCAGCAGCATCACCGCCCGGTCGATCCCCATCGCGCAGCCACCATGCGGCGGCGCGCCATATTTGAACGCCTTGACCATACCGCCAAACCGCTTGTCCACTTCGCTGTTCGGATAGCCCGCCAGTTCAAAGGCGCGATACATGATTTCCGGCTTGTGGTTGCGGATACCGCCCGAGATCAGTTCATAGCCGTTGCAGGCTAGGTCATACTGATAGGCATGCACCTTCAGCGGATCGCCCGACAGCGCCTCCATCCCGCCTTGCGGCATGGAGAAGGGGTTGTGGCTGAAGTCGATCTTGCCGTCGTCGGTCTTCTCGTACATCGGGAAGTCAACGATCCAGGCAAAGCGGAACGTGTCAGTTTCGGCAAGGTTCAGCTCGCGCCCGATTTCATTGCGGGCACGGCCGGCGAAGCCTTCAAACTGTTCCGGCTTGCCGCCAAGGAAGAAGGCCGCATCGCCGAGGCCGAGGCCAAGCTGCTGACGGATCGCCTCGGTCCGCTCCGGCCCGATGTTCTTGGCCAGGGGGCCAGCGGCTTCCATCGCGCCATTTTCACCCTCGCGCCAGAAGATATAGCCCATCCCCGGCAGGCCCTCTTTCTGCGCATAGGCATTCATGCGGTCGCAGAATTTGCGGCTGCCGCCGGTCGGGGCCGGAATGGCGCGGATTTCGGTGCCCTCATTCTCCAGCAGCTTGGCGAAAACCGCAAAGCCCGAGCCTTTGAAATGGTCGGACACCACCTGCATCCGGATCGGGTTGCGCAGGTCAGGCTTGTCGCTGCCATACCACAGCATGCTGTCGCGGTAGGCGATGCGCGGCCAGTCGGAGGGCACTTTGCAATCGGGGCGGAATTCCTCGAACAGGCCCTGAATGACCGGCTGCACGGCG
The DNA here is from genome assembly GCF_001303875.1 of Gemmobacter sp. LW-1. NCBI lineage: Bacteria > Pseudomonadati > Pseudomonadota > Alphaproteobacteria > Rhodobacterales > Paracoccaceae > Gemmobacter > Gemmobacter sp. LW-1. Next base: position 21,516 of record NZ_LJSC01000016.1, on the reverse strand, counting down.
GCGAACACGTCTTCCTGCTCGACGAAAGACATTTCGATATCAAGCTGATAGAAGTCGGTCGGGCTGCGATCGGCGCGCGGGTCTTCGTCGCGGAAGCAGGGCGCGATCTGGAAGTAACGATCAAAGCCTGCCACCATAATCAGCTGCTTGAACTGCTGCGGTGCCTGCGGCAGGGCATAGAACTTGCCGGGATGCAGGCGCGACGGCACCAGGAAGTCGCGGGCGCCTTCGGGGCTGGAGGCGGTGATGATCGGGGTCTGGAATTCGTTGAACCCCTGATCCCACATCCGGTTGCGGATCGAGCGCACCACGTTCGAGCGCAGCATCATGTTGCCATGCAGCTTTTCGCGGCGCAGGTCGAGGAATCGGTAGGTGAGACGGGTTTCCTCGGGGTAGTCGGTTTCGCCGAAGACCGGCAGCGGCAGATCGCCCTCCACCGCGCCCAGCACGCGGACGGATTTGATGTAGACCTCGATCTCGCCGGTGGCGAGCTTCGGGTTCACAAGGCTCGCGTCGCGCGCCTTCACCACGCCGTCGAGCGAAATCACCCATTCGGCGCGCAGCTTCTCGATCTCCGCAAAGGCCGGGCTGTCGCTGTCGGCCAGCACCTGCGTCACGCCGTAATGGTCGCGCAGGTCGATGAACAGCACGCCGCCGTGATCCCGCACCCGATGCACCCATCCGGCCAGACGGACATTCTGCCCGACATGATCCTTGTTGAGTTGCGCACAAGTATGGCTGCGATAGGCGTGCATCACGCTCCCCTTTTCCGAGGCTTCATCCGATGCGCCGATACACACCGCGCCAAGGGGCAAGTCAACCCCGCGCGATACGGACGACGCCGGGGCAGAAGGGTTTTGCGAAAGCATTTGCAAGGTGCCTTGCAGATGCCCTGCATGTTTCACCCCAGCCAGACCGCCGGGATCAGCCCGCGCAGCGCGTTCCCGGCCCAGAGCCGGACCTGCGGCAGGTCTTCTGCGCGCAACACCTCTTCCGGGCAGCCGAGTTCGGCACGCAGCACGCCGGGCAGGCAGCCGCTGGCCAGCGGCGGTGTCCGCATCCCCTGCCCCCGGTCAAAGAACAGCGTGCTGATCGTGCCCTCACAGACCTCGCCACGTTCGTTGAGGAAGATCACTTCCTCCACGCCCTCGGGCAGCGCGGCGCGGCTGGCATCATACAGCGCGCGGCGGGTGGTCTTGTGGCGCAGCCAGGGGTCCGCGCTGTCGAGCCGGAGCGGCGAAAGCGCCAGCCGCCAGTGCGACGCGGCGGGCGGCAGCGGTGCCGCCGTCACCTCGATATCGCCCGCCTGGCCCAGCGTCAGCCGGACACGGGCCGCGCCCTCGGGGGCGGGCAGCGCCTCCTGCACCGCCGTGAGGTCGCAACTGTAGCGCAGCACTGCGGCAGAGCCTGCCAGCCGCACCAGATGCAGCGGCAGGCGCGGATAGGACGCCCCGTCCCACAGCATCGTTTCAATGAGGCGCGGCGTCATCGGACCAGCGCCGCGGCATAGCGCGCCTTCCAGTGAGCCTCGTCCCATTCGCCCTGCGTGGTGGAATCGTAGACCACGCCACCGCCGACGTTCAGCACCACGCGATTGTCCGGCCAGACCGACAGCGTGCGGATCGCCACGTTGAAAACCGAGGCACCATCCGGCGCCATCCAGCCGATTGCCCCGCAATAGACCCCGCGCGGGAAGGGCTCGACCTCGCGGATGATCTCCATCGCGCGGATCTTCGGCGCCCCGGTGATCGAGCCGCAGGGGAACAGAGCGGGCATCAGCCGGGCCATTGCGGGTGGTTCGACCAGTTGCCCGACGACGCGCGACGACATCTGATGAACGGTGGCGAAAGCCTCCACCGCGAAAAGTTCGGGCACCTTGACCGAGCCGACCTCGGCAAGGCGCGAGATGTCATTGCGCAGCAGATCGACGATCATCAGATTTTCGGCCCGGCCCTTTTCGGAACGGTACAGTTCTTCCGCCAGCGCGGCATCTTCCTCCGGGTCGGCGCCACGCGGCGCGGTGCCTTTCATCGGGCGGCTTTCGATGCGCCCAGCAGCGGTGGTGGAAAAGAACAGCTCGGGGCTGCGTGACACGATGACCGGGCCGCTGCCAAGATCCAGATAGGCGCCATACCCCACCGCCTGCCGCGCCCGCAGCGCCGCGTAGAGCCCAAGGGGCGTGCCGGTCAGGCGGCTTTCCATCGGGAAGGTCTGATTGATCTGATAGCAATCGCCCGCGCCGATATAGGCCGCCACCTTTTCGGCGGCCAAGCCGTAATCCGCGCGGCTGATCATTGGCACCAGCGGCGCGAGCGTGGCGCCACCTGCCGACCGTGCGGTTTCCAGCAGCGGCCCGCCCGGCGCGGGGGCATAAAAAACACCGAAGGCCAGCAGCGGGTGATCCCGGTTCTCCGGCATCAGGGGCGCCAGCTTCGGCTCCAGCGCATAGCCCGCCTCGTAGGACAGATAGCCCGCGATCCAGCCGCCCGCCGCCCGCGCCGCATCCAGCCGCGCCAGGGCGGGTGCCAGCGCGTCCGCCTCCCACACGACAATGGTCTCGCGCGGGGCGTCAAACAGGGCCGGGCGGCCCTGCGGCCCGTGTTCCAACAGGATCATGCCTCGCCCTCCGTTCGACCGCTTTCCCGCGATGTAGCAGCCATGCCGCGCGCCGACCAGCCCGATGCCGACATGCCGTTCCTTCCCTGCGCCAGATAGACCCTTGCGCCCCGAACTGACGCGACTATAACCCCGCCAATTTGCGCGATGCTCAGAATCCCTCCCCCGCCCCCTTGGGTGCGGCGGAGCACACACGGGGGCCCCCATGCCGAAAAGAACCGATATCTCATCGATCATGATCATCGGTGCGGGGCCCATCGTCATCGGGCAGGCCTGCGAGTTCGACTATTCCGGCGCACAGGCCTGCAAGGCGCTGCGCGAGGAAGGGTATCGCGTCATCCTCGTGAACTCCAACCCCGCAACGATCATGACCGATCCGGGGCTGGCGGATGCGACCTATATCGAGCCGATCACCCCTGAAGTGGTGGCCAAGATCATCGAAAAGGAACGCCCGGACGCGATCCTGCCGACCATGGGCGGGCAGACCGGCCTGAACACCACGCTGGCGCTGGATGATCTGGGCGTGCTGGAAAAGTTCAACGTCAAGCTGATCGGCGCCAATCGCCAAGCCATCGAAATGGCCGAAGACCGCAAGCTGTTCCGCGAGGCGATGGACCGGCTGGGGCTGGAGAACCCGAAGGCAACCATCATCGCCGCCCCCAAAGTCGGGACCAAGTTCGACATCTCGGCCGGTGTGGCCGAGGCGATGAAGGCGCTGGATTATGTGGGCCTTCCGGCCATCATCCGCCCTGCCTTCACGCTGGGCGGCACTGGTGGCGGCGTCGCCTACAATCGCGACGACTACGAGGCCATCGTGAAATCGGGTCTGGAAGCCAGCCCCGTCGCGCAGGTTCTGGTCGATGAATCGCTTCTCGGCTGGAAAGAATACGAGATGGAGGTGGTGCGCGACCGCAAGGACAACGCCATCATCGTCTGCTCCATCGAGAATATTGATCCGATGGGCGTGCATACCGGCGATTCCATCACCGTGGCCCCGGCGCTGACGCTGACCGACAAGGAATATCAGATCATGCGCAACGGCTCCATCGCCGTGCTGCGCGAGATCGGGGTGGAAACCGGCGGGTCCAACGTGCAGTGGGCGATCAACCCGAAGGACGGCCGCATGGTCGTCATCGAGATGAACCCGCGGGTGTCGCGGTCTTCGGCGCTGGCGTCCAAGGCCACCGGCTTCCCCATCGCCAAGATCGCGGCGAAGCTGGCGGTCGGCTATACGCTGGACGAGCTGGACAACGACATCACCAAGGTCACGCCCGCCTCGTTCGAGCCGTCGATCGACTATGTCGTCACCAAGATCCCGCGCTTTGCCTTTGAAAAATTCCCGGGGTCCGAGCCGCATCTGACCACCGCGATGAAATCGGTGGGCGAGGTCATGGCCATCGGCCGTACCATCCACGAAAGCCTGCAAAAAGCGCTGGCGAGCCTTGAGACCGGCCTCAGCGGCTTTGACGAAATCGCCATTCCCGGCGCGCCCGACAAGGCCTCGATCTTCAAGGCGCTGGGTCAGCAAACCCCCGACCGGCTGCGCGTGATCGCTCAGGCCATGCGCCACGGCCTCAGCGATGACGAGATCCAGCAGGCGACCAGTTTCGACCCGTGGTTCCTCGCCCGTATCCGCGAGATCATCGGGACCGAAGCACAGATCCGCGCCGTGGGTCTGCCGGTCACCGAAGAGGGCCTGCGCGGGCTGAAGATGATGGGCTTTACCGATGCCCGTCTGGCCAAGCTCACCGGCCGCGATGAAGGTCAGGTCCGCCGCGCGCGCCGCAATCTGGGCGTGAAGGCGGTGTTCAAGCGTATCGACACCTGCGCCGCCGAATTCGAGGCGCAGACCCCCTACATGTATTCCACCTATGAGGCCCCCGCGATGGGCGATGTGGAATGCGAAAGCCGCCCGTCGAATGCAAAGAAGGTGGTCATCCTTGGCGGTGGCCCGAACCGGATCGGCCAGGGGATCGAGTTCGATTACTGCTGCTGCCACGCCTGTTTCGCGCTGACCGCGCAGGGCTATGAAACCATCATGGTCAACTGCAACCCGGAAACGGTTTCGACCGACTATGACACCTCGGACCGGCTGTATTTCGAGCCGCTGACGCTCGAACATGTGCTTGAAATCCTGCGGGTAGAGCAGGAAAACGGCACGTTGCATGGCGTGATCGTGCAGTTCGGCGGGCAGACGCCGCTGAAACTGGCCAATGCGCTGCATGAGGAAGGCATCCCGATCCTCGGCACCACCCCCGACGCGATTGATCTGGCCGAAGACCGGGAGCGGTTCCAGAAGCTGCTGAACGATCTGGGCCTGAAACAGCCGGTGAACGGCACCGCCCGTTCGCGCGACGAGGCGTTCGCTGTGGCCGCAGATGTGGGTTACCCGCTGGTCATCCGCCCCTCCTTCGTGCTGGGTGGCCGCGCGATGGAGATCATCCGCGACGACGCACAGCTGGAACGCTACATCCGCGACGCGGTGCAGGTCTCAGGCAACAACCCGGTGCTGCTGGACAGCTATCTGGCCGGCGCCATCGAGGTGGATGTCGATGCGCTGTGCGATGGCGAGAATGTCCATGTCGCGGGCATCATGGAACATATCGAGGAAGCGGGCGTCCATTCGGGCGACTCGGCTTGCTGCCTGCCGCCGCACAGCCTGTCCGACGACACGGTGGCCGAGCTGAAGCGCCAGACGGTGCTGATGGCCCGTGCGCTGCATGTCGTCGGCCTGATGAACGTGCAATTCGCCATCAAGGACGGCGTGATCTATGTGCTGGAAGTGAACCCGCGCGCCAGCCGCACCGTGCCCTTCGTCGCCAAGGCGACCGACAGTGCCATCGCCTCTATCGCCGCGCGGCTGATGGCAGGCGAGCCGCTGTCGAACTTCCCCGAACGCGCCCCTTATGACGCGGGCGTCGGCCCTGATTCGGTGCTGCCGCTGGCCGATCCGAACACGCTGGCCAACCCGATCACGCCATGGTTCAGCGTCAAGGAAGCCGTGCTGCCCTTCGCCCGCTTCCCCGGCGTCGACCCGCTTCTGGGGCCGGAAATGCGCTCCACCGGCGAGGTCATGGGCTGGGACCGCACCTTTGCGCTGGCCTTTCTCAAGGCCCAGATGGGTGCGGGGATGAACCTGCCGGAAAGCGGCCGGGTTTTCCTCAGCGTCAAGGATGCCGACAAGTCCGAAGCGCTGGCCGGAGCCGCGCGCGACCTGATCGCCATGGGGTTCGAGATCGTGGCGACGCGCGGCACCGCAAGCTGGCTGTCGGCGCAGGGCGTGGCGGCGACTTTGGTCAACAAGGTCTACGAAGGCCGTCCGAACATCGTGGACAGCCTGAAGAACAATGAAATCACCGTGGTGATGAACACGACCGAAGGCGCGCAGGCCATCGCCGACAGCCGTGACATCCGCCGCGTCGCGCTGATGGACAAGATCCCCTATTTCACCACCGCCGCCGCCTCCATCGCCGCCGTCGCCGCGATGAAGGCCCGCGCGGAAGGTTACGGGGTCCGCACGCTTCAGGGCTGATCCCCTGCCCCATGACGGAAACGGCGCCCCGAGGGGCGCCGTTTTTCATTTGGCCTGCATGTCGCGGACATATTCGCCCAGTTGTACCAGCCGCAGCGGCGTGGGCGTGGCAATACCGTCGCCGCTGTCGAACAGCACCATCTTCTCGCCTTCCAGCAGGGGTGCGAATTGCGGCATGACCACACCATCGGGTGTGCGGGCATAGCCCCAGATCTTGCTCATCACCCGCGCCATCGGGAACTTGCCGCGGTTCTTCGCGGAAATACGGGTCAAATCAGCCGGGCGCTTGTCCAGCGTATCGGCCATCGGCCCGTCGCCCTTGCCGGCATCGCCATGGCAAGCCGCGCAATAGGTGGCAAAATCCTCGGCCCCGGTCGGCACTTTCTTCGCCAGCGGCAGACAGGCCGCCAGAGCCAGCGGCAAGAGGGCACCCCCGAGGGCAAGGCGCAGCGGCGTAAGATGGAACATGGCAGTCTCCGAGGTATTTTCCCTCACGAAACCATGCCCGGCCACAGGGCGCAAGCGCCAGATCATGCGCTCAGGCGACGCGCCCCTGTTCCAGCCGGACAACGCGGTCCATCCGCGCGGCGAGTTCCATGTTATGCGTGGCAATCAGCGCCGACAGGCCCGTCGCCCGCACCACCGCCATCAGCGCGCCAAACACCTGATCCGAGGTGCCGGGGTCCAGGTTTCCGGTCGGCTCGTCCGCCAGCAACAGCTTCGGCGCATTGGCCAGCGCGCGACAGAAGGCGACGCGCTGCTGCTCGCCGCCCGAAAGCTCGGCCGGGCGGTGGCCCGCGCGATGATCGACGCCGACGCTGGCCAGCAGATCCATCGCGCGCGCCTGCGCGGCGCGCGCTGCAACACCATTGGCAAGCTGCGGCAGCACCACATTTTCCAGCGCGGTAAATTCCGGCAGCAGGTGGTGGAACTGATAGATGAACCCCACATCCGCCCGCCGCGCCGCCGTGCGGGCGCGATCCGGCAGACCCGTCATCTCGCGCCCGGCGAGATCTACGCGGCCCTCGTCCGGCGTATCCAGAAGCCCCGCGATATGCAGCAGCGTCGATTTCCCCGCCCCCGAGGGCGCCACCAGCGCCACGACCTCGCCCCGCCCCACGCTGAGGCTCGCCCCGTTCAGCACCGTCACGGCCGAGGGTTTGCCCCGGTTGTAGGTCTTGGAAATGGCCTCCAGCCGCAGCACCTCATTCATAGCGCAGCGCCTCCACCGGGTTCATCCGAGCCGCCCGCCGCGCCGGAAAGATCGTGACGATGAACGACAACCCGAGGCTCAGCGCCACGGCCGAAGCCACATCGCCCGCCTGCAACCGCGCCGGCAGGTAATAGATGCCGCGCACCGCCGGGTCCCAGACCCCGCCGCCCGAAACATAGTTCACAAAGGAAAAGATCGGGTCGATGTAGATGGCAAACAGACAGCCCAAAACCACCCCGGCCAGCGTCCCCACCAGCCCGGTCGAGGCGCCGCAGATGAAGAACACCCGCAGGATCGCGCCTTCTGTCAGCCCCATGGTGCGCAGAATGCCGATGTCGCGGCCCTTGTTCTTCACCAGCATGATCAGCCCCGAGATGATGTTCATCGCCGCGATCAGCACAAGGATCGACAGGATGATGAACATCACATTGTCCTCGATATCCAAGGCCCGCAGGAAGGATCCCGCACTGTCCCGCCAGGTCCAGAGCAGCGTGCGCTCGCCCCCCGCCTGCAACAGCGGCAGTTCGTATTTCTCGATATGATCGGGGTCAGCCACCATGACCTCGATCTCATCCGCCCGCCCCTCGCGGTTGAAATATTCCTGCGCCTCGGTGAAGGGCAGGTAAACACGGGTCCGGTCGATATCATAGCGCCCGGCGGTGAAGATATAGACCACCTCATAGGCATTGACCCGCGGCGAAGTGCCGAAGGCGGTCTTCACCCCGTCGGGCGAGATCAGCCGCAGCCGGTCACCGATCCCCACACCCAACTCGCGCGCAAGGCCCGATCCGATGGCAATCCCCTGATCGAAGCGCGAAATGTCGCCCTCATGTTCGGCCCCGTCACCGACACGCGGAATGCTGCGCAGGTCGTCCAGCCGGATGCCAAAGACCTCGGCCCCCATGTTCACGCCATTGGCCGTGGCCATGACCTGCCCCTTGACCAGCGGCGCCGCCCGCACCACTCCCGGCACGGCCGCCAGCCGCTCGGCCCGCGCGTCATAATCGCTGAACCCGCGCAGGGACCGGCCGTTGTCATCGACCTCAGCACTGGCATAGACTGTCACATGCGCATTGGCGCCAAGGATCGTATCAACGAATTCCGCCCGGAACCCGGCCCGCACCGCCAGTGTGGCGATCAATGCGAAGACCGCCAGCGCAATGCCGATCAGGCTGATCCAGGTCATCACGCTCACGCCGCCCTCGCTGCGTCTTGCACGCAGATAGCGCCAAGCGATCATCCATTCGAACGGGGCAAAAGGCGGGGTGCGAGTGCTCATGATGCCGGGTTGTTCCGCCCTTTGCCACAAAGGTCAAGCGCCGCCTGCATCACTTCACCGTTGTCCTCTGCTTCTTGCGCAAATACTCGCGGGGGTCCGGGGGCGGCAGCCCCCGGGGGGACCATCCCGCTCAGCCCAACCGCATCAGCTTGAAGACCGAAAGCTGGTTGCGCAGGACCCCGGCATGAACGCAGGCCCAGCCGTCATCCGAATAGTTGCGCATGTCGCGCTGGAAGGCATAGACCGCCTCAATGTAGTCCTTGCGCTTCGCATCATGCGGCGCCACCGCATTCGGCACCACCAGCACCGAACGCCGCGCGATCCGGGTGAACTCGCCCACCACCTTTATCCAGTCACGCGGATGGCAATAATGCTCGATCGCGTCGAAACAGATCACGCTGTCGAGGCTCTTGTCCGCGAAGGGATAGGGTCCGCTGCCCGCATCGAACAGCCGCACATCAAGACCAAGGCTTTCGGTGATCGGCCGATAGGGCCAGTCGCGCACCACGCCCGAGCCGTCATGCAGGCCATGGTCGTCCCGCGCGGAGGTCAGATCACTGCCGTTGAAATCCCGATACCGGCTGTCCAGCGCCGCCCCGCCGACGAAATTGGCAAAATCATTGCCGATGACCCGGTGCCCCTTCCGGCGCAGGATTTCCAGCGTCGCACCATGGGCGGTGGACATTTCCAGCACCTCACGCGGCGCGCAGCCCTCGGCCATCAGTTCGGGCATATGTTGCAGCAGCAGCGCCCAGCAACGCCGTATATTCTTGAAATGGATTACATATTTCCGCTGAACACAGCGGCTGACATGCTCCAGCCCCTCGGGCGTCAGGTCATAGGGCACCGCAAGATCGGCAGGGGGCAGATCACCGAAGGCGGCGATGATCTCGTCATTCGACGGATGCCGACGGGCCTCGCGGGTCAGGAACTGTTCAAAGAACGTGTCACGCAAGGCGGCCATCTTGCGCCGATACCCGTCGTGGCCCTTCCGGTGGTCCGCCGGCCGCGCCCGCTCGTTCTCGATCAATTCGGCATGGTTCAGTTTCAGCATCGCCCCTACCCGCACTGCTTCCCCGCCCCGGGGAGATTACCGTTTGTGTTCTGCCCGCTGTCTTGCCTGCAAACAAGCTGGAACGGTTGCTCCAAGGGGCGGAAAGTGCCCTGTGACCTGACAGCGCCCCCAAGACCCGCCCCCGCGCACGGGACCGGGCAAGAAAAAACCGGCAGGAGGCCCTGCCGGTTCGTTGTCCTGCCATCTGCCGGTCGGTCAGATCCCGGCGTAGATCTGCGCGATACGGTCCACAGCGGCTTCGGCGCTCATTTCCTCGCTTTCGCCGGTGCGGCGCGAGGTCAGTTCGACCACGCCACTTGCCAGACCGCGCGGGCCGACGGTGATGCGCCACGGCAGGCCGATCAGATCCATCGTGGCGAATTTGGCCCCCGCGCGTTCGTCGCGGTCATCGTACAGCGGGTCGAGGCCCCTGGACTTGAGCGCCTTGTAAAGCCCTTCGCAGGCTGCATCGGTGGCGCTGTCACCCTGTTTCAGGTTCACGATACCGCAGTGGAACGGGGTCACGCCTTCCGGCCAGATGATGCCCTTGTCATCGTGGCTGGCCTCGATGATCGCACCCAGCAGGCGCGAGACACCGATCCCATGGCTGCCCATCTCGACCGGCACGCGGTTGCCGTCGGCGGTGACGACGGTGGCGCCCATCGGTTCGGAATATTTGGTGCCGAAGTAGAAGATCTGCCCGACCTCGATACCGCGCCCGACCTTGCGATGCGCCTCGGGAACAGCGTTGAACGCTGCCTCGTCATGGGTTTCATCCGTGCGCGCGTAAAGCGAGGTGAATTCCTCGCAGATACCCAGAACCTCGGCCCGGTTATCAAAATCGACCTCGCGGTCGCCCAGCTTCAGCGCGGTCACGCGGTCGTCGTAGAACACTTCCGACTCGCCGGTGGAGGCCAGAACGAGGAATTCATGGGTATTGTCGCCGCCGATCGGGCCGGAGGCGGCGCGCATCGGAATCGCGGTCAGGCCCATGCGTTCATAGGTGCGCAGGTAGCTGACCATGTGGCGGTTGTAGGCGTGCAGCGCGTCCTCTTTGGTGAGGTCGAAGTTGTAGCCGTCCTTCATCAGGAACTCGCGGCCCCGCATCACACCGAAGCGCGGGCGCACCTCGTCACGGAACTTCCACTGGATGTGGTAAAGCGTCAGCGGCAGATCCTTGTAGCTGTTCACATGGCTGCGGAAGATGTCGGTGATCATCTCCTCGTTGGTCGGACCATAGAGCATGTCGCGTTCGTGGCGGTCCTTGATGCGAAGCATCTCGGCACCGTAATCGTCATAGCGGCCGCTTTCGCGCCACAGGTCGGCCGGTTGCAGCGTCGGCATCAGCAGCGGGATGTGCCCGGCGCGGATCTGTTCCTCATGCACGATCTGCTCGATGCGTTTCAGCACCTTGAAGCCCATCGGCAGCCAGGAATAAATCCCCGCCGCCTGTTGCTTGATCATGCCGGCACGCAGCATGTAGCGGTGTGAGACGATCTGCGCCTCGGCGGGGTTTTCCTTCAGGACGGGCAGGAAGTAGCGCGACAGACGCATGGGGTGGCCTCTTGGCAAAAGCTTTCGGCGGTTTTCCTAGCGGGTTCGCGGCCTGCGGGCAAGTTCCGCGCCACAGAAGCCCCGGGGTCAGGCCCCTTGCCCGCAGGATGTGGGCGTGCGACCAAGGCATATTGCAACCCTGAATTGCCAAGGCCCGTTTCAGATGACCTATTTTGATACAGCCCTGCTGGCCCTGTTGCTGCTGACCCTGCTGGGGCTCGGCGCCGCACTCTGGCCAGGCCGCCGCGCCGCGCCCCGACCGGACCCCAGGGCCCGCGCCGCGTTGCGCCAGAAGGCCGAGACGCTGGCCCTGCGTGGCCGCATCCTTGCCATCACGCCCGAGACCAGCCTGCCCGACCTGACCCTGACCCCGCTGGGCGAGGTCTGGCTCAGCCGTCCGAAGGGGGTTTCCGCCGAAGGGGCGCTGGCCGTGAAGGCGGCGGCGCGCTTTCCGCTGGCGCGCGCGCTGACCGGGTTGCGGCAGCGCCCGAAAGGCGGGCGCGTCGAATGGTCTGCTACCGCCTGTGCCGCCAGCCCGCGCCATGGGACCGAACAGCCCCGCACGCCACGCCCGCAGGCAACAGTGCTGGTCGACGGCTCCAACGTTGTGATGTGGGAAAAGAACTCGGGCCTGACGGACAAGGCGCAGCTTGCCACGCTGCAATCCGTGATCGACCTGCTGCTGGCGGAAGGGCGCGCGGTCAAGGTCATCTTCGATGCCAATATCGCCTATACGCTGTTCGGGCGCGGCATGTCGGTGGAAGAGCTGACCCGCCGCATCGCCCGCCCCGCCGCCGACATCGAGATGACCGCCAAGGGCCAGATCGCCGACGCATGGCTGATCGACAGCGCCTTCACCACCGGCGCCACCATCGTCAGCAACGATCTTTACCGCGACCATCCCCGCGCGCGGTTTCTGTCCATGCGGCGCGGGTTTTCGCACGGCGGCGTGGCAGAGCTGTTGCCGCCGCGCTGATCCTCAGCCGCGCTTGCGCACGAATTCGGTGCGCAGCACCAGACCCTTGATCGTGTCGTGGCGGCAGTCAATTTCCTCGGGGTTGTCAGTCAGCCGGATCGAGCGGATGACGGTGCCCTGTTTCAGCGTAGTGCCGGCGCCCTTGACCTTGAGGTCTTTCACCAGAACCACCTGATCGCCGTCGGCCAGCACATTGCCCGCCGCATCCTTCACCACGACCGCCGCTTCGGCCCGCACCTCGGAGGCCGGACGCCATTCACCGCTGGCTTCATCATAGACATATTCGTCGTCGTCACTCATTCCGCTCTCCTGCGCCGGACATGGGGCAGCCCTCGCATGAAATTGCCTGTCGTTACAAGGCCAAGGCAGGCTTTGCGCGGCCGCCCCTTGAAACCGGCGCCCCGATGCGCAATCTGGAGGAAAGGTAGTCTGGCGGGGTCCGATGTCGCTTCCGGTGCGCGAACAGGTGAAATACTGGGGCCTTGCCGCATTGCTGTTCGTAGCAGTGCTGTGGTTTCTGGGGGCGGTGATCCTGCCCTTCCTCGTGGGCGGGGCCATCGCCTATTTCATGGACCCTCTGGCCGACCGGCTGGAACGCGCGGGCCTCAGCCGGGCCGCCGCGACGGGTGTTATCTCCATAGCGGCCCTGCTGCTGACGGTGCTGCTATTCCTTGCCGTGCTGCCCGTGCTGTTCAACCAGCTGACCGCGCTGGTGAACGAGGCACCGGTGATGTTCCGGCGGCTGCAAGCTTTCATGCTGGAACGCTTTCCCGATCTTCAGGACCAGACCTCGACCATGCGTCAGACGCTGGAGAATATCGGCAAGCTGATCCAGTCGAAGGGGGGCGAGCTGGCGCAGTCGCTGATCGGTTCGGCCATGGGGGTCATCAACGCGGTGGTCTTCATCGTCGTCGTGCCGGTGGTCGCCTTTTACATGCTGCTGGACTGGGACCGCATGGTGGCCCGCGTCGATGAGATCCTGCCGCGCGATCATGCCCCGACCGTGCGCCATCTCGCACGCGAGATCGACCGGGTTCTGGCCGCCTTCGTGCGCGGGCAAATCTCGGTCTGCCTGATTCTCGGCACCTTCTACGCCGTGGCGCTGATGCTGGCGGGGCTGAATTACGGGATCGTCGTCGGTGCGATTGCCGGGGCCGTAACCTTCATCCCTTACGTCGGCGCCATCATCGGCGGCGCACTGGCCATGGGTCTGGCCCTGTTCCAGTTCTGGGGCGACTGGCTGCAGATCGGCATCGTCGCCGGGATCTTCGCGCTGGGGCAGTTTCTGGAAGGCAATGTCATCACGCCGAAACTGGTGGGCAATTCGGTCGGGCTGCATCCGGTGTGGCTTCTGTTCGCGCTGTCGGCCTTCGGCTCGGTCTTCGGCTTCGTCGGGATGCTGGTGGCGGTGCCGGTGGCGGCGGCACTGGGGGTTCTGGCGCGCTTTGCCATAGACCAGTACAAGCAGAGCCGCCTTTACCTCGGCCTTGGCCCCACAGCACGACGCGACGACAATACCCCGTGACCGCCCAGCTTGCCTTCGACCTGCCCGCGCGTGCCTCGCTGCGCCGCGAGGATTTCTTTGCCTCGCCCGCCAATGCCATGGCGCTGGCGACGCTGGAAGCCGGGGGCTGGCCGCTGGACAAGCTTTTGCTGATCGGCCCTCCCGGATCGGGCAAGACCCATCTGGCGCATATCTGGGCGGCACGGGCAGGCGCGACACTGCTGGAGGCGGCCGCGCTGGGACAGACCGATGTGGACGCCCGCGCCACCGGCCCCGTGGTGCTGGAGGATGCCGCAACAGTGGCAGGCGATGCGCGCGCCGAAACCGCGCTCTTTCACCTGCACAACCGGCTGGCCGAACGCCGCCTGCCCTTCCTGATGACCGCCGCAACCCCACCGCGCGACTGGGGCATCCGCCTGCCCGACCTGCTGAGCCGGATGCAGGGCACCGCCCTGACCCGGATCGAGCCGCCCGATGATGCGCTGCTGTCTGCAGTGCTGGTCAAGCAGTTCAGCGACCGCCAGATCGCCGTGCCGCCCGCACTGATCCCCTGGCTCGTCGCGCGCATGGGGCGCAGTCTGGCCGAAGCGCGCAACCTTGTGGCCGATCTGGACGCACTGGCACTGGCGCGCGGCGTGCCGATCAGCCGCGCCCTTGCAGCCGAGGTGCTGGACAGCGCCTGAACCTGCACCGATATTGGGCGTAACCCCATGCCCGCCAAGACATAAAGCAAGCAGATGACACAGGCAGATTTTCTCAAGTCCCCTTTTGAAACCCCGGTCGAGCTTTGCGAGGCCGAAACCACTGGCCCGCGCCGTTTTTTCAATCGCGAACTCAGCTGGCTCGCCTTCAACTGGCGCGTGCTGGAGGAAGCGGCAAATCCGCTGGTGCCGCTGCTGGAACGGCTGCGCTTCCTGTCGATCTCGGCCACCAACCTTGATGAATTCTATACCGTCCGCGTGGCCGGTCTGCGCGCCATGGTGCGCAACGGCACCCCCACCCTGTCGGAAGACGGGCGCACCCCGACTGAACAGTTGCGGCTGATCAATGACGATGCGCGGCGTCTGATGAAGATGCAGCAGATCACCTACAAGAAACTGAAGCGCGAGATGGAAGCGGCGGGGATCGAGATTCTGACCCGCTCCAAACTGACGGCGCGCGATCACAAGCTGCTGGAGGATCATTTCCTCCACAAGGTATTTCCGGTGTTGTCGCCCTTGGCTATCGACCCGGCGCACCCCTTCCCCTTCATTCCGAACACCGGCTTCTGCCTTGCACTGCAACTGGAACGCGCGACCGACCGGCGGGCCTTGCAGGCGCTGCTGCCGATCCCGCAACAGGTGGCGCGTTTCGTTTCCCTGCCGGGGCGCGAGGGCGAAAGCCGATTCCTGCCGCTGGAGGAACTGTTGCTGCTGCATCTCGACATGCTGTTCCCCGGCTATGTCGACCGCGGCCATTGCGCCTTCCGCGTGCTGCGCGACAGTGATCTGGAGGTGGAGGACGAGGCCGAGGATCTGGTACGCAGCTTCGAGACCGCGCTGAAACGCCGTCGCCGGGGCGAGGTTATCCGCATGAAGATCAGTGCCGGAGCCCCCCCGGAACTGAAATCGCTGATCATGGATGAACTCCACGTCATCCCCGACGAGGTGGTGGAGGTGCGCGGCCTGCTGGGCGTGGCCGATCTGAAGGAACTGGTGCTGTCCTCGCGCCCCGATCTGCTGTGGCCCTCTTTCACGCCGCGCGTGCCGGAACGGGTGCAGGATCACGAGGGCGACATGTTTGCCGCGATCCGGCAGAAGGACATGCTGCTGCATCACCCTTACGAAACCTTCGACATGGTGATCCGTTTTCTGGAACAGGCGGCGCGGGATCCCAATGTTCTGGCGATCAAGCAGACGCTTTACCGCACAAGTTGGGACAGCCCGATCGTATCGGCCCTGTGCGAGGCGGCGGAGGCCGGGAAATCGGTCACCGCGCTGGTCGAGCTGAAAGCCCGCTTCGACGAGGCAGCGAACATCCGGCAGTCGCGCCGGCTGGAACGCGCGGGCGCGCATGTGGTTTACGGATTCATGCATCTGAAAACTCATGCGAAAATCAGCACGGTCGTGCGGCGTGAGGGAGAAAATCTGGTGACCTATACGCATTACGGCACCGGCAATTATCACCCGATCACCGCCCGGATCTATACCGACCTGTCGTTCTTCACCTGTGATGCGGCCCTGGGGCGTGATGCAACCAAGGTGTTCAATTACCTGTCGGGCTATGTGCAGCCGCAGGGGCTGGAAAACATCGCCATCGCACCGATGACTCTGAAACCCCGCCTGCTGGAGATGATCCGCGCCGAGGCCGAACATGCCCGCGCAGGCCGTCCGGCCGAAATCTGGATCAAGCTCAACAGCCTGATCGAACCCGAGGTCATCGACGCGCTTTATGCCGCAAGTCAGGCCGGGGTGCGGATCAGCCTCGTCGTGCGCGGCATCTGCGGCCTGCGCCCCGGCGTGAAGGGCCTGTCGGAAAACATCCGCGTCAAATCGGTGGTCGGCCGCTTCCTTGAACACAGCCGGATCGTCTGTTTCGGCAATGGCGGCAGCCTGCCCTCGAAACAGGCGCGGGTGTTCCTGTCCTCGGCCGACTGGATGGGCCGCAATCTCAGCCGCCGGGTCGAGACGCTGGTCGAGACCACGAACCCCACGGTGAAAAATCAGATCATGGGGCAGATCATGGCCGCCAATCTGGCAGATGAGGCGCAAAGCTGGGTGCTGCATGGCGATGGCCATTACAGCCGGCAACTGACGACGGCGGATGATAACCTGTTCAGTTGTCACAAATTCTTCATGGAAAACCCGTCTCTGTCCGGGCGGGGCACCGCCGGGGCCAAGGATGTGCCGCGGCTGGCCCGGCCCCGCGACGAAACGCCCGCCTGAGTGGCGCGGCAAGCCTTGACCTGACCGCCGCCTTGGCGGCAAGGTCTGGCGCAGACCGAGGAAGGGACGCCCATGGCAGCAGACGCCAAAACCGCCGACATGGCCGAAGACGGCCGACTGTTTGACCGCCCGCTGTTCAACGATCCATCGGCGCGGGCGGTCAGTCGGGTCGGGGTGGTCGATGTCGGATCGAACTCGGTCCGGATGGTGGTGTTTGACGGGGCCGCCCGCAGCCCCGCCTATTTCTACAATGAAAAGGTGATGGCGGGCCTGGGCAAGGCGCTGGCCGAAACCGGCAAGCTGAACCCCGAGGGCGCCAAGCGTGCCCTTGCCGCGCTGAAACGCTTTGCCCTTCTCGCCGAAGGCATGAAGATCGCCCCCCTGACCGTGGTGGCCACCGCCGCCATGCGCGAGGCCGAGGACGGTCCCGCCTTCCGCGAGTTGGTGGAGCGCGAGACTGGCCTGCATATCCATGTCATCGACGGGTCGGAAGAGGCGCGGCTGTCGGCGCAGGGCGTGCTTCTGGGCTGGCCCGGCGCCCAGGGGATCGTCTGCGACATCGGCGGCAACTCGATGGAACTGGCGCGGATCGGTGGCGGCACGGTCGGCAAACGCATGACCTCGCCCCTTGGCCCGTTCCGCCTGCAACAGGTCGAGGGCGGGCCGAAGAAGCGGCGCGAGCATATCCAGAAAGTCCTGCGCCGCATGCAGGGCGAGTTGGACAGCAAGAACGAACGCATCTATCTGGTCGGCGGATCATGGCGGGTCATCGCGCGGCTGGACATGGAACGCCGCAACTACCCGCTGACCGTGCTGCACGAATATCGCATGACCCCTGCCTCGGTCATCGACACGCTGGACTGGATCGCGGCGTCCGACCTCAATCTGCTGCGCGCCCATACTGGCACCAGCGCCGAGCGGATGGAACTGCTGCCGCTGGCCTGCGAGGTTCTGCGCGAACTGGTCACGGTGTTCCGGCCCTCGGAGATCGACATTTCCTCTTACGGCATCCGTGAGGGGCTGCTGTATGAACAGATGCCCGCGCGCCTGCGCGCCCGCGACCCGCTGATCGAGGCCGCCCGCGCCGCCGAGGCGACTCAGGCCCGCATCCCCGGCTTCGGCAAGAAGCTTTACAATTTCATCCTGCCGATCTTCCGCGAAGCCAGCGACGAACGGCAGCGCCTGATCAAGGCCGCCTGTCTGCTGCATGACACCACATGGCGCGCGCATCCTGACTACCGGGCGGAAGCCTGTTTCGACAATGCCACCCGCGCCAACCTGGGCGGGCTGGATCATCCGGGCCGGGTGTTTCTGGGGCTCGCGCTGCTCCACCGCTACAAGAACAGCCGTACCGGCAGCCGGATGGAGCCGCTGTTCCGCCTGCTGACCGACGAGGAGATCATCGAGGCCGAGGTTCTGGGCAAGGCGATGCGCTTTGGCGCCATGTTCTCGACCGACCGCCCGGAAGAAGCTGGCAGCCTGCACTGGTCGCCGCGCAAGAAGGTGCTGGAACTGAAGCTGACTGAACGCGGTGTCGGCCTGATGGGCGAGGTGGCGCAGGCGCGCTTCAACGCGCTGGTGGTGGCGCTGAAAGCCAAACCCAAGATCACGCTGGCGTAAACATGCTGACCTTCGATCACATCGCCCTCGCGGCAGAGACGCTGGAAGCGGGCGTGGCCCATGTCGAGGCTGCGCTGGGGGTGCCACTCGCCGGTGGTGGGCAGCATCCGCTGATGGCGACGCATAACCGGCTGCTCGGGCTGGGGGATCTGTATTTCGAGGTTATCGCCATCGACCCCGCTGCACCGGCGCCCGCCTTCCCGCGCTGGTTCGACCTCGACCGTTTCGCAGGCCGCCCGCGCCTGACCAACTGGATCTGCCGCACCGATGATCTGGAGGCCGCACTGGCCGCCTGCCCGCCGGGCACCGGCACGCCCGTCGCACTGGCGCGCGGCGATCTGCGCTGGCGCATGGCCGTGCCGGAAACCGGCATCCTGCCCTTCACCAATGCCTTTCCTGCGCTGATCGAATGGCAGGGCAGCCTGCATCCGGTGCAACGCCTGCCCGACAGCGGCCTTCGCTTGCGCCGGCTTGAAATCGCCAGCCCCGACGCACCGGCCCTGACAGCGACCCTGGCTCGGCTGATCAACGACCCGCGCGTTGTTATCGTGCCAGGCGAACCGGCGATGCGCGCCAGCTTCGACACCCCCTCTGGCCTGCGCGTGCTGGAATGATACGTCCGACCTGCGCTGCCGATCTGGAGCCGATCCGCGCCTTCTGGAACCCGCTGATCCGCGACACGGCCGTCACCTTCTCTTCCGAGGAGAAGACCGAGACCGCGATGCGCGACTATCACGCCGCCCGCATCGCCGCCGGTCACGGCTTCTTTACCGCACTGGCCGAGGGCCGCCCCGTTGGCTTTGCCACCTACGGCCAGTTCCGGGGCGGCAACGGTTACGCCCGCAGCATGGAACATACCGTCATCCTGTCGGATACCGCACGCGGCCACGGTTTTGGTCGCGCCCTGATGCAGGAAGTGGAAGATCACGCCCGCGCCGCCGGTCATCATATCATGGTGGCAGGCGTTTCCAGCGGCAATCCGGCGGGGCGCGATTTCCATGCGGCACTCGGCTACCGCCTTGTCGGCACCGTGTCCGAGGCAGGCTGGAAATTCGGCCGCTACTGGGATCTGTGGCTCATGCAAAAAATCTTGACCTGACAGCTTGGGTTTTCACCGCTATCCTGCCGCCATGTCAATCTGGACCCGGATATACGAGGCAATAGCCGCACTGGCGCAGGGCGAGGGCCTTGGCACCGTCTTCGACCGCCTGCGCCACCCGCCCGAAGCCTGCCCCGAACGTACGGTGGCCTTCACCATCGCGGTGATCGCGCTTGGCGCCAAGATGGCCAAGGCCGATGGCGAGGTGACACGCAACGAGGTCGCGGCCTTCCGGCAGGTCTTTCACGTCCCGCCGGGGGAAGAGCCGCATGCCGCGCGGGTGTTCAACCTCGCCCGGCAGGATGTCGCCGGATATGACATCTACGCCCGCAAGATCGCCGCCATGTTCGAGGGTGATCGCAAGGTGCTGGTGGATCTGATGGAAGGGTTGTTCCACATCTCGGTCGCTGACGGCCACTACCACCCGCGCGAAGATGAATTTCTTGCCGATGTCGCCCGCATCTTCGGTCTGGGCGAGGCCTGTTTCCGCGCCATCCGCGCCCGCTATGTGCCCGAGGCACCGCGCGACCCCTATGACGTACTGGGCCTGCCCGCCAATGCCACGCTGGACGAGGCGCGCAGCGCGTGGAAAACCGCCGTGCGCGACAGCCACCCCGACCGCCTGATGGCCCGTGGTGTTCCGGAAGAGGCGGTAAAGATGGCCGAGCGCCGCCTGATTGCCGTCAACGCCGCATGGGAGGAAATCGCGGCGCGCGAGGCGGCATGAGCCATCCGCGCCGACCCTTCCGCCTGGCGACCTATAATGTCGAATGGTTCAATGCGCTGTTCGATGATACCGGCCGCCCGCTGGAAGACAGTGAACCCGCGCACCGCTATGGCGTGACGCGGGGCGACCAGCTGGCCGCGCTGGGGATCGTGTTCTCCGCACTGGATGCCGACGGCATCATGGTGATCGAGGCGCCCGATACCAACGGCCACCGCAGTTCCACCCGCGCGCTGGAACGCTTTGCCGCGCTCTACGGGCTGCGCGCCCGACGTGCCGTCACCGGCTTCAAATCCGAGACGGAACAGGAAATCAGCTTCCTTTTCGATCCCGACCGCCTGACCGCACGCCACGATCCGCAAGGCAACCCCACCTTCGATGGCACCTTTCGCCGTGATCTGGATGGCGACGGCGTGGCCGAACCGATCCGCCCCTCGAAGCCACCGCTGGAACTTGCCGTCACCGTCGGGCGGCACAGGCTGCGGCTGATCGGCGTGCATGTGAAATCCAAGGCCCCGCATGGCGCCCGCCATCTGGACGAGGCGCGCCGCATCGCCATTGAAAACCGCCGCAAGCAACTGGCCGAATGTATCTGGCTGCGCGAAAGGGTCGACGAACATCTGGATCGCCACGACGATCTGATCGTGCTGGGCGATTTCAACGATGGCCCTGGCCTTGACGAATATGAAAAGCTGTTCGGCACTTCCGGCGTCGAAGTGGTGATGGGCGTCGGCTGCCCGCGCGACCGGCAATTGCGCGACCTGCATGCGCAGATGGCGGTGGAAAGCCGGCTGCACCCCACGACCGCGCGGTTCTACAGCACCGAACACGAACGCTATTTCGAGGCGCTGCTGGATTTCATCATGGTCTCGCCCGGCCTCACCGCACGCCAGCCCCACT
Organism: Gemmobacter sp. LW-1; assembly: GCF_001303875.1. NCBI lineage: Bacteria > Pseudomonadati > Pseudomonadota > Alphaproteobacteria > Rhodobacterales > Paracoccaceae > Gemmobacter > Gemmobacter sp. LW-1. Next base: position 521 of record NZ_LJSC01000016.1, on the reverse strand, counting down.
GGCGAATCTGGCATCCGCTGAACGATCCGAAATGCTGGGCGGTGCCGGAATTGCGCGACGCGCTGCTGACCGCCTCCGATCATTTTCCGGTCACGCTCGACCTGCCTCTTTGAGCCTTGGCCGCACTGCCCTATATTCAGGGCATGACCCGTTGGCTCGCCCCCCTGTTCCTCGTCCTCGCGCTTGGCCCTGCCCAGGCCCAGGAGACGGAAGAAACCGACCCCGGCCTGATGAAGCGCGGGGCCGAACTGTTTCTGCGTGGCCTGATGAACGAGATCGGACCCGAACTGAACCAGATGCAGGACAGCCTGCGCGACCTGCAACCCGAATTGCAGAAGCTGGTCGAGCTGATGGGCGATTTCCGCAATTACGAAATGCCGGAAAAGCTGCCGAACGGCGACATCCTCATCCGCCGCAAGCCCGACCTGCCCAAGCCCCCGATCTTGCCCGAAGGCCCGGAAATCGAACTCTGAGCCTTTATCCTGGCCCAAAGATCCTCGGGGGGTGAATTGGCCGCAAGG
>NZ_LJSC01000015.1:0-31086 GCF_001303875.1 Gemmobacter sp. LW-1 | reverse complement strand
CGCGCGGCGGGTGAGGGTCGGCGTGGTCGCTTCTGCGGTCATGTCACTCTCTCCTGTGTTGCAAGGCCTCAGCCTAACCCGGACCGCAGGATTCACCGCTTCACGGCTGCGTTATTCCCACCACGGATCGACCACGGCGATGTCATCATCCGACCAGCCGAAGTGATGGGCGAATTCATGGATCGTCACATGCGTCACCAGCTCGCCCAGCGAGACATCGCCACGTTCCAGCCATTCATCCAGAATGGGGCGGCGGAACAGCCAGATCACATCCGGCCCCGCCGGCTGGTCGCTGACAGATTTCTCGGTCAGGGGAATGCCCTCGTAAAGCCCGGTCAGTTCGAACGGATCGGCGATGTTCATGGCATCAAGGATATCGTCGGGCGGGAAATCCTCGACCCGCAGCAGGACCATGGTCGCGGCCTTGCGAAAGGGTTCGGGCAGGCTCATCACGGCCTCATGGGCCAGTTGTTCGATCAGGGCGAGGTCGGGGGCGATGGTGTTGGCGCTGGCATGGGTCATGGCGTGGCAGCATACCCGCCCCCCCGCCTGCGCGATATGGACAAATGCGTGCCCGCATGCGAAAGGGCGCGGGTTGCAGGAGGCACAAAATGACCACCGTTACCCGCTTCGCGCCCTCGCCCACCGGCTATATCCATGTCGGCAATCTGCGCACCGCGCTGATGAACTATCTGATCGCCCGCAAGACCGGCGGCCAGTTCATCCTCAGGCTGGATGACACCGACCAGGAACGCTCGAAGCAGGAATACGCTGATGCGATCATGGCCGATCTGGAATGGCTGGGCCTGCATTGGGACCGGGTGGAACGTCAGTCGCTGCGGCTGGAGCGTTACCGCGCCGAGGCGGAAACGCTGAAGGCGAAGGGCCGGTTCTATGAATGTTTCGAAAGCCCGACCGAGCTGGACCTGAAGCGCAAGAAGCTGCTGAACATGGGCAAGCCACCGGTCTATGACCGCGCGTCCTACCGGCTGTCGGACGACGAGAAGGCGAAGTTCCGCACCGAAGGGCGCGATGGTTACTGGCGCTTCCTGCTGGATCAGGAGCGGATCGAATGGACCGACGGTATCCTTGGCCCAATCTCGATCGACGCAGCCAGCGTGTCTGACCCGGTGCTGATCCGTGCCGATGGACAGGTGCTTTATACCTTCGCTTCGTCGGTTGATGACATCGACATGGGCGTGACCCATATCGTGCGCGGCGCCGACCATGTGACCAATACCGCGACGCAGATCCAGATCATGCAGGCCATGGGCGGCACGCCCCCGGCCTTCGCCCACCATTCGCTGCTGACCGGCGCCAAGGGCGAGGAACTGTCGAAGCGCCTTGGCACGCTGTCCCTGCGCGACCTGCGCGCACGGGGGGTGGAGCCGCTGGCGCTGCTGTCGCTGATGGCGCGGCTGGGATCGTCGAAGCCCGTGGTTCTGGCAGGCTCGCTGGACGAGATCGCAGAAGGCTTCGATGTCGAGAGCTTCGGCTCCGCGCCCACCAAATTCGACGCGGAAGACCTGTTCCCGCTGACCCGCGCCCATGTGCAGGCGCTGCCGCTGGATGTGGTGGCGGATCGCATCCGCGCGCTGGGCGTGCCGGAGGACAAGCTGGATGCCTTCTGGCGCGTGGCCAAGGACAATATCACCGTACTGGACGATCTGGCCGGCTGGTGGGAGCTGTTCCGCGACGGCGCCGAGCCGCTGGTCGAGGACGAGGACCGCGATTTCGTGGCGCAGGCGCTGACCCTGCTGCCGGCGCAGCCCTGGACCGAAACCACCTGGTCGGAATGGACCTCCGCGGTGAAAGAGGCCACCGGCCGCAAGGGCAAGGGGCTGTTCATGCCGCTGCGCAAGGCGCTGACCGGGCGGGCCAACGGGCCGGAAATGGCGGATGTGATGCCGCTGTTGCAGAAGGCGCCGCGCGCGCTTTGAAGTGCGAAAAGGCCGCCAACGGGGCGGCCTTTTTCATTCCGGAACAGCCAAATATGGCAGATCTGCAAGCACGAGATCAATTCGTGTGGAATCTCTCCGCCTTATTGTTCGAAAAGTGCAAGCCCTTGCAGAACACGCGGAATTGTGCCGTCCACGCAGACTCCGGGCTTTCGCCGGTCGGGTGCTGTCTTTATATGAAGGCGCCCGCGCCGGAAACGGCCTGAGTCGCGGGCTGATCCGTTTTTGCTCATCGAAGGACGCAGTCCAGCATGTCACTCACCGGCCTCTTTTCGTCGGATATGGCGATCGACCTCGGCACCGCGAATACGCTTGTCTATATCCGGGGCAAGGGCATCGTGCTGAACGAACCCTCGGTGGTGGCGTACCATGTGAAGGACGGCAAGAAGCAGGTTCTCGCCGTGGGCGAGGATGCCAAGCTGATGCTGGGCCGGACGCCGGGCAGCATCGAGGCCATCCGCCCGATGCGCGACGGCGTGATTGCCGATTTCGACAGCGCGGAGGAAATGATCAAGCATTTCATCCGCAAGGTTCACAAGCGCACGACCTTCGCCAAACCGAAGATCATCGTCTGCGTGCCGCATGGCGCGACCCCGGTGGAAAAGCGCGCGATCCGCAATTCGGTGCTGCAAGCCGGTGCGCGCCGCGCGGGCCTGATCGCCGAGCCCATCGCGGCGGCGATCGGCGCGGGGATGCCGATCACCGAACCGACCGGCAGCATGGTGGTCGACATCGGCGGCGGCACGACCGAAGTGGCCGTTCTGTCGCTGGGTGACATCGTTTATGCGCGTTCCGTCCGTGTGGGCGGCGACCGGATGGACGAGGCGATCATCAGCTACCTGCGCCGTCATCAGAACCTGCTGATCGGCGAAAGCACGGCGGAGCGCATCAAGACCTCGATCGGCACGGCGCGGATGCCCGATGACGGGCGCGGCGCCTCGATGCAGATCCGCGGCCGCGACCTGCTGAATGGCGTGCCGAAAGAAACCGAGATCAACCAGGCCCAGGTGGCCGAGGCGTTGGCCGAACCCGTGCAGCAGATCTGCGACGCGGTGATGCAGGCGCTGGAAACCACCCCGCCCGATCTGGCGGCCGATATCGTGGATCGCGGCGTGATGCTGACCGGCGGTGGTGCGCTGCTGGGCGATCTGGATCTGGCGCTGCGCGAACAGACCGGCCTGTCGATTTCCGTCGCCAATGAATCGCTCAACTGTGTAGCGCTTGGCACCGGCAAGGCGCTGGAGTACGAAAAACAACTGCGGCACGTCATCGACTACGATAGCTGAGCCGCAGGACACAGCGCATCGCAAAGGGGCCGCGCGTGGCAAAGAACCGGACCAACCCGGAGGATTTTGCCCGCCCGATCAGGCGCATCCTGATCGGCGCGCTGGTGGTGCTTTTGCTGGCGCTGTTCCTGCTGTGGCGCATCGACAGCCCGCGCGTGGAACGCTTCCGCACTGCCTTGGTGGATCGCACGGTGCCCAGTTTCGACTGGGTGATGCTGCCGGTGACCAAAGCGGTGCAGATGGTGCAGGGTTTCCAGTCCTACACCAAGCTTTACGAGCAAAATCAGGAACTTCGGCAGGAACTGAAGCAGATGCGCGGCTGGAAAGAGGCCGCGCTGCGGCTGGAACAGCAGAATGCGAAGCTTCTGGACCTCAATCAGGTGCGGCTGGACCCGAAGCTGACGCATATCACCGGCGTGGTGCTGGCCGACAGCGGCAGCCCGTTCCGGCAATCCGTGCTGATCAACGTGGGCGAGCGGGACGGCGTGCGGGACGGCTGGGCCGCGATGGACGGCATCGGGCTTGTCGGGCGCATATCGGGCGTGGGCAGGCGCAGCGCACGGGTGATCCTGCTGACCGATTCCAGTTCGCGCATTCCGGTGGTGGTGGAGCCGTCGGGACAGAAGGCGCTTCTGTCGGGCGACAACTCCTCTGCCCCGCCGCTCGAATTTGTGGAAAAGGCCGATCTGGTGCGCCCCGGTGACCGGGTGGTGACCTCGGGCGATGGCGGGGTTTTCCCGGCGGGTCTGCTGGTCGGGTCGGTCGCGCAGGGGCCGGACCGGCGGCTGCGCGCCCTGCTGGCCGCCGATTACGAGCGGCTGGATTTCCTGCGCGTGCTGCGCAGCCACGACCTTGAGGCGATCACCGATCCCGGTGGTCTGGTGGCCGAGCCGGTGACGCCCGGCGAGATCGGCCCCCCGCCCCCTGCCGAGGGGGAGGACAGCAATGGCTGATCCGCTGCGCCGCGACGTGCTGATGCATCGCGGGATCTTCGTGGCGGTGGCGCTGTTCCTGATCTTCCTGCGCCTGCTGCCCCTTGGGTCCGAGGCGGGCCGCCTGCCCGGCCCCGATCTTCTGCTGTGCCTGATCCTCGCCTGGGTGCAGCGCCGCCCCGATTACATGCCCGCCCTGCTGATCGTAGCGGTCGTGCTGACCGAGGACATGCTGCTGCTGCGGCCGCCGGGGCTGTGGACCGCCCTGGTGCTGGTCGGGTCGGAAATCCTGCGGTCCCGCATCGCACTGACCCGTGAATTGAGTTTTGCGACGGAATGGATTTTCATCGGCCTGCTGATGTTCGGCATGTTTCTGGGCTATCATCTGGTCTTTGCGGTAACCCTGCTGCCGCAGGCGGGCTTTGGCTATGCCATGACGCAGGCGGTGGCGACGGTGCTTGCCTATCCCGTGGTCGTCTGGCTGTCGCATGTCACACTGCGGGTTCACAAGCCGGGGATGGGCGAGGTCGATTCGATGGGACGGCGGCTATGAAACGGACGCAACGCGATACCGAAGATTCCGTGCGGGGCGTGCGTCGGCGCGCCTTCCTGATGGGCGGCGCCATGACCGCCTTCGTCGCCGTTCTGGGCGCGCGGATGCGGTATCTACAGGTCGACCAGGCCGAGGAATTTCGCCTGCTGGCCGAGGAGAACCGGGTCAACATCCGGCTGATCCCGCCCGCGCGCGGTCAGATCTTCGACCGCAACGGCCGCCTGATCGCCGGAAACGAACAGAATTACCGCGTCGTCATCACCCGCGAAGATGCAGGCGATGTGGAAATGGTGCTGAAGCGGCTTGCCTCCATCGTGGCCCTGCCGCCCGCCGACATCGAAAAGACCCTGAAGGAGGTGGAGCGCCGGTCTCCCTTCGTGCCGATCATCGTGGCTGACCGGCTGAGCTGGGAAGATTTCTCGAAAATCGCCATCAACTCGCCCTCGCTGCCCGGCGTCACGCCCGAAGTCGGCCTCAGCCGTGTCTATCCGCTGGATCAGGATTTCGCGCATGTGGTGGGTTATGTCGGCCCGGTGTCCGAGCGGGATCTGGAGCGGATCGAGAACCCGGACCCTGTGCTTCAGCTGCCGAAATTCCAGATCGGCAAGGTCGGGGTGGAACGCTGGACCGAGGCGGAGTTGCGCGGGCGGGCCGGGCAGAAACGGATCGAGGTGAATTCCGTCGGCCGGGTGATGCGCGAGCTGGAGCGGCTGGAGGGCGACCCCGGCGATGACTTGCGTCTGACCATTGACGCCGAGGCGCAGAATTTTGCGCAGGCACGGCTGGGCGATGAAAGCGCCGCCATGGTGGCCATCGACGTGCAGACCGGCGATCTTCTGGCCTGTGTCTCGGCGCCGTCCTTCGACCCAAACCTTTTCGTACGCGGGATCAGCCAGAAGGATTATTCGGTCCTGCTGGAAAACGACCATCGCCCGCTGGCCGACAAGACCGTGCAGGGCGCCTATCCGCCCGGATCGACCTTCAAGATGGTCACCGCGCTGGCGGCGCTGGAAGCGGGTGTGATCACACCCCAGACGGGTGTCTACTGCCCCGGCCATTACGAGGTCGGCAGCCGCCGGTTCCACTGCTGGAAACGCTCGGGCCACGGCACCGTTTCACTGCATTCTGCCCTTGCTGAAAGCTGTGACGTCTACTTCTATGACATCGCGCAGAAGGTCGGCATCGACAAGATCGCCGAGATGGGCCGCAAGCTGGGTCTTGGCATACGACACGATCTGCCCATGTCCGCCATCACCGAAGGGGTGATGCCCGACAAGGCCTGGAAGCAGGAACGCTACAAGCAGGACTGGCGCATCGGTGACACGATCAACGCCTCTATCGGTCAGGGCTATGTGCTGACCTCGCCGCTGCAACTTGCGGTGATGACGGCGCGCATCGCCAGCGGCCGGGCCATCCAGCCACGGCTGGTGCGGATGATCGGCACGCAGGAAGTGCCCCTGCCCGAAGCGCCGCCACTCGATCTGAGCAGCCAGCACCTCGCTTCAGTCCGGCGCGGGATGTATGAGGTGATGAACGGCGCCCATGGCACGGCCAAGGGCTCCCGCATTGCGGATGAAACCCTGCTGATGGCGGGCAAGACCGGCACGGCGCAGGTGCGCAACATCTCGACGCAGGAACGTGCCTCGGGCGTGGTGCGCAACGATCAGTTGCCATGGAACCGGCGCGACCATGCGCTGTTCGTCTGCTACGCCCCCTTCGAAAACCCGCGTGTCGCGGTTTCGGTGGTGGTTGAACATGGCGGTGGCGGGTCGGCTGTGGCCGCGCCCATTGCCCGCGACCTGCTGCTTTTCTGCCTGACCGGCGGCATCCCGCCGCTGAGCGCCTATCCCGCCTCGCAGCGCGGCACGATCGAATCGCGCTTCAACGACATGAAGCTGCGCGATTTCGGCGCCGACAGCACCACGCGGTCGCGGGCCTGAGGCGGAGAGACCGGCATGAGCTTTCTGGAATACCGCATCAAGACCGCCCCGACCGGGCTGCGCAAGGTGCTGCATCTGAACTGGCCCGTCATCCTGATGATGACCGCCGTGGCGGCAGTCGGGTTCCTGATGCTCTATTCCGTCTCTGGCGGAAGAATGGAACTGTGGGCCGAGCCGCAGATGAAGCGCTTCGGTCTGGGCATGGCGCTGATGTTCTTCGTCGCCTTCATCCCGGTCTGGTTCTGGCGCAACATGTCGGCGCTGGCCTATCTGGTCTCTGTAGGGCTGCTGCTGGTGGTGGAATTCTTCGGCCATGTGGGCATGGGCGCGCAGCGCTGGATCAACCTCGGACCACTGGTGTTGCAGCCATCCGAGATGATGAAATTCACCCTCGTGATGGCGCTGGCCGCCTATTACGACTGGCTCGACCCCAAGAAGGTCTCGCGCCCGCTGTGGGTGCTGCTGCCCGTGCTGCTGATCGTGATGCCGACGATCCTGGTGCTGATGCAGCCGAACCTCGGCACCTCGGTCATGCTGCTGGCGGTCGGCGCGGCGGTGATGTTCTGTGCGGGCGTCAGCTGGTGGTATTTCGGCGCGGTTGCGGGGCTGGTGGGCGGCGCGATCTACGGCGTCTTTGCCCTGCGCGGAACCCCATGGCAGTTCCTGCACGATTACCAGTATGCAAGGATCGACACCTTCCTCGACCCGACCGCCGATCCGCTGGGCGCGGGCTATAACATCATTCAGGCCAAGATTGCTCTCGGCTCCGGCGGCTGGGCCGGCAAGGGCTTCATGCAGGGCACGCAATCGCGGCTGAACTTCCTGCCGGAAAAGCATACCGACTTCATCTTTACCACGCTGGCCGAAGAGTTCGGCTTCGTCGGCGCCTTTTCGCTGCTGCTGCTTTACGCGGGTATCATCGGCTTCTGCATCGTCTCGGCCCTGCAAAACCGCGACCGTTTCTCGCAGCTTCTGATCCTTGGCTGCGCGGCGAACCTGTTCTTCTACATCGCGGTGAACCTGTCGATGGTGATGGGCATGGCGCCGGTGGTGGGGGTGCCGCTGCCCTTGCTGTCCTACGGCGGGTCGGCCATGCTGGTGCTGCTGGTGGGCTTCGGGCTAGTGCAAAGCGCCCATGTCCATCGCCCGCGCTGACGGCGGATCAAGGCGAGGAAGGAAAGCGGATGACTGTGACGGTGCTGTTTGCGGCGGGTGAGGCGCTCTGGCCGGAATATGGCCCGCATTTGCGGGTGGCTTTCGCCGAGGCCGGGCTGGATGCGGCACTGGTGACTGAGGCCACGCCCGGAGAGGTCGATTATATCGTCTACGCCCCCGGCAGCGCCTTGCAGGATTTCACCCCTTACACACGCTGCCGCGCGGTCCTGAATCTCTGGGCCGGGGTCGAACGGATCGTCGGCAACCCGACACTGACGCAGCCCCTGTGCCGCATGGTCGATCCGGGTCTGACCGAGGGCATGATGGAATATGTCACCGGCCATGTGCTGCGGCACCATCTGGGGATGGACCGCTACATCAAAGGCGCCCCCGGCTGGCAACAGATCGTGCCGCCGCTGGCGCGGGAACGTGTCGTGGCAATGCTGGGGCTGGGCGAGCTGGGCCTCGCCTGCGCCCGCGCGCTGAAAGCCCTGAACTTCGCTGTGGAGGGCTGGAGCCGCTCGGCCAAGACCGGGCTCGACATTCCCGCGCATCACGGCGAGGCGGGGCTGGAGGCGCTGCTCCGCAAGGCCGAAATCGTGGTGACGCTGCTGCCGCGCACGGCTGAGACCGAAAACCTGCTGGATGCCCGGCGTCTGGCCTGGCTGCCGCAGGGGGCGGTGATCGTGAACCCCGGTCGCGGCGCGCTGATCGACGATGACGCGCTGCTGGCCGCGCTGGATAGCGGCGCGCTGGGGCATGCAACGCTGGATGTCTTCCGCATCGAGCCGCTGCCCGAGGATCACCCGTTCCGCCACCACCCCGGCGTTACCGTCACGCCGCATATCGCCGCCGATACCCGCGCCTCTTCCGCCGCGCGGGTGGTCGCGGAAAATATCCGGCGCGGTGAAGCGGGCGAGCCCCTGCTGCATCAGGTGGATCTTACCCGCGGCTATTGAAGATCGCCCTTCAGGCAGCCATATTGGCCGCGCGCGCCATGCGCATGATGGAGAGTTTATGTCAGAGACTGTGCGCAAGGGCTGACCCCTTGGCCTGACAAGGGGAAGCTGATCCGCCGGGCCAAGCCTCGCGCGGATGGTTTGCCTTATCTGACGGACAATCCCATGAATATCTCCAGACCCGAACAACGGGTTCTGCATGTGCTGGCCAAGGGTGGCCGGATCGAACACGACCGCGCCACAGGCAGCAAGATCGACAGCGTGCTCTGCGTGACCCGCGAGGGCATGATCCTTGCCGATTGCACCTTGCAGGTGTTCCAGAGCCTGCGCCGCAAGCGGCTGATCGGCTCGGAAAACGGCGCGCCCTACCGGATCACCCGACTGGGGCGGATCTCGGTCCGCGCGCAGCCTGACAACCAGTAGCGACGCAGGGAACGGGGCGGTAAAAATCTTGCTGAAGATTTTTGCCGCTCACCTCGGGCGGCGGAAGAAGCGGGAACGGTCGTAAAGCCCTTCCAGCCGCTTCAGCCGTGCCTCCGTTGCGTCCCAGCGCAGGGTCTGCACCGAGGCGAGCAGGGTTTCGACCAGAACTGTAATGGACACCATGCTGTCCCATGCGCTTGGCGCCTCGATGTGGGCGGCAAGCGTGTGGCGGGCATGGGCGGCGGCGGGGCTGACCCAGCGGTCGGTGATCAGAACGACCTCGGCCCCCTGTTCCACCGCCAGCTCCACAAGTTGCAGCACGGTGTTTTCATAGCGGCGAATGTCGAAGACCAGCAGCACATCACCGCGCTTCATGTCCAGCAGCGCGGGCGGCCAGGTATTCGACAGGCCGGAAAGCAGCGTCACATCGGGGCGCACCACCTTCATCAGCGTGACAAAGTAATCGGCAAGCGCATGGGTGATCCGCCCACCCATGGCAAAGATCGCGCGGTCGCCATCGGCCAGCAGGCTGGCCGCCGCATCAAATTCCGCATGGTCAATCTGGCCCAGCGTGGCTTGCAGATTGCCGACCACCGTATCGGCGAAACGGTTGAGGATATGGGTATCCGGCACACCGCCCGCCCAGCGATCATGCTTGGCGATAGGCGACATCAACATCGCCTCCACCTCGCCGCGCAGGGCAGACTGGTAATCGGGATAGCCCTTGTAGCCCAGCTTCTGGCAGAGCCGCACTACCGTGGGCGTGGAGACCTCTGCCGCCTTGGCCAGCGTGGTGATCGAGCCCAGCGCGGCGACCGGGTAGTTCTTCAGCACATGGGTGGCAAGCTGGCGTTCCGCGCGGGTCAGATCGGGCAGCGCCGCGCGCATCCGGTCCTCAATGGTGATCTGTTCGTCCATCGCGGCCCTCCGGCTGCCGGTTCGGGATCATTCTGCACCCGTTTGGAAAAATTTGTAACAGAAATTACGCAGAAGAAAAATTCTTGACAGAACCGGGTCGGCGGTGAACCCTGAAGGCAACAACAGGGATGACTCGCAGCAATGACTGCACAGCCAGACATGCAGACCGGGGCCGTGGCTCCGGCGTTTTTCGCCCCGGTGATCACCGGGCAGACCGAGGCGGGCAGCGACCTGATCCTCGTCTGTGAACATGCCGCCAATACCTTTCCGGCGCCCTGGGGCGATCTGGGGCTGACGGCAGAACAGCGGCAGGCGCACATCGCCTGGGACCCCGGCGCGCTGGGGCTGATGCAGGGGCTGGCGGTGCGACTGGGGGCGACCACGGTTGCCGCCACGGTCAGCCGCCTGATCTATGATTGCAACCGCGCGCCTGACATGCCGGGCGCAATGCCCACGAAATCCGAGGTGTACGAGGTTCCGGGCAATGCGGCGATTACGCCCGCGGAACGCGCAGCGCGGGCTGCGGCGATCTATGTGCCGTTTCACGACGCGCTGCACGGGCTGATTGCCGAACGGATCGCGCTGGGGCGCCGCCCCGTCCTTGTCACCATCCACAGCTTCACCCCGGTTTACTTCGGACAGAAGCGCGCGGTGGAATTCGGTGTGATCCATGATGCCGACGACCGGCTGGCCCGCGCCATCCTCGCCGGGGCCGAGGCGACATCGGGTCTGGCCTGCGGGCTGAACGCGCCCTATTCGGCGGCCGATGACGTGACCCATACGCTGCGCCTGCATGCCACGCCCTATGGCCTGGCGAATGCCATGCTGGAAATCCGCAACGACCTGATCGCCTCGCCCGAGGCGGAACAGGCGATGGCCGACCGGCTGGCGCCGGTGATCGCCGCCGCCCTGACCGACCTGAAGAAGGAGGGCTGAGCCTTGCCGCGCTGGATCGTCGCTTTCGTGCACGGGGTCGAGAAGCTGAACCACGGCATCGGCCGCTTCGCCATGTATCTGCTGTTCGCGCTGATGGCTGTTCTGGCATGGTCGGCCATTTCCAAGGCCGCGTTCACGCCCTCGATGTGGACGCTGGAAATGGCGCAGTTCATCATGGTCGCCTATTACATTCTGGGCGGCCCCTATTCGATGCAGATGGGCAGCCATGTGCGGATGGATCTTGCCTATTCGCGCTGGAACGATCGCACCCGCGCCGCCTTTGATGCCTTCACCGTGCTGGCGCTGATGTTCTATCTGGCCGTCATGGTCTGGGGGGCCTGGGAAAGCCTAGCCTATTCGCTGACCCTGAAATGGCCTGAAGGCGCGCTTCTGCCGCAGATCGGCCGGCTGGAGCGGTCGCCGACCGCCTGGCGCCCCTATCTCTGGCCAATCAAGATCACCATGTTTCTGGGCTTCATCCTGATGTTCCTGCAATCGCTCGTTTATCTCATCCGCGACATTGCCACCCTGCGCGGGGAGGAAATCTGATGCCGCAGGAGATGATCGCCCTTCTGATGTTCTCGACCATGCTGCTCCTGATGATGACCGGGCAGCGGGTCTTCGGCATCATCGGCTTCGTCGCCGTGGTAGCCTCGCTGGCGCTTTGGGGCACCGGCGGGCAGCAAATGGGCTTTTCGGCCGCCATGAAGCTGATGAAATGGTATCCGATGCTGACGCTGCCGATGTTCGTCTTCATGGGCTATGTCATGAGCGAAACGCGGCTCGCAGAAGACCTGTACCGGATGTTCCACGTCTGGTTCGGGCCGGTGCCCGGCGGGCTTGCGATCGGGACGATCCTGCTGATGGTGCTGATTTCCGCGATGAACGGGCTTTCGGTGGCGGGCATGGCCATCGGCTCGACCATTGCCCTGCCCGAACTGTTGCGGCGCGGCTATGACAAGCGCATGGTGACCGGCGTCATTCAGGCCGGGTCGAGCCTTGGCATCCTGATCCCGCCCTCGGTCGTGCTGGTGCTTTACGCGATGATCGCCCGCGCGCCGGTCAGCCAGCTCTGGCTTGCCGGGATCGTGCCGGGGCTGCTGATGGCGGCGCTGTTCATCCTTTACATCGCACTGCGCTGCCGCCTGTCGCCGCGCCTTGGCCCGGCCCTCGATGCCGAGGAACGCGCGGCCATCACCAGCGCCGAGAAGCTGCGCCTCCTCGGGGCCGGCCTGCTGCCGCTGTTCATCTTCGCCGCCATGATGGTGCCTTTCGTGAAGGGCTATACCTCGCTGGTGGAAAGCTCGGTCATCGGGGTCGCCACGACCACGCTGGCCGCCGTGATCAAGCGCCGCTTCACCCGTCAGGTGTTCGAGGTCGCCACCCGCAACACGCTGGGCATTTCCTGCATGTTCATGTGGATCATCCTCGCGGCCCTGTCCTTCGGCGCGGTGTTTGACGGGCTGGGGGCGGTGAAGGCCATTGAGGGCCTGTTCGTCGACCGCCTGCACATGGGCCCGTGGACCATCCTGATCCTGATGCAGCTTTCGTTCCTGCTGATGGGCATGTTCCTTGACGATACCGCCATGCTGGTGATCGTGGCGCCGCTTTATGTGCCGCTGGTGGCGCAGCTGGATCTGGGCCTGCCGCCCGATCAGGTGCTGATCTGGTATGGCGTGCTTTACACCATCACCTGTCAGATCGCCTATCTGACGCCCCCCTTCGGCTACAACTTGTTCCTGATGCGGGCCTTCGCCCCGCGCGAGATTACCATGCTGGACATCTACCGTTCGGTGACGCCCTTCGTGGTGATGATGGCCATTGCGCTGGCGCTGGTGATGATCTTTCCGCAGATCGCGCTGTGGCTGCCACAGACGATCTACGGCCAATAACAACCCGGCGAGGGGCGGCCGCACCGCCCCCGCATCCTGACAATCCCAACGGAGGTTCACGATGACGACGAGACGGAAGTTCCTGACCACCGGCGCGCTTGGCGGCGCGGCGGCCCTTGCCGCCCCCTCGGTGGGGCGCGCGCAGGCGCCGATCAAATGGCGCATGCAGACCTATGCCGGTGCTGCCCTGGGCGAGCATGTGGTGAAACCGGCGGTCGACGCGTTCAACGAAATCGCGCAAGGCCAGATGGAGATCGAGCTTTACTATTCAGACCAGCTTGTCCCCACGGCAGAGCTGTTTCAGGCCATGCAGTCGGGCACCATCGACTGTGTGCAGTCGGATGACGACTCCATGGCCTCGCCCACCGAAGTCACCGTGTTCGGTGGCTATTTCCCGATGGCGCTGCGTTACAGCCTCGACGTACCGGCGCTGTTCAACAAATACGGTCTGAAGCAGATCTGGGAAGAGGAATATGCCGCCGTCGGGGTAAAGCATATTTCTGCCGGGTCGTGGGACCCCTGCAACTTCTCGACCAAGAAACCGATCAACAGCCTTGAGGATCTCAAGGGCCTGCGCATCTTCACCTTCCCGACCGCCGGGCGCTTTCTTGCGCAATTCGGCGTCGTCCCGGTGACTCTGCCGTGGGAAGACGTGGAAGTTGCGCTGCAAACCGGCGAGCTGGACGGTCTGGCCTGGTCGGGCATCACCGAAGTTTACACGGTGGGCTGGGCCAATGTGACCGACTACTTCCTGACCAACAATATCTCGGGCGCGTGGATCGGGCATTTCTTCGCCAATATGGACCGCTGGAATGCCGTGCCGCCGCATCTGCAAAAGCTGCTGGAAACCTGTTTCGAGCAGTCGCACTACTATCGCCAGCACTGGTATTGGGCGGGCGAGGCCGATCTGCGGATCAATGGGGGCAAGCTGAAGCTGACCACCATCCCCGATGCGGAATGGCAGACCGTGCAGGATGCCGCCGTGAAGTTCTGGGACGAGGTCGCGACCGAAAGCGAAACCAAGGCCAAGGTCGTCGAGATCATCAAGAAATACAACGAGACCATGGTGCAGGCAGGCCCGCCCTATCGCTACTGACACCGGGCCGGGGGCGCCATTGCACGCCCCCGCCCCGCACTATATATGATCAAATTCCGGTCCCTTGTGACCCGGTGGAGGAGAGAGATGGCCTTGGCCCTGCTGCGCCCCTGTTGCTGGCCCAGAAAGCCCGAGTTCGGCGGCGGTGCCTTCCGCACCCGCCTGAACCCCCTCCCCCTTTTCTGAGATACGAGGCCAGACATGCCCGCCAACCTCACCTTCGACGCCCTGAAAGCCGCCGTCGCGGCCGGAGAAATCGACACCGTTGCCACCTGCATCGTGGATATGCAGGGGCGCCTGATGGGCAAGCGTTTCGTCGCGCAACATTTCATCGACGGCGCCCATGACGAGACACATTGCTGCAACTATCTGCTCGCCACGGACATGGAGATGTATACCGTGCCGGGCTATCGCAGCACCTCCTGGGCGGCGGGCTATGGCGATTATGTGATGAAGCCCGATCTGGCCACGCTGCGCCGCCTGCCATGGGCGCCGGGCACTGCCATGGTGATGTGCGATGTTCTGGACCACCACAACCACCAGCCGGTGCCGCATTCCCCCCGCGCCATCCTGAAACGTCAGGTGGACCGCGCCAAGGCCATGGGCTTTGACGCCATGATGGCGACGGAACTTGAGTTCTTCCTGTTCGACGAGGCGTTTTCCGATCTGTTCGACAGGGGCTTCCCGCTGCCCACGCCGAAGGCCCGCCACAATGTCGATTATTCGATCTGGGGCACCTCGGCGGACGAGCCGATCATGCGCGACATCCGCAACGGACTGTGGAACGCGGGCATCCCGATCGAATGCTCCAAGGGGGAGGCCGATGCCGGGCAAGAGGAGGTCAACGCGAAATATTCCGACGCGCTCGATACCTCGGACATGCACGCCATCATCAAACTGGGCGTCAAGCAGATCGCGCTTCAGCATGGCGCCAGCGTCACCTTCATGGCCAAATATGATCACCGCAAGGCGGGGTCGAGCAGCCATATCCACCAGTCGCTGTGGCAGGACGGCAAGCCCGCCTTCCGCGACGAGGCCGATGCGCATGGCATGAGCGCGCTGATGAAGCAGTATATGGCCGGGCAACTGGCCCATGCGGCGGAGCTGACCTATTTCCTCGCGCCCTATGTCAACAGCTACAAACGCTTCGTCGTCGGCATGTTCGCCCCGACGAAAGCAGTCTGGAGCCGCGACAACCGCACCGCCGGCTTCCGCGTCTGCGGCGAGAATACCAAGGCCGTGCGGGTGGAATGCCGCATCGGCGGCGCCGATCTGAACCCCTATCTTGCCTGTGCCGCCCTGCTGGCGGCGGGCCTTGCGGGGATCGAGGGCAAGATGGAACTGGAACCCGAAATGACGGGCGACATGTATGCCGCCGACAATGTGCGCGAAATCCCGAACACGCTGGGCGCGGCTGCGGCGGCGCTGCGTGGGTCGGCCATGCTGCGCGCGGCCTTTGGCGACGAGGTGGTCGACCACTATGTCCACGCCGCCGAATGGGAATTGCACGAACAGAACCGCGTGGTGACCGACTGGGAACGCCAGCGCGGCTTTGACCGGGCGTAAGAGACAACCGGCGCCTGCGGGCGCGCTTGAAGGACGACGAGGATGAAACCGATTCAACTGATCTCGCCCGTGGACGGCTCGGTCTGGCTGGAACGCCAGCCACTGTCGCGGGACGATGCCTTTGCCGCCACCGCGCGGGCGAAGGCCGCGCAAAAGGCCTGGGCCGCGCGCCCGCTGGAGGACCGCATCGCGCTGGTCAAGGCCGGTGTCGACAAGCTGATGGAAAAGAAGGACGTTCTGGTCGAGGAACTGGCCTGGCAAATGGGCCGCCCGACCCGGTTCGGTGGCGAATGGGGCGGCGTGATCGACCGCACCAACTACATGGCCGAGATTGCGGCCAAGACCCTTGCGCCCGTGGTGGTCGAGGACAGTGACCGCTTCACCCGCTACCTCGCGCGCGAGGCGGTGGGCGTGGTTTTCATCATCGCGCCGTGGAACTACCCCTATCTCACCACCATCAACACCCTCGCCCCGGCGCTGATCGCCGGCAACAGCGTCGTGCTGAAACACGCGAGCCAGACCCTGAAGGTCGGCGAGCGTCTGGCCGAGGCCTTCCATGCCGCAGGCGTACCGGAAGATGTGTTCCAGAATGTCGTGCTGGACCACGCCACCACCGAGGCGCTGATCGGCGCGCGGGCGTTCAACTTCATCAACTTCACCGGCTCGGTCGGTGGGGGTGCTGCCATCGAGAAGGCAGCGGCGGGCACCTTTACCGCGACGGGGCTGGAACTGGGCGGCAAAGACCCCGGCTATGTCCGCGCCGACGCCGATCTGGATGCGGCAGTGGACAGCCTGATGGACGGCGCAATGTATAACGCCGGGCAATGCTGCTGCGGGATCGAGCGCATCTATGTCCACGAAAGCCTTTACGATGCCTTCGTGGAAAAGGCGGTGAAATGGGTCGACGGGCTGAAGCTTGGCAATCCGTTCGATGCCGCCAGCACGCTCGGGCCGATGGCGAACAAGCGCTTCGCCGCCACGGTGCGCGCGCAGGTGGCCGAGGCCATCGCAGCAGGGGCCAAGCCCCTGATCGACCCGGCCGCCTTCCCCGCCGATGACGGCGGCGCCTATCTCGCGCCGCAGATCCTCGTGAACGTCGATCATTCCATGCGGGTAATGATGGAGGAAAGCTTCGGCCCGGTTGTCGGCATCATGCCGGTGAAGGACGATGCCGAGGCCATCAAGTTGATGAACGATTCCCCCTATGGCCTGACCGCCTCGATCTGGACCGCAGATGCGGAAGCCGCCGCCGAGATCGGCGCGCAGATCGAAACCGGCACCATCTTCATGAACCGCTGCGATTTCCTTGATCCGGCCCTGTGCTGGACCGGCTGCAAGGATACCGGGCGCGGTGGCTCGCTGTCTTTCCTTGGCTTCTATTCGGTCACGCGGCCGAAATCCTACCATCTGAAAAAGGTGACGAAATGACCCATAACGTTCCGAACCGGAACTGGTCTTACCCGACGGCCATGAAATTCGGCGTGGGCCGGATTTCAGAACTGGCCGATCATTGCAAGGCAGCGGGCATCACCCGGCCCCTGCTGGTGACCGACCGCGCGCTGGCCAGCCTGCCGATCACCGCCGAGGCGCTTGGCATTCTCAAGGCCGCCGGTCTGGGCGAGGCGCTGTTTTCGGACGTGGACCCGAACCCGAACGAAATCAACATGGCCGCCGGGATCAAGACCTATCTCGCAGGCAACCATGACGGCGTGATCTGCTTCGGCGGCGGCTCGGCGCTGGATCTGGGCAAGATGATCGCCCTGATGGCGCATCAGGACGCGGGTCTGAGCGTCTGGGATCTGGAAGACATCGACGACTGGTATACCCGCGCCGATGCCGACAAGATCGCCCCGATCATCGCGGTGCCCACCACCGCCGGCACCGGGTCCGAGGTCGGGCGCGCGGGCGTGCTGACCAATTCGCAGACCCACAAGAAGAAGATCATCTTCCATCCGAAACTGATGCCAGCGGTCACGATCTGCGACCCGGCGCTGACCGTGGGGATGCCGAAGTTCATCACCGCAGGCACAGGCATGGATGCGCTGGCGCATTGCCTTGAGGCCTATTGCAGCCCGTTCTACCACCCGATGTCGCAGGGCATCGCGCTGGAAGGCATGAGGCTGGTGTTCGAAAACCTTGTGGAAGTCTATGAAAATCCCGGCAACCTGGACGCCCGTGCCCATATGATGAGCGCGGCTGCCATGGGCGCGGTGGCCTTCCAGAAAGGGCTTGGCGCCATCCACTCGCTGTCGCATCCGGTGGGCGCGGTCTACAACACCCATCACGGCACCACCAATGCCGTCGTCATGCCGATGGTGCTGGATTTCAACCGGGCTGCCATCGAGGACCGGATCGGGAAAGCCGCCGCCTATCTGGGCATCGCAGGCGGGTTCGATGGCTTCCGCGCCGCCGTGATGGACCTGCGCACCAAGCTCAACATCCCGGCCAACCTGACCGCAATGGGCGTCGAGGCCGCGCGACTGGACGAGCTGACCGAAATGGCGCTGGAAGACCCGTCCTGCGGCGGCAATCCGGTCGAAATGACGCGCGAGAATACCCGTGCGCTTTACGCCGCCTGCATGTAAGGAAAGCGCCGGGTGACGCGTACGTCACCCGGCCATTCCGGGGCGAAGATGACCGAACACCACACGACCGACATCGCCGTCCTGGGTGCGGGCGCCATTGGCATGGCCGTGGCGCTGCAACTGGTGCAGGAGGGGCGCGAGGTCGTCATCGTCGATCCCGGTGCGCCGGGAATGGGCGCATCTTACGGCAATGCGGGCACCATCGCCGATTACGCCGTGCAGCCAGTCGGCACGCCCGATGTGCTGAAAAACCTGCCCGCGCTGCTGTTTGACCGCAATTCGCCGCTGGCGATCCGCCATGCCGCACTGCCGACTCTGGCACCGTGGCTTTTGCGTTTTGCCCGGCAGAGCCTGCCCGGCGCAGCCGCGCGCAATGCGCAGGCAATTGCGGCGCTGGTGGGGTCCGCCAATGCGCGCTGGCGCGATTTCGCGGCCGAGATCGGCGGCAGCGCGCTGTTGCAGCATCGTGGTTGCCTTTACCTTTACGAAACTGCCGCCGCTTTCCGCGCTGCCGGGCGCGACATGACCGCCCGCCGCACGCTGGGGATCGAGGTGGAACTGCTGCGCCCCGAGGCGTTCAGCGCCATGGAGCCGGGTCTGCCGGTGGTAGAGGGGGGCGCGGCCTATTTCCCGCAGGCCACCTTCCTGTCGGACCCCGGCGAAATGATGCGGCGGCTGGCGGCACGGCTGACCGCGCTGGGGGTGCCGCATCTGCACCACCAGGCCGAAAACCTTTCACGGCAGTTCGACGGGATTCTGGTGCAGGGACCGGGCCTGCGGCTGCATGCGCGACAGGTGGTCATCGCCGCCGGAGCCCATAGCCGCGCACTGGCCGCGCAGGCCGGCGACCGGGTGCCGCTGGATACTGAACGTGGCTATCATGTGGAATGGGACATGGAGCGCCCGCGCCTGACCCGCCCCACCTGCCCCACCACGCGGGGCTTCTACCTGTGTCCGATGTCGGGGCGGTTGCGGGTGGCGGGCACGGTGGAACTGGGAGGGCTGACCGCACCACCTTCGCCCCATCGCATCGCCCGGCTGGTGGAAGGCGCTCGCGCGATTTTCCCCGATCTGGGCACGCCCAGCCGGGACTGGATGGGTTTCCGCCCTTCGATGCCGGACAGCCTGCCGGTGATTTCGCCCTCGCGCGCAGGCAATGACGTGATCCATGCCTATGGTCATGGCCATATCGGCTTGACTTTGGCCCCGATCACGGCGCGGATCGTGGCGGATATTGCAGCGGGGCGGCAGACGGATCTGGACGTGGCGCCCTATGCGGTGACGCGGTTCTGAGACGGAGGCCCCGGGGCGCTGCCCCGGACCCCGGAGTATTTGTGACAAGAAGCAGGGGCAAGGCATGGCGGGCAAGATTTTCATCACCGGATCGGCCGGATTCATCGGCTATCACCTGAGTCAGAGGTTGCTCGACGCGGGCTGGCAGGTGTTGGGCCTCGACGGGATGAGCGATTATTATGATGTGGCGCTGAAAGAGCGCCGCCACGCGATGTTGCGGCAGAATCAGGGCTTTCGGGCGGTCGAAGGGCTGCTGGAGGCACCTGGGCTGGTGCGCGGCCTGGTCGAGGAGTTCCGCCCCGATGTGATCGTGCATCTCGCGGCGCAGGCCGGGGTGCGTTATTCCATCGAGGCACCGCGATCCTATGTTGATGCCAATCTCATCGGAACTTTCGAGGTTCTGGAGGCCGCGCGGGCTTTCCCGCCACAGCATCTGCTGCTGGCATCGACCTCTTCGGTTTTCGGCGCGAATACCGAGATGCCCTATGCCGAAACGCATAAAGCCGACCATCAGATGAGCTTCTATGCCGCGACCAAGAAAGCGACCGAGGCAATGGCGCACAGCTATGCCCATCTGTACGGGCTGCCGACCACGATGTTCCGCTTCTTCACGGTTTACGGGCCCTGGGGGCGGCCCGATATGGCGCTGTTCAAGTTTGTGAAGGCGATCCTCGCGGGCGAGGCCATTGACGTTTATAACCATGGCGATATGCGGCGCGATTTCACCTATATCGACGATCTGGTGATCGGGATCGAGCGGCTGATCGCGGCAGTGCCGGGAACTGAGGCCACAGGCGCGTTCGACAGCCTGTCGCCTGTGGCTCCGTGGCGCGTGGTGAATATCGGCAACGGCGCGCCGGTGCAGTTGATGGATTTCGTGGCCGCCATCGAGGCGGCGACCGGGATAGAGGCGAAAAAGAACCTGATGCCGATGCAGCCCGGCGACGTGCCCGCGACCTGGGCCGATGCAAGGCTGATCGAGGCGCTGACCGGGCCGCTGCCGCGCACCGGGATCCGCGAGGGCGTGCAGCGCTTTGTCGAATGGTACCGCGGCTATTACGCCGTCTGATCGGCAATCCGCCTCAAAAGGTGATCACGAGCCGCGGTGAGATGGGCGGCCAGCAGGGCAGCGGCGCTGGCTGCCTGCCCTGCCCTCCACGCGCTGAAGATCTGGTGATGGTCGTCCAGCCAGTGCGAGGTATGATCGGCAAGCTCTTGATATTGAATGATATGCAGGGTTGTCGCATCGCGCAATTCATTGACCAGCGCAACTTGGCGGGGCCGATTGGCCGGGGCGTAAAGTGCCATGTGGTAGGCACGATCCCCCGCTTCCCATCCCGGCCGCCCGGCTTCGAGGTCTGACCGGGCGAGCACATGCGCCGCCTCATCACGCTGCGCCGGTGTCGCCTGACGGGCAGCACGATGGATCAGGTCACATTCCAGCAAGATGCGCAGATCATAGACCTCGGCCAGTTCCTGCGGCCCGAGGCGGATCACCCGCGCGCCCTTGCCCGGCACCACAGTCACCAGCCGCTCGGCGGCGAGAGCCTGCAAGGCATCGCGCACCGGGATGCGGCTGACCCCGAAGCGGGTGGCAAGTTCGGTCTGCATCAGCAGGCTGCCTGGCGGGAGCCGTCCGGCAAGGATGTCGCGGCGCAGGGTTTCGATCAGGGCCATGGCTGTTCTTTCGTTATGTATACATGTATACACCATTCGACCGGGGAGGGAAGCGACCATGACGCATGATTACACCAGCCATATC
The DNA here is from genome assembly GCF_001303875.1 of Gemmobacter sp. LW-1. NCBI lineage: Bacteria > Pseudomonadati > Pseudomonadota > Alphaproteobacteria > Rhodobacterales > Paracoccaceae > Gemmobacter > Gemmobacter sp. LW-1. Next base: position 9,832 of record NZ_LJSC01000015.1, on the reverse strand, counting down.
CGCTGGACCGGCAATCGCGGTGCCGGGACGGCCACCTATCGCGGCTATGACCGGACCTGGGATATCGCGGTGCCAGGCAAGCCGGTGGTGCATTGTTCCAACGATCCGCTTCTGGGCGGTGACCGGGGCAAAATGAACCCGGAGGATCTGCTTCTGTCCGCACTGAGCGCGTGCCATATGCTATGGTATCTGCATTATGCGGCAGAGGCCGGGGTTATTGTGACCGGCTACGAGGATGATCCGGTCGGCCAGGGCGAGGTCGGGCCGGGCGGCGCCGGCCGGTTTATCGCCGCAACGCTGCGCCCCCGCATCCGCGTTGCGGCGGGCACCGATCTGGCCCGCGCCGAAGCCCTGCATCATCGTATCCCGGAGGTGTGTTTTATCGCGCGATCGGTGAATTTCCCAGTTCATCATGCACCGGAATTCGCGGTGGAACCCTGACCCGTCTGCGACATTTTACGTCGCAGACAAGGAAGGCCGGCGTCAGGCAAACCGTTAGTCTTGCCTGAAACGGCAGGGTGACGGCGCCATGGACGACAGCGATTTCATTATCGTAGGGGCAGGCTCGGCGGGCTGTGCGCTGGCTTACCGCTTGACAGAATCCGGCAAGTACCGTGTCACACTGATCGAAGCGGGTGGAACAGATCAGCGTTTTTATGTCCAGCTTCCATTGGGTTATGGCAAGCTCTTCTATGATCCAGCCGTGAACTGGCTTTACAAGACCGAACCTGACCCAGGTTTGGCGGGCCAGCGCGATCACTGGCCGCGGGGGCGGCTGCTGGGGGGGTCATCCTCGATCAATGCGATGGTCTGGATCCGGGGGCATCACGCCGATTACGAGGAATGGGGGGAAGCAGCACCAGGTTGGGGCTGGTCCGATGCCCTGCCCGCCTATCGCGCCATCGAGGATAACGAGGCCGGGGCGGATGTGTTTCGTGGCCGGGGCGGGCCCTTGTTCATCTCGGCCAACCGGAAGGGCCTGCACCCGCTGGTCCATAATTATCTGGAAGCCTGCGCCGAGGCGGGGCTGCCCACCACCCCCGATTTCAATGGCCTGTCACAGGAAGGTGCCGGCGTCTATCAGATGACGATCAAGGGCGCGCGGCGCAATTCGGCGGCGCGGGCCTTTCTGCGCCCGGCCATGAAGCGGCCAAACCTGCGGGTCATCACAAAGGCGCAGGTGACACGGGTGCTGTTCGAGGGCCGCCGCGCGGTAGGGGTGGAATACCGGCAGGGTAGTGTGACCCGCAGCCTGCGGACGAAAGGCGAGGTCGTCCTGTCAGGTGGCGCGGTGAACTCGCCTCAGCTTCTGCAACTGTCGGGCATCGGGCCGGGCGCATTGTTGCAGGGGCTGGGCATCCCGGTCCTGCATGACAACCCGAATGTCGGCGCGCATCTGAGCGACCATCAGGGTATCAACTACACCTTCCGCATGAAGGTGCCGACCTATAATGACGAGCTGCGCCCATGGTGGGGCAAGCTGCGGGCAGGAATGCAGTATTTCCTTGGGGGCGGCGGGCCACTGGCGAAATCCATCAACCATGCGGGCGGTTTCTTTCGCACCAGCGCCGCCGAGCCGCGCCCGAACATGCAGCTTTACATGCAGGCGTTTTCCACGCTGCTGCCAAGGGACGGTGAGCGCCCGATCCTGACTCCCGATCCCTTCCCCGGCCTGTCACTGGGCCTGTCGAACTGCCGTCCGACCTCGCGCGGGCATATCCGGCTGAAATCGCCCGATCCGCTTGCCCATCCTGAAATCGTCGCCAATGCCTTCAGCACCGATCACGATGTGGCGGAGATGCTGCTGGCGGTGAAATACCTGCGGCATCTGGCGGCACAGCCCGCCATGGCGGCGGTGATCGCCGAGGAACTGCGCCCCGGGCCGGAGGTCCGCACCGATGCGGCACTGATCGAGGATTTCCGCAAACGTTCGGGCACGGTCTATCACCCCTCCTGCACCTGTCGGATGGGCAGCGATGCGGCGACCAGCGTTCTGGACCCGCTGCTTCGCGTGCGGGGGGTAGAGGCGCTGCGGGTCATCGACGCCTCCAGCTTCCCCAATCTGATCGCAGGCAATACCAATGCGCCCGCCATCCTCATGGGCTGGCTGGGCGCGCAAAAGGTCATGTCGAGCGTTTGAAGGTTGCCCAGGTCGGGCGCGGCATTTCAAACGTGTCCTGGCTGCGGATATAGGTCGCGCCGAAGCCACGACCGACGAGGTTCAGGCCGGGCGTGTCGACATGGCCGCGCGCGGCGTCCTTTACAAACGCATCGGCGATATGGATGGCGAGCACCCGACCCACCACAAGCGCCTGATGCGGGCCGGTCACCACGGTTGAATGGTTGACGCATTCAAAGCTGACCGGGCTTTCGGCAATGCGCGGCGGCTTCACATGGGCGGACAGCGCCGGGGTGAGGCCCGCGAGTTCAAGCTCGTCCACCCCCGGCGGGGCATCGACGGCGGTCACATTCATCTGCGGCGCCAGCGCCTCGGGCACGAGGTTCACCACAAACTCCCCGGTGTCGAGGATATTGCGCGCACTGTCCTTGAAGCCACGCTGCGCGTCGCCAAGGATACCCAGCGCCACCACCGGCGGCTCGGTCCCCATGACGTTGAAAAAGCTGTAGGGCGCGGCGTTGATCCGGCCTTCGCGGTCCAATGTCGTAACCCAGCCGATCGGCCGGGGCACCACCGTCGCCGCCATCAGCTTGTAGGCGACGGCGGTGTCGATCTTGTCGAGGTCAAAGCGCATTCATTCCACCTTTGTCACGGCGCGTTTCGGGCGGGTATCCACCTCCAGCCGGAACACATCGGGACGGGCGTAATGGCCGGTGACGTCGAAGTCAAACTTGGCGCGCATCACTTCGGCGGTGTCGAGATCGGCGTAAAGGATGGTCTCGCCGTTGAAATCCGGCCCGGCCAGCACCTGCCCCAGCGGCCCGACAATGGCCGATCCGCCGCGCATCATCACCGTATCGGGGTCGTCACCCAGCGCGCTTTCATGGTCCGGCCCGAAGGCGGCGCGGGTGATGTGCTGGCAGGCGGTCAGCACAAAGCAGCGGCCTTCCATCGCGATGTGGCGCATGGTCGGCAGCCAGGTGTCGCGGTCGTCGGCGGTGGGGGCGCAGTAAAGCGTGACGCCCTGGTCATACATATGCATCCGCAGGGCGGGCATATAGTTTTCCCAGCAGATCACCGCGCCGATGGTGCCGAAATCGGTCTTGAAGGCGGGCATGGTGGAGCCATCGCCGAAGCCCCAGACCAGCCGCTCGGCGGCGGTGGGCATCAGCTTGCGGTGCTTGCCGACAATGCCTTTGGCGCCGTCGAGGTAAACGGCGGTGCAGTAAAGCGTGGCGCCATCGCGTTCGATTACGCCGACCACGACGAAGGCGCCCGTTTCGGCACAGGCCTCGGCCAGCTGCGCCAGTTCCGGCCCGTCGAGATCAATGGCCGCCGCGTGATAACGGGCGAAGGCCGCGCGCCCCTCGGGTTTGCGCATCCCGATCGGGGCGCCGAAGCTGGCGCCCTTGGGGTAGCCGCCCAGATAGGCTTCGGGAAAGACGATCAGGCGGGCCCCCTGCCCTGCGGCCTCACGGACAGCGGCAGCGGCCTTTTCCGCGGCGTTCAGCGCCGACAGCGGATCGGAGGCAAGTTGTGCGACGGCGACTTTCAGGGTCATGCGGTGGTTCCCGTTAAAAAAGGCCGGGGGGCTGTCTGCCCCCCGAGACCCCCCGAGGATATTTTTGAACAGATGAAAGGGGCAAGGATCAGAGGTTGATTGCGTCGATCACCGGGTGGCGCAGAGTGCCGATGCCTTCCACCGTGGCCACGATGGTATCACCGGGCTTCATCCATTCCTGTGGCGTGCGACCTGCGCCCACACCTTCCGGCGTGCCGGTCGCGATGATGTCACCCGGCTCCAGCGTGATGCCCCCACTGATGTCGGCGATCAGCTCATCAACCTTGAACAGCATGTGCCGGGTGTTGGAGCGCTGCTTTTCAACCCCGTTCACCGTCAGCCAGAGGTCCAATGTCTGCGGGTCGGGGATTTCGTCGGCGGTGACGATGCAGGGGCCGAAGGGGGCGAAGCTGTCCATGCCTTTTGAGACGATCCATTGCCCGGCGCGACGGTTGTCGCGGGCGGAAACGTCGATCATCACCGAATAGCCAAAGACATGCGCCAGGGCATCGGCGCGCGCCACACGGGTGGCGCGGGTGCCGATGATGCAGGCAAGCTCCACCTCCCAGTCAAGCTGCTGGGTCAGCTTGCCATTGTGGCGGATCGGCTCGCCCGGCGCGATGACCGTGGTCGGCGGTTTCGAGAAGATCACCGGCTGTTTCGGCAGATCCTTCGATGTGTCCAGCGACTTGGCGCTTTCGGCGACATGTTCGACATAGTTGAGGCCGATGCCGAAGATGTTCTTTTTCGGTCGCGGGATCGGCGCCAGCAGGGTCACATTCTCAACCGGCAGTTTTGCCTGCCAGGGCGCGGCGGGCAGCGCGTCGCGCAGCGCCGCGGTGGCAGCGGGGCCGGCCTCGATCAGGCCCAGCATGCTGTCGGGCAGGCCAAGCCGGCCCGCATCCACCACGAAGCCGCCGTCGATCACGCCCAGGCGCGCTGCCGCCTCGACCGAGGCACGATAGGTCACAAGTTTCATTCTTTCCTCACAGTATCGGCTGATGGCCGCCGTTTTCGCCGAAGGCCTGTTCGCGGTAGAGACCGAGCGCCCGCATCACCGGAATGTCGGACAGGCAGAACAGGCAGGCATCGTCAGAGGCCGAGGCATTGACATGCTCGTGCCAGGCCCAGGAGGGCACGCAGAAGATGTCGCGCTCCTGCCAGTCGAAGCGTTTGCCGTTGATGATGGAATGCCCGCGCCCCTTGGCGACGTGGTAAAGATAGCTGCCGGTATGGCGATGCGCCTTCGTGTGTTCGCCGGGACGCAGCATCTGCATGCTGGCGCCCATGGTCTGCATCACCGGGTCATTGGTGACCGGGTTCACATATTCCATCATCACCCCGTCAAAGGGAGAGCCATCGGTGCATTGCGCGCGTTTCAGAAGCGCCTCGTAGGTCGGCGCCCATTCGTATTTGAACATGGGGCTGTAGCTTTTGGTCCAGTTCTCGCCATAGGGCGTGAGGCCCGGATTGCCCCAGGTTTTCGTCATGTCGTCAACCGCATAGCCCACGGCCTGCGAAAGATCGGGGTGGACCTCGTAGAAATTCGCCTCCATCGCATTGACGAAGGGAATATCCAACCCGTCCTGCCAGATGCAGGGGCTGCCCTCGGCCGCGACGCCATGTTCGTGCCAGGTTCCATTGGGCGTCAGCACGAAGTCATTGGCGCCCAGCGTCATCTTGTGACCATCGACCACCGTGTAGGCCCCTGCCCCTTCCATGATGAAGCGGATCGCGCTGGCGGAATGGCGATGCGCGCTGGCCTGTTCGCCCGGATGCATGACCTGAAGCCCGGCGTAAAGCCAGCCGACCGCCGCAGCCACATCTTCGCGCCCCGGATTGCGCAGATAGATCACCCGGCGCCCCGCCTTTTCCGGCGTCACCAGATCGACCGAGCGCAGAACCTTGTCCCGCAGATCATTGTAGCGCCAGACTACCGGAACCGACTGGCTTTTCGGCTCCCACGGTTCGATCTTGTTGGCCACCGTCCAAAGCGCGCCCGCGCTGAAACGGTTCAGATCGTCGTAATAGGCCAGCAGTTCCGGCGTGTCTTCGACATTGGCGCGACCGGCCACGTCTTCGCGGTGGTTCTCGTGCTTCATCGCGGAGCCCCTCCTTCAAGGCTGCCGACAGACTGCGGCATGAAATTTGCGATGTAAACATAAATTTTCGAAAATTTTGTTGTGGCAGAGACTGCCGCAGCGTAGCAATGTCAGACAGGAGGATGCCATGACACTCGCCGATACCGCCTATGACAGCCTGCGCCGCGACATCATGCGCGGCCATCTGCCGCCGGGTCAGCCCCTGCGGCTGGAGGCGCTGCGCGCGCGCTATGACATGGGGTTCTCGCCCCTGCGCGAGGCGCTGAACAGGTTGCAGTCCGAACGGCTGGTGGTGTCGGCCTCGATGAAGGGCTTCATCGTGGCGCCGCTGTCACTACCCGAAATGTGGGAGGCCATCGAGGCGCGGGTTCTGGTGGAAACCGAGGCGTTGCGCCTGTCGATCCTGCGCGGGGATGACGCCTGGGAGGCGGGCGTTGTTGCCGCACTGCATGCGCTGGGTCTGGCGGCGGCACGGGGCGAACCCGAAACGCTGGAGGCCCGCCATGCCGAGTTTCACCTGTCGCTGATTGCGGCCTGCGGATCGGGCTGGTTACTGGATTTCGCGCGCAAGCTTTCGGCCGCGACAGAACGATACCGGGCGCCTGTTCTGGCAGGCGATACCGCGCCCCGCGACGTACAGGGCGAACATGCGGCACTGGCCGAGGCGGCGCTGGCCCGGAAGGCGGAAGAGGCCCCGGCCCTGCTGGCCGCGCATTACCGCCGCACGGGAGAGCGGATCGCCGCGCGCATGGCCGCCTGAGCCTTAGGCGGTCCGCGCGTCCGGTCAGTCGATGATTTCGCCGGGGTCCACCCCCCAGAGCGCGGCCTTGATCACCCAGCCCTTTTCGCCTTCGGCACTGATCCTGCACCAGTCGGGCGCGCATTGCTGGACCCGCGCCACGACGCCCCGTTCGGCCCGCGCCACCACTTCGGCCTGCGGATCGGGGGCCGCGCGGAAATCGGCCAGCTCCGCCACGATCACCACGGACCGCACCCCGGACAGCAGGGAGTAATGCACCCAGCCACCAAAGCCTTCCTGATCCTCGACGCGACGCCAGTTCTCGTATTCTGCGGTGACTTTCAGCGGCATGCCCGCCCGCTTGAAAACCCAGTCGATCCGATGGCTGAGCCCCGGCCCGCGCCGGGCATTGCCCTCGCCGGTCTTGAGCGTGACATAGCGCGGCAACGGCAGGTTGGTGACCTGCCCCCGGCCCGGCAGTGCGACCTGCGGCACCGTGGCATCGGCAGGCACCGCATCGGGCTGTGGCTCGGGCGGCGCCGGTTCCGCAACAGTGTCGCTGCCTTCAACCGGCTCAAGTCCACCCTCGGTCGAACTTTGCGCCCAGGCCGCCTGCCCCAGCACCATCCATCCCGTTACCAATACTGCCGCTGCCAGCCGCATGCCGCCACCTGATCGCATATCCATATCGTCCAGTTCCGCCCGCCATTCGTGCCACCGGGACCGGACGGGCCGCCCCCGGCAGAATAATCTGCCCATGTTTCGCGCATATCGACGCAACATTGTTACTCGGGGCTTGTAGCCCGCCCCGTAAGTCGGCACTTTGCCAGCAAGAAGACCGATTTGGAAGTGCCGGTCTCGAAAGTCGAGGGAGGATCCATGCCCGCCAAACGCCTGAGCGTCATCGTGACGCGACGACTGCCCGAGGTCGTCGAAACCCGGATGAAGGAACTGTTCGACGTCGAATTGCGCGACCCGGACATTCGGATGTCGCGCGATGAACTGGCCGATGCGATGAAACGCTGCGATGTGCTGGTGCCCTGCGTGACCGACCAGATCGACGCGGGCCTGCTGGGACAGGCGGGCGAGCGGCTGAAACTGATCGCGAACTACGGCGCCGGGGTCGATCACATTGACGTGGCCACGGCCCGCTCGCGCGGGATTCTGGTGTCGAACACTCCCGGCGTCGGGGCTGAAGATACCGCCGACATGGTGATGGGGCTGATTCTGGGCGTGGTGCGCCGCATTCCCGAAGGCATGGCCGAAATGCAGGCCGGACGCTGGAGCGGCTGGTCACCGATGGCGCATCTGGGGGGCCGGATCGGCGGGCGTCGCCTTGGCATCCTCGGGATGGGGCGAATCGGACAGGCCGTGGCGCGGCGGGCCCGGGTGTTCGGCATGCAGATCCACTATCACAACCGCCGCAAGGTCCACCCTTCGGTCGAGCAGGAACTGGAGGCAACCTATTGGGAAAGCCTCGACCAGATGATCGCCCGCATGGACATCATCTCGGTCAACTGCCCGCATACGCCCTCGACCTTCCATCTGCTGAACGCGCGGCGGCTGAAACTGCTGAAACCCACGGCGGTGGTGGTGAATACCTCGCGCGGCGAGGTGATCGACGAAAATGCCCTGACGCGCGGGTTGCGGGCGGGCGAGATCGCCGGTGCCGGGCTTGACGTGTTCGAGCATGGCCACGAGGTGAACCCGCGCCTGCGCGAGATGAACAATGTGGTGCTGCTGCCGCATATGGGGTCTGCCACCGTCGAGGGGCGGATCGAGATGGGCGAGAAGGTTCTGATCAATATCAAAACCTTCGCCGATGGTCACCGCCCGCCGGATCAGGTGGTGCCGGGGATGCTGTAAGACGTTCCCCCGGCGATGCGCGCCTGGCGGCCGCCGGGGAATTTTGAGTATTTTTGCAAGAAGCAAAGGGGGCGGTCAGCGCCCCTTCCAGACCGGATCGCGTTTTTCAGCAAAGGCGCGCGCGCCTTCCAGTTGATCCTCGGAGGAATAAAGCCGGTCCACCGTGACGAATTGCCGTTTGGTGATGCGGTTCAGCGCATCCTGAAAGCGCAGCGCCTCGGCCTCGCGGACCACCTCCTTGATGGCGGCATAGACCAGCGGCGGGCCGGATTCGAGCAACCGCGCCAGATCCCAGGCTTTCGGCAGCAGGTCTTCCGAGGTGGTGATTTCGCGCAGCAGGCCCCAGCGCAGCGCCTCGTCGGCGTCGAACCAGCGGCCGGTCAGCAAGAGGTCCATGGCGACGTGATAAGGAATACGTTTCGGCAGCTTGATCGAGGCGGCATCGGCCACGGTGCCCGACCGGATTTCCGGCAGCGCGAAGGTTGCGTTGGCGGAGGCGAGGATCAGATCGCAGGAGAGCGCGAGTTCCAGCCCGCCGCCGCAGCAGATGCCATTCACCGCCGCAATCACCGGCTTGTTGAGGTTCGGCAGTTCCTGAAGCCCGCCGAAGCCGCCGACGCCATAATCGCCATCCACCGCATCGCCATCGGCGGCGGCCTTCAGATCCCAGCCGGGGCAGAAGAATTTCTCGCCCTCGGCACGCAAAATCGCCACGCGCAGGCTGTCGTCATCGCGGAAGGCGCGGAAGGCGAGGCCCATGATGCGGCTGGTGGCAAGGTCGATGGCATTGGCCTTCGGCCGGTCAAGCGTCACTTCGAGGATCGCACCCTCGCGCCGGGTGCGGATCGGCCCCTCGGTCAGCATGGTCATTTCGGTCATTCGGCCCTCCGTATCAATGCGTCCACCGCCACCGCCCCGCTTTCGCGCAGCAGCACCGGGTTGATTTCGATTTCCTCAAGCGTATCGTCGCCTGCCATCAGTGCGCCAAGGCGCAGCGCGATGTCAGCGAAGGCCCCGATGTCGGGGCGCGGGCGGCCGCGATAGCCATCGAGCAGCGGCCAGAGCCGCAGGCCCCGCAGTGCGCTGTCGATCTGTGCGCCAGTGACGGGCCAGACCAGCGTGGCGGTATCGGCCAGAACCTCGGCAGTGACACCACCCATGCCCAGCGTGAGCGTGAGCCCGTAGACCGGATCGCGCCGCAGACCCAGCAGCATTTCAGCCAGCACCCCGGTCACCATTTCCTCGGCCAGATAGCCGGTGGCGCCGGGCATTTCGGCCTGGCCCTCCAGCGTGGCAAGACCAAGGCGCACGGCCCCCGCCTCGGTCTTGTGGGCGAAGCCAAGACCTTTCAGCGCGAAAGGCGCGGTAAGTGTACCGGGATCGAGTGACGCTGTTTGCCCCGGCCGGTTTCCGTTATGCTGCATCGCAGAATAAGGGGGAATCGG
>NZ_LJSC01000014.1:0-2907 GCF_001303875.1 Gemmobacter sp. LW-1 | reverse complement strand
GATGGGTGCCGTGCTGCATACACTCAACATCCGGCTGCATGACGACCAGCTTTCCGCGATGGTCGCCGAATCCGGCGCAGGGGTCATTCTGGTCGACGGGGCGCTGGCCGCGCGTTTTGCCGAACTGGCGCCAGGACTGGCGCGTGGAGCGGTGCGACTGGTGATCGTGACCGGGCAGGATGCGCCGGTGTCTTTCGCCGGTCTGCCGGTTGAAACCATCGGATACGAGGCGCTGCTGGCCGAAGGGCAGCCACGCAGCGACTGGCCCGACCCTGACGAAAATGCCGCCGCGATCCTGTGTTATACCGGGGGCACCACCGGCCAGCCCAAGGGCATCGCCTATAGTCACAGGTCATTGTGGTTGCAGGCCATCTCGCTCTGCACCGCCAATTCCCTGAGGATTGGTGAGGCGACGGTGATCCTGCCCGCCGTTCCGTTCTATCACGTCAATGGCTGGGGTCTGCCCTATGCCGCGATGATGGCGGGGGCGAAACTTGTATTGCCAGGTACCCGGTTTCAGCCAGCGGTACTGAACCCCTTGCTGGATGAAGAGGGCGTGACGCTGGCCGCCGGGGTGCCGACCATCTGGTCGGATGTGCTGGCGGCGCGAAAGGCGGCAGGGCTGCCTGCGCCGCCGCAGCTGCGCCGGATCGTTACCGGCGGGGCGCCGGTGCCCGATACGCTGGTCGCGGCCTGGGGTGCGCTGGGGGTGGAAACCCAGACCGCCTGGGGCATGACGGAAACCTCGTCCATGTCGGCCATCGGTGCGCCTTCGGGTCAGGTTGCTGCGGCGGGTCGGGTGGTCTGCGGGCTGGAGATGCGCACCGCTACGCTGGAGGGCGTGCCCCTGCCCGCAGACGGCAGGACGCCGGGCGAATTGCAGATCCGTGGCCCCTGGGTGACCGCCCGCTATTTTCGGCGCGCGGCGGAGGACGGATTTCAGGATGGCTGGCTGCGGACCGGCGACATCGGCACGCTGGATGCCGAAGGCCGGGTGCGACTGACCGACCGGGTGAAGGACGCGATCAAATCCGGTGGCGAATGGATTCCCTCGCTGCCGCTGGAAGAGGCGATCCGCAGTCATCCGTCGGTTCTGGACGTGGCGGTCATTGCCATGCCCGATCCGCGCTGGCAGGAACGCCCCCTTGCGCTGGTGGTGGCGGGGCCGGGCTTCTCGCCCGACCTGATGCCTGCGCACCTGTCGGCGCGGGTCGCGAAATGGTGGGTGCCCGCGCATTGGGCGCGGCTCGACAGCCTGCCGCGCACCACGGTCGGCAAGGCTGACAAGGTGGCCATGCGGCGGATGCTGGCAAACGGGGATTTGCAGATCGAGCAGATCGGGGCCGCCACCCCGGCCTGAACGCAGGTGGGACCGGCGGATGACCGGACCGCAGAGAAATTGAACTGGAGGAAGACATGGAAAGCACTGACCTGCCGACGGAGATCGTCGGTTGCGAGATCCGTGACGGCGTTGCCTGGCTCACGATCAACAGGCCGAAGAAGATCAACGCGCTGTCTTCGGGCGTGGTGCAGGCGCTGACCGCGCATGTCCGTGACCTGCAGGCCGATGACCGTGTGAAGGTGATCGTGCTGCGGGGCAGCGGCAACCATTTCTCGGTCGGTTACGACATTTCGGAAGAGGTGGAGGTCGGCCTTGCCCGCCCCGAAGACTGGCACGGGGCGCTGTCGAACAACGTCGGTCTGTCGATGGCGGTCTGGGCCTCGCAGAAACCGACGATTGCAGCAGTCGACGGCTGGTGCCTTGCCGGGGCCTGCGAACTTGCCATGGCCTGCGACATGATCGTGGCCACTGATCGCGCGCAGTTCGGCGAGCCTGAAATCCGCTTCGGCTCAGGCCCGGTGACGCTGCTCATGCCTTTCATTCTGGGGCAGAAGAAGACGATGGAGCTGTTGCTGACCGGCGATACGATCAGCGCCGCCGAAGCAGAGCGGCTGGGCATGATCAACCGCGTGGTAGAGCCCGAGGCACTGGACCAGGCGGTCGCACAACTGGCGCAGAAGATCGCGCTGACGCCGCTGATCACGCTGCGGCTGACCAAGATCGCGCTGACGCGGGCTTACGAGGCGATGGGCCTGCGCAACGCGGTGAACACCAATCTCGACCTCGCGGCGACGCTGAACGCGGCGCAGGCGCCGGAAAAGACCGAATTTGTCACGCTGGTGCGCGAACAGGGCCTGCGCAAGGCGCTGGATTTCCGCGACAGCCGCTATGGCGCACTGACCTGAGGGGAATGACATGAAGGATCAGAACCAGACGGGCACAGCCCTGCATATGGGCGACATGCTGACCGAAATGCTGATCGGCTACGGGGTCGAGGTGGTCTTTGGCATGCCGGGCGGTCAGACCTGCGGTCTTTACGAGGGCATCGGCAACCGCCGCGACCGCATCAATCATGTGCTGGTGCGCGACGAACGCAATGGCGTCTATGCCGCCGACGCCTATGCCCGGCTGACCGGCAAGCCGGGGGTCTGTGACGTGACGGTCGGCCCCGGCGCAACCAAGCTGACCGACGGCTTCGTCGAGGCGATGAATGCCTCGATCCCGCTGATCGCGATTGTGGGTGAACTGCCGCGCGACTGGTTGCCGCTGAAGGCCAAGGGCGTGGCCAGCCAGGGCTTTGACCAGTTGTCCTACCTGAAATCCATCTCGAAAGAGGCATTTCTGGTGCCGACGCCGCAATCCTTTGCCGAGATCGTGCGCACCGCCTGGCGGGTGGCGACTTCGCCGCGGCCCGGCCCGGTGGCGATCATCGTGCCGCATGACATCATGGATCATCCCTGGGACCCCGAGACCCAGCCCATCCTGATCGACGACCGCTATATCCGCGCGCCTGCCCACCGGGCCCGCGCGCTGTCGGCTGATCTGGCGGCGGCGGCGGCGGAGCT
>NZ_LJSC01000013.1:0-24679 GCF_001303875.1 Gemmobacter sp. LW-1 | reverse complement strand
GCCGGGGCGGACAGCGATGCGGCCCCCGCTGCCGCCGAGCCGCCGCCGGTTCCGCCTCTGACGCCCGAGGAAGAAGCGATGCTGGCCCCGGTCGACGGGGGCGCGCTGCCCGATGAGATTCCGGCCCATTCGCCGCTTGCCCCCGAAGCCCCTGCGGAGGCAGAGACCGAGGCCCCGGCAGAACCCCTGCTGGACCGGCCGCAACCCGGATTGACCGGCACGGTCGATGGTGTAACCACCGGCCGCCTGCCCGCGATTGACGTGGCCCCCCCGGTCGACCCCGCCGCGACCGGGCCGGATCTGGCCGATGATCCGCGCCCGCTGATCCGCTATGCGATGCCCTTCGACAATCCCGCCGCCAAGCCGCTTTACGCCATCGTTCTGGCTGATAACGGCCTGCCGGGCGTCGACCGTGCCGCCATTGCCGCGCTGCCGCTGCCGGTGACCATCGCGCTGGACCCGGCCGCACCGGATGCCGAAGAGATTGCAGGTGCCTATCGCACCGCCGGGAAGGAAGTGGCCATGCTGGCGACCGGCCTGCCGAAAGGGGCCACCGCCGCCGATGTGCAGGTCACTTTCGCCGCAAATGCCGATACGCTGCCGCAGGCGGTGGCCGTGGTGGATCTGCCGCAGGGCGGGTTCCAGAACGACCGCAAGCTGGCGAGCGACGTGGTGCCGGTGATCAAGGATCAGGGGCGTGGCCTGGTCACCTTCGACCGGGGGCTGAATGCCGCCGATCAGGTCGCCCGGCGCGAGTCGGTGCCTGCGGCGGTGATGTTCCGCCAGATCGACGGCGAGGGCGAAAGCGTGCCGGTCATGCGCCGCTATCTGGATCGCGCGGCCTTCAAGGCAGCGCAGGACGGCAAGGTGGTCGTTTATGGCACCGTCGCGCCCGACACGATCGCGGCGCTGCTGGAATGGTCGGTCGAGGGCCGTGCAGGATCGGTGGCTCTGGCGCCGCTTACCGCCGTTCTGGCCGAGGGCCAGTAACCGACTGGCGGCGCCGCAGCGTCAACGCAAGCCATTGCGTTGGCACGCCGCCGAAACCGCCGCCACGGCGCAAGGTCAGGGCCACCAGTTCCCAGCCCGGCCCGCAGGCGGCCAGAAGCCAGGCCGGATCGGGCTGGTTGAAGTATCGCCCCAGCGCATCCGCCCCTTCCGCGTCGCCGGTCTTGAAGCTGGCAAACATCAGGCCACCGGGCCGCAAGGCGCGACGGATACGGGCAAGAATGTCGGGCAATTCCGGGCGCGGCACATGCAGAAGGCTCGCATTGGCCCAGACAGCATTATAAGCCGCATTTGCCTCCAGCGCGTCGAACTGCAAAAGCCGCGCGGGGCGCCCCAGCCGTTCAGAGGCGATCCGCACCAGCGCGGCGCTGCCATCGGTCGGGTCCAGCCTGATCCCTGCGGCAAGTATGGCCGCCGCGTCCGTGCCCGCGCCGCAGCCCAGTTCCAGAATATGCGCACCGGGCGCCAGCCTGGCCAGAAATCCGGCAAGGGCGGGATGCGGGCGGGCGCTGCCTTCGGCCGCATAGCGCGCAGCCTGTGTTTCGTAGAACAGCCGGGTCCGGGGATCGCCAGCCATACCCGGCTCAGGGCGTGATCATGGTCACGCCGGGCAGGCTTGCGATATAGGCCATGTCGCGGTCATAGGTTTCGGTCATCACCGCGACCATGTCATCGGTCCAGTCCGGCAGGGCAAAGGACATTTCGACCACATCGGGCCGCGCGAATTTGTCGAGGAAGGCCGAAACCACCCGACGCCGTTGCGCCACGCCCTGCGGCGGGTGCTTTTCCATATAGGCGGCCATCCGGCTCATGCCGTCCACGGTCATCACCGTGCCCAGCAGATCATCCGCGCCCTCCAGATACATGCCGGAGGGATGGCCCGACACCGCCTGCAGCACCTCGGGCCAGATCAGCGGTGTATCCTCGTCCGCCCAGACGGTGATCGGAACGCCGGGGTTACGGTCAATCAGTTGCAGGATCAGGTCGGACCAGCGCAGGCTCAGCGGGTCGGTGCCCTCGATGAACTCGGCATAATCGCGGCCCCGCTGACGACGGTGCAGTTCCGGCAGATAGGTGGCGGGGTTGCGCAGGCCCAGATGGAACTCTGCCCCGATCTCGGGGAAGATCTGGCAGATCGTGCGCATCCGGTCGCCGCCGGTATGATAGAACCGCCCCTTCACCGCCCAGGCGGGGAAGGACAGAAAGTTCTCCCATGACAGGACAAGCCGGTCGGCCGCATCGGCATCCATGATCTGATCCAGCAGATTGGCCTGCATTTCCATGCTGGCGGGCTGCCCTTTCAGCTGGATCGCCGCGTCGCGGATCAGGTTGCGATAGCGCCCCGGTTCCGGAACTTCGATGCCGACCGCAGCCAGCTGCCCGGCGTTGCGGTGCAGGGTCCGCACCAGACGGTCGTCATCGGTGCAATGCACCCCGAGGTGATAGGCAATACGCATTTGGCTCTGTTCTGGCAGTTGCTGCTCGTTGATGCTGAATATACGGGGTTTTCTGGACAGATAAACCGCTTTCCTGTAATCGGGCCTGATGATGCCCGAGCAAAAGACTCAGTCACAGCCTTTCAGCCTGCCGCGCCTGCCCGATGTCTGGACGCTGGCCGCCGTGGTGATCGGGCTTGTGGTGCTGGCGCCCGTCCTGTCCGTGGTCTGGATTGCCTTCAACCCGACGGAAAACATCTGGCCGCATCTGATGGCGACCGTGATGCCGCGCTATCTGGCGACGACGGGTCGCATGATGCTGGGGGTCGGGCTGCTGACGGCCGCCGTTGGTACCGGCGCTGCATGGCTGGTGACGATGTACCGCTTTCCGGGCGCAAGGTTCTTCGACAGAGCGCTGCTGCTGCCGCTGGCGATTCCGGCCTATGTCGGCGCCTATGCGCTGGTCGATTTCTTCGATTATTCCGGTGCGTTTCAGGTCGGCCTGCGGTCGCTGATGGGCTGGCACAGTGCGCGGGACTACTGGTTCCCGACAGTGCGGTCGGAGGGTGCGGCCATCGTCGTGCTGTCGGCGGCGCTTTATCCTTATGTCTTCCTGCTGGCGCGCGCGGCCTTCCGCGAACAATCGGGCGGCTGTTACGAGGTGGCGCGCGCGCTGGGGTCCGGCCCCTGGAGCGTGTTTTTCCGCGTGGGTCTGCCGCTGGCCCGGCCCGCCATTGCCGCAGGCGTGGCACTCGCGCTGATGGAGACGGTAGCCGATTACGGAACGGCCACGCATTTCGGGGTTCAGACCCTCACGACAGGGCTGTTCTCCACCTGGCTGACCACCGGCAATGCGGGGGGCGCGGCACAGATCGCGGGCGTTTCGCTGACGGTGATCGTGCTCCTGCTGGGGCTGGAACGCTGGAGCCGCCGTAATGCCCGCTTCCATGGCTCGGCCCGGCAGGCCCGCCCGGTAGAGCCGCAACCGATCCGGGGCCCGCAACGCTGGCTGGCGACGGTGGCCTGTGCGCTGCCCTTCGCCATGGGCTTTGTGCTGCCGGTGGCAGTGATGACCGGCCACGCCATCCGCAAGCCCGAAGCCTGGGTCTCGCCCGGTCTGGGCCGCGCGCTGGTCAATACACTGATCACCGGCGGGCTGGCCGCCCTGCTGACAGTCGGTGCGGCGTTGATCATGGTCTATGGTTTGCGGTTGCGCGGGCGCGGATTGCCACGCTGGATTTTGCCGATCACGGCGCTAGGATATGCCGCGCCCGGTGCGGTACTGGCGCTGGGTCTGCTGATCCCGCTGGCCGCCCTTGATCACTGGATGGCCGATACCCTCGCCGCGACCACAGGCTGGGATCCGGGCCTGCTGCTGACCGGCACCGCCGCCGCGCTGGTGCTGGCCTATGCGCTGCGCTTCTTCGGCATCGCGCAGGGCGCGGTGGATGCCGCCTTTGGCCGCGTCTCGCCCAATCTACCGCTGGCGGCACGGGCGCTGGGGCGCAGCCCTGCGCGGGTGCTGCGCGACGTTTATCTGCCGCTGATGCGCAGTTCGGTTGCCACCGCATTGCTGGTGGTCTTTGTCGATTGCGTGAAGGAACTGCCCGCCACGCTGCTGCTGCGCCCCTTCAACTATAACACCCTCGCGACGCGGGTGTTTGAGCTGGCCAGCCTCGAACGGCTGGGCGAGGCCGCACCCGCCGCGCTGCTGGTGATGGGGGTCGGGCTGATCGCCGTGCTTCTGGTTGCCCGGAACGAGGGCTGAGGCACCTTTGTCGCATGCCGCCGCTTTCGCTTTGCGCGGGCGGCGCAATCGGCTAGGCAGGGCAGGAAACCGGGAAAGGCGCATGACGGCAAAAGACTATCGGGTATCTGACCTTGCCGTGGCGCGCGGCGGGCTGGTGGTGCTGGAGGGCGTGGGCTTCACCCTGCGCCCGGGGCATGCGCTGGTGCTGCGCGGGCCGAATGGCGTGGGCAAGACCACCCTGTTGCGCACGCTGGCCGGTTTGCAGCCGCCCGTTGCGGGCGACATCGGCCTGCCGCCCGAGGCCATCGCCTATGCCGCCCATGCCGACGGGTTGAAAGCGACGCTGAGCGTGGCCGAAAACCTTGCCTTCTGGGCCGCGATCTACGGCACCGACCGGGTTGAAACCGCGCTGGACCGCATGAACCTGCGCGAACTGCGCGACCGCAGCGCGGCCAACCTTTCCGCCGGGCAGAAGCGGCGGCTGGGGCTGGCGCGGCTGCTGGTCTCGGGTCGTCCGGTCTGGATGCTCGATGAACCAACCGTCAGCCTGGACGCCGCCTCGGTCGCGCTGTTCGCCGATGTGGTGCGCGGCCATCTGGCCGAAGGCGGTGCCGCGCTGATGGCGACCCATATCGACCTTGGCCTGACCGAGGCCGGGGTGCTGGACCTGACCCCCTTCAAGGCGCGCGGGCAGGCGGCGGGCACCGCCTCCGACTTTGACGAGGCTTTCGCATGATCGCCCTTCTGCTGCGGGATCTGAGGCTGGCGGTGCGCGCCGGGGGCGGCTTTGGACTTGGCCTTGCCTTCTTCCTGCTGGTCGCGGTTCTGGTGCCGCTGGGCGTCGGCCCGGAAGGCGGGACGCTGGCCAAGATCGCGCCGGGCATCCTGTGGGTCGGCGCGCTGCTGGCCTGCCTGCTGAGCCTCGACCGCATCTTCGCGCTGGATTTCGAGGATGGCTCGCTCGATCTTCTGGCCACCGCGCCGATCCCGCTGGAAGGCGCGGTGGCGATGAAATCCGCCGCGCACTGGCTGGTGACCGGGCTGCCGCTGACGCTGGCCGCGCCGGTGCTGGGGGTGCTGCTGCATCTGCCCGGTGAGGGATATTTCTGGCTCGTCGCCTCATTGGCACTCGGAACCCCTGCCCTGTCGGTCATCGGCACCTTCGGCGCGGCGCTGACCGTGGGGCTGAAACGCGGCGGCCTGCTGCTGAGCCTGCTGGTCCTGCCGCTTTATGTACCGACGCTGATCTTCGGCGCCGAAGTGGTCAAGCGCGGCGCGGCAGGGATGGCGGTGGAAGTGCCACTTCTGCTGCTGGCGGGCATTACACTGGGCGCGGCGGCAGTGCTGCCCTTCGCCTCGGCGCTTGCCCTGCGCATCAATCTGCGGTGATCCTGCCCGATGCCGCTTGCCGCACAACGAAACAGGATTTAGCGAGGCCCCATGTCGCTCTGGGAATATGCCAATCCGAAGAAGTTCATGCAGACCGCCACACGGGTGCTGCCCGTGGTCAGCGTGCTGGCCGCGATCTGCATGGTCGGGGGGCTGGTCTGGGGGTTCTTCTTCACGCCCGATGATTACAAGCAGGGTGCAACGGTGAAGATCATCTTCATCCATGTTCCCGCCGCCATGATGGCAATCAACGTCTGGGGCATGATGCTGGTCACCTCGCTGGTATGGATCGTGCGGCGCCACCATGTCAGCGCATTGGCCGCCCGTGCCGCAGCACCGCTGGGCATGACCTTCACCCTGATAGCGCTGGTGACCGGCGCGCTGTGGGGGCAACCGATGTGGGGGACGTGGTGGGAATGGGACCCGCGCCTGACCTCATTCCTCATCCTGTTCCTGTTCTACCTTGGCTATGTTGCGCTGTGGCAGGCGGTGGAAAACCCCGATACCGCAGCCGACCTGACCAGCGTGCTGTGCATCGTGGGGTCGGTCTTCGCCGCACTCAGCCGTTATGCGGTGAAATTCTGGAATCAGGGGCTGCATCAGGATTCGACCATCATGAAGGTGGGCGAGAAAGACCCGCTGGACCCGGCCTATTACTGGCCGCTGATCGTCTGCATCGCGGGCTTCATCCTGACCTTCGTCGCATTGGTGCTGCTGCGCACCGTCACGGAAATCCGCGCCCGCCGTCTGGCGGTGCTGACGGCACGGGAGAGGCTGGCATGATGCCCGATCTTGGCAAATATGCGGTGCCGGTTCTTGGCTCTTATGCGGTGGCGATTGCTCTGATCGCCGCCATTGTCGCGCTGTCCATCTGGCGGTCGCGGCGGATGAAACGCGCGCTTGATGCTGTCGAGGCGCGCGCCGGGAGGAAATGACATGTCGCGTATCCTGATGATCCTGCCGCCGCTGGTTTTCGCGGCACTGGCAGCGATGTTCTGGCTGGGGATGCAGCGCGAGGACCCTGACGCCCTGCCCTCGACGCTCGTCGGGCGGGCGGCGCCTGTCGTGCAGGTGGGCACGCTGGGCGATCATCCCGCACTGCTGCACGAGGCGCTGACCGCGCCGGGGGTGAAGCTCCTGAATTTCTGGGCAAGCTGGTGCGCGCCCTGCCGGGCCGAACATCCGATGCTGAAACAGTTGCAGGCCGAAGGCGTGACCATCCTTGGCGTGAACTACAAGGACAAGTCCGATCAGGCCGAGGCGTTTCTGGCCGAGCTGGGCAATCCCTACACCGCCATCGGCACCGACAGCGGCCGCATGGCGCTGGAATGGGGGGTTTATGGCGTGCCGGAAACCTTTGTGATCGACGGCGCGGGCAAGGTGGTGCTGCGTTACGCCGGTCCGATCACGGCGCAGGAGCTTGAGCGGGTCATTCGCCCGGCACTGGCCAAGGCGGCAAAATAACTACCGCTGACCCTGAGGCGAAGGCCCGTCACCCTGTGCAGGCAGTCATGCTTTCCGCGAGCAATACGCTATCCTTTGTCCGGATAGCGTAGCGACGGAAAGGACCCCTCAACCATGATCGCTTATGTCACGGTCGGCGCGGACGATATCACGGCGCGAAACGCTTCTATTCAGCCCTCCTGCCCGCCCTGGGTTACGCTCTGGAGGAGGGACCGGAGGGGCTGAGCTACACGCTTCCCGCCGCGCCGGGGGCATCCGGCCCCGCGCCCGATTTCTACGTCAAGCCCACTTTCGACGGGCGCCCTGCCTCGGCTGGCAATGGCACCATGGTGGCTTTCATGGTCCGCGGCCAGAAGCAGGTGCGCGACCTGCACGCCGCAGCACTGATCGCAGGCCGATCGGACGAGGGCCAGCCGGGTTTCCGCGCCGCCTACGGACCGCATTTCTATGTGGCGTATCTGCGCGACCCTCAGGGCAACAAGATTGACCTGTTCTCCAGCGATCCGAACGAACCCGGACGAGAAGGGTGATATCTGGGTGCAGACGCCAATCACAGCATCCTCGCGCCCTATGTTGCGGCGACAAGGCCGGCTCGATCCGGCGGGCGATGAAAGTGCTGATGGTACCGACTCCCCGGCTCGAACGGGGGACCCCCAGATCCACAATCTGGTGCTCTAACCAACTGAGCTAAGTCGGCACTTGCGGGCGATGTAGCCCCCTGCGCAGGGGAATGCAACCCCCCTCGCGCGCTTGCCATGATGGTTTTTCGGCGCTAAAGCGTTTCGGGAATTACCCGAGCCATGAAACATCGTAAAAAGCCCGTAAGCATCGAAGATGTGTCAGGGTTTTGGCGATTGAGGGTATCCCTGAAACGCTCCGGGCCACGAAATCGGAAAACGGAGAATGCCATGAGTATCAACGACCAGAGCGAAATCGCCGCCAACCTGCAAATCGGCCCGACCGATCAGGGCATGGTGCGAATCTATGTCGAGGCGGAAGGCGGCATCGACCTGCCGCTGGACTTCGACCCGGACGAGGCCGAAGAGATTGCCGAAGAACTGCGCGCCGCCGCCGAGGCCGCCCGCGCCATGGGCGCCCCTGCCCCTAAGGGGAAAAAGCGCTGACCTTGCCCACCGCAGCCGGATCGCGCAGCGCCTGAAGGCGCAGCGCAGCATGGCGGGCGAACTTCTGTACCATGACCTTGCGGCGGGCTGCCGCCAGCGGCGCCTGCGGCCCCATCCGCAGGATTTCGGCATCGTAGTCATCGGCGACGATCAGCCCGCTGTCGGGCGGCAGCAGGCCGGTCGGGAAATCGGCATCCACCGCCCAGAAGAAACGGTCACACCACTCCAGATAATTGTGCCATTTGCGATCTGCCGCGAAATCCGCGCGCGAAGATTTGCACTCGACCACCCAGACCTCGCCCTTCGGCCCCAGCCCCATCACATCGACCCGCAGACCTGGCGCGGGCACCAGCTCCTCGACCGTGGCGAAGCCGTGGCTCAGCAAATGGCGGCAAACCCCGCGCGCAAGGCGCTGGCCGGGCGTCGGAGGCGGAAGTGCGACAGTGTCATCCATGGGAAAATCTTGAACGAAAAGGGAACATTTCGCAAGCCCCCCCTGCACCCCAAGGGTTGACAGCGTGGCGCCCCTTGGCCAGCCTGCCCGCAGTTCATTGAGAGAGAGATTTCATGTCCCGTATCCCGATCACCCGTCTTTTGCCGCTTGCCCTTTCGTCGCTGCCGCTGCCCGCCCTTGCAATCACGGTGGCCGACTGCACCCTGCAACAGGGCTGCGCCTGCTCCGAATCGCCGCTCAGCGCCGAGGAGATCGGCATCGTCATGGGCGCGACGCCGCCGCAGGGCGCCGACGGCATGGTTTTTGTGTTCCAGGACGGCGACGCTGGCACATGGTCGCCGCTGACGCCCGAGGAAATCGACATTGTTTCGGGCGGTGATGGCACCTGTGACGGGCCGCTGGTGCCCGAGGATGGCACCTGGGTCACGCGATCCACCCTGAACAGCCTGCATTGCGGTGCGGGCACGGCCATGATGCGCAGCATGATCGAGGGCAACCTGAACAAGGAGAACCCGGTTCCCATGCGCTGGAACGGCGATTTCAGCGCTGATACCTGGCGCCGCGCCTGGATCGCCGCCAATCCGCAGGCCGAAGCGCCGAACACCCCGACGTTCAACCGCGTGTCGCCGGTCGAACTGTCAGGGCGAGACAGCATCAAGGGCATGACCAGCACGCAGCGCATGGTGCTGCTGACGCCGCGGAGCTTCCGAATGGACTGGCAATTCGAGGGGCAGAACGAAATGGGGGCCTGCGGCTGGTCTGTCACGCATATGGTGCGCCGCACCGGGGGCTGAGCCCTTGCCGTCGCGCCCGCCGCATCCTATCTGTGGAAACGGCGGGTGCTGCTCTTCGCGTGTGGGACACTTTTCCAGTGGCCGATAAGCAAGCGAACGGGGGCTGGCTCTGGCAGGATCCTGGTCCTGTTACCTGGCACCCACCTGAGACCTCTGGCTCTCGGGAAAACACCGTCGCCCACGGTCGCTGCGGGCCCGCCACTTTACGACCCTTTCCCTGTCGCCACCGGGGCAGCAATCATCGGACATAGCCCTAGGCTTGCGGGCATTCCAACGCGCCCGAGGCTGTGCCCCATGTTCCGCATTCCCCGCCCCACCCTTCTGGGTATCCTCTGCCTGTGCAGCGGTATCGCGGTCTTTTCGGTGCAGGATCTGATCCTGAAGCTGCTGTCGGGCAGCTATCCCTTGCATCAGGCCATGGTGATCCGCAGCATGACCGCCATGCCGCTCTTGTTCCTGCTGGTGCTGCACGACGGCGGTGTGGCGACGCTGGTGCCGCCGGGATGGTGGCGGATGGCGGCACGCGGCTGGCTGAACTTTGCCGCTTACACCGCCTATTACCTCGCGCTGGCGGCACTGCCCATCGCCTCGACCGTCACGCTGTTCTTCTCGGCCCCGCTAATGATCACGGCGCTGTCGGTGGTGATGCTGGGGGCGCGTGTCGGCCCGCTGAGGTGGAGCGCAGTGGCGCTTGGTTTCGGCGGCGTGGTGCTGATGCTGCGGCCGGGCAGCGCGTTGTTCGACTGGGCCGCACTCTTGCCGGTGGTGGCGGGGCTCGCCTATGCGATGACGATGATCCTGACCCGCATTCAGGGCACGCGCTTCACCGCCCCCGCCATGGCCTTTCATGGCAATGTGGTCTTCCTGTTCTGCGCGCTCGCGCTTTCGGCGGTGTTCGGATCGGGCGAAATGGCACAATCCGGCCATGCCAGCCTCGATTTCCTGACTCGGGGCTGGGTCATGCCACCGCTGCGCGATCTGGGGCTGATGGCGCTGTGTGGCGTCATTGCCGCCGCCGGGCTGACGCTGCTGACCCAGGCCTATCGCATCGCCCCCTCGTCGGTGCTGGCGCCGTTTGAATATACCGCGCTGATCTGGGGCGTGATCTATGGCTGGCTGGTCTGGGGTGACTGGCCGGATGCGATCGGCTGGCTGGGCGTCGCGGTGATCTGCGGCGCCGGGCTGATCGTGCTGTGGAGCGAGGCGCAGGACCAGCGCAGCGCCGCCGCCCCCACCGCCGCCTGAAACGCGAAAGGGCCGCATCCTGCGATGCGGCCCCCGTGATCCGGTCTGACGCCAGGATCAGATCTCGTCCAGCGCCTCAACGGCTTTCTGGAGATCTTCTTTCGACACTTCCTTGTCGCTGACCTTGGCACCGGCGACGATGAAATCGACAACCTTGTCCTCGAAGATCGGCGCGCGCAGCTGCTGTTGCATCTGGGCGTTCTTCTGCACGAATTCGAAGAAGGCGCGTTCCTGACCCGGGTATTGACGCGCGGCGTTCAGCACGGCTTGCGTCATCTCGGCGTCGGTCACCTGCACGTCGGCCTTGCGGCCCACTTCGGCCAGCAGCAGGCCCAGACGCACGCGGCGTTCGGCCAGCGACTTGTGCTCGTCAGTGGGTTCCACATTGCCGTGGTTGTGGTCATGCACATCCGGGTTTTCTTCGTGCCACAGCTGATGCGCGATCTGCGCGGCTTCGGCATCGACCAGCGCGCCCGGCAGGTCAAACTTCACCAGACCATCCAGCTGATCCAGCAGCGAGCGCTTCAGCACGGCGCGGGCAGCGCCCTTGTATTCGGCTTCCAGACGCTCGGCGATCTGGCCTTTCAGCGCATCCAGCGACTCGGCGCCGAATTTCTTGGCAAGTTCGTCATCCAGATCGGCAGCTTTCGGCGCTTTCACCGCATGGACCTTGCACTTGAACAGGGCTTCCTTGCCCGCCAGGTGCTTGGCGCCATAGTTTTCCGGGAAAGTCACTTTGACTTCGACCTCGTCATCGACCTTGGTGCCGACCAGTTGGTCTTCGAAGCCCGGAATGAACGAACCCGAACCCAGAACCAGCGGATAGCCTTCGCCCTTGCCGCCCTCGAATGCCTCGCCATCAACGAAGCCCTCGAAGTCGATGGTCACCTGATCGCCGTCCTTGGCCTTGGAGCCTTTCTTGCGGTCATCGAAGGATTTGGCGGTATCGGCGAGGTTTTGCAGCGCCTCGTCAACGGCGGCATCCTCGGCCTTCACGACCAGACGCTCCAGCGTCACAGCCGAGGCGTCCAGTTCCGGGATCGGCGGCAGGGCTTCGTAGGTCATCTCGACCACGACATCCTGACCTTCCTTCCACTCTTCGCCGCCCACCATCTTCACTTCGGGCTGAAGCGCCGGACGGTCGCCCGAGGCTTCGAAATGCGACTGCATCGCGCCGTCGATGGCGTCCTGCATGGCCTCGCCCAGCAGGCGCGGGCCGAACTGCTTGCGCAGCATGGCCAGCGGCACCTTGCCCTTGCGGAAGCCCTTCATCTCGATCTCGGGCTGCGCCTCGACCAGTTTCTCCTGGACTTTGGCGTCCAGCTCGGCTGCGGTCACCGTGATGGTGTAGCCGCGCTTCAGACCTTCGTTCAGGGTCTCGGTGACCTGCATGAGTGTTCCGTCCTTGTTCACGTCTCTGGTGCGGGTGGAGGGACTTGAACCCCCACGCCTTGCGGCGCCGGAACCTAAATCCGGTGCGTCTGCCAATTCCGCCACACCCGCTTTCCCAAAACGCGGACGGCCCCCTGCGAGGCCGCCCGCGCCCTGAAATTCCGCGTCCTTCTAACAAAGGCCCGCAGCGGATGCGAGGGAAAAATCGCGCGCGTCCGGCTGCGGCAAATGGGGCACGTCCGGCAGGATCGGCGGCCCCTGGCGCGGAAAAGCCTCGCGCCGGGCGCATTCCTGCCATAATCTGCCTTGAAAAGAGCAGAACATACAAAAAATAGGTGTCACCCATGTCCATCGTGACCGAGGGGCGTGTCGCGCAAGCGGCCGCCGAGACCGATTTTGCTGTGGCCGATTGCGGGATTGCCGCCGGAACCCCAGTGCTGACGCTGGCCGGAGCCGTCGCGGTCGAGGATCTGACGCCGGGAACCCGGATCATCACCCGCGATGGCGCGCGTCAACTGACCGGACTGCGCCAGGTTGCACCGTCGCGCATGGTGCGGGTTTCGGCTTCGGCCATCGGCGTCGAACAGCCGGAAGAGGATATGGTGATCGGCGCCGCGACGCCCATCCTGATCCGCGACTGGCGCGCCAAGGCCCTGAAAGGCTGCGATCAGGCGATCATCCGCGCCGACCGGCTGATCGACGGTGAATATATCCGGCACGAAACCGCCACCTCCCCCACGCTGTATGCGCTGGAATTCGACGCCCCTGCGGTGATTTATGCGGGTGGTCTTGAACTGGCACTGGCACCCGCGCGGCAACCGGCCTGACCATCACCTGCCCGGAAACGCAAAAGGCGCCCCTCAGGGCGCCTTTCTTATTTTCGGGTCTGATCGCTCACTGATCAAGGAAACTGCGCAGTTTGCGCGAGCGCGACGGGTGCTTGAGCTTGCGCAGTGCCTTCGCCTCGATCTGGCGGATACGTTCGCGGGTCACGCTGAACTGCTGGCCCACTTCCTCCAGCGTGTGATCGGTGTTCATGCCGATGCCAAAACGCATCCGCAGCACACGTTCCTCGCGCGGGGTGAGGCTGGCCAGAACGCGCGTCGTCGTCTCCTTCAGGTTCTCCTGAATCGCCGAATCAAGCGGCAGGATCGCGTTCTTGTCCTCGATGAAATCGCCAAGCTGGCTGTCCTCCTCGTCGCCGATCGGCGTTTCGAGGCTGATCGGCTCCTTGGCGATCTTCATCACCTTGCGGACCTTTTCGAGCGGCATTTGCAGCTTCTCGGCCAGTTCTTCCGGCGTCGGTTCACGGCCGATCTCGTGCAGCATCTGACGGCCGGTGCGCACCAGCTTGTTGATCGTCTCGATCATGTGCACCGGAATACGGATGGTGCGCGCCTGATCGGCGATGGACCGGGTGATAGCCTGACGGATCCACCAGGTCGCATAGGTCGAGAACTTGTAGCCGCGGCGGTATTCGAACTTGTCCACCGCCTTCATCAGACCGATGTTGCCTTCCTGGATCAGGTCAAGGAATTGCAGGCCGCGGTTGGTGTATTTCTTGGCAATCGAGATCACGAGCCGAAGGTTGGCTTCCACCATTTCCTTCTTGGCCTGACGGGCCTCTTTCTCGCCCTTCTGCACCTGCTGAACGATGCGGCGGAATTCGCTGATGTCCACGCCAACATACTGGCCGACCTGCGCCATCTCGCTGCGCAGATCCTCCAGCTTGTCACGGCTTTTCTCGATCAGAGTCTGCCAGCCGCGGCCCGCCTTGGCCGCCATGCGGTCGATCCAGGTCGGGTCCAGCTCGTAGCCCTGATATTCGTCGATGAACTCGCGCCGGTTGATGCGCGCGGCATCGGCAAGCTTCACCATGCCCGAGTTGATCGACATGATCTTGCGGTTGATGCCGTAAAGCTGGTCGATCAGCGCCTCGATCCGGTTGTTGTGCAGGTGAAGCTCGTTCACCAGCTGCACCACTTCCGACCGCAGTTTCTGATAGGTCGCTTCCTCGTTCACGCTGAACCTGGCGCCACTGCTGGTCATCGCGGCATGCATCCGCTTGTCCTGCATTTCGGACAGTGTCTCGTAATCCAGCGCGATGCGTTCCAGCATCTCCAGCACGCGGGGGCGCAGCGCGTTTTCCATCGCGGCCAGCGACATGTTCGACGAATCGTCATCTTCATCGTCATCATCGGCACGCGAAATCGGGTTGCCGTCAGCATCAAGCTCGGGTTCCGAACTGGCGGGGCGGCGCGGGGTTGCCGGGGAGGCCCCGGACATGTCCACCTCATCCAGCCCGCCCATTTCGTCATCGCCGTCCAGATTGCGGCCGAAGGTGGCCTCAAGGTCGATGACATCGCGCAGCAGGATGTCTTCGTTCAGAAGCTCCTCGCGCCAGATGGTGATGGCCTGAAAGGTCAGCGGGCTTTCGCACAGCCCGGCGATCATGGTGTTGCGGCCAGCCTCGATGCGCTTCGCAATGGCGATCTCGCCCTCGCGGCTGAGCAGTTCGACGCTGCCCATCTCGCGCAGGTACATGCGCACCGGATCGTCGGTGCGATCCAGCGTTTCGGCCGGCCCACCGGCCAGCGCCACCTCGCGCGAGGTCGATCCGGTCTCGACCAACTCGCTGCCGGTCTCGCCTTCCTCGGCTTCGTCATTCTCGACGACGTTGATGCCCATTTCGGACAGCATCGCCATGACATCCTCGATCTGCTCGGACGAGGCCTGTTCGGGCGGCAGCACCGCATTGAGCTGATCGTAGGTGATATAGCCGCGCTCGCGGGCGTCGGCGATCATCCGCTTGACCGCCGCCTGGCTCATGTCGAGGGAAACCTCGGTCTCCTGATCCTCGGGCTTGGCGTCGTCGGTGTCTTTGACCATGAGTTCTCCTCGGGTCCGAATCGGTCTCGTCTCGTTACGAATCAATAGCGCGAATCACGCCGGGGGAAAGGGGGCAGCGTTCGCTTCCCCCCGTTCCCATGCAACAGGGCGGCGATTCCGCCCGTTTCAGGGGCGTGACTTGCCCCCTTTGGTAAAGTCGATGCTGGCCCAGATCTTCTTGGCATGGTCCAGTTCCTCCCTGTCCATTTCCACCCCGTTCGGCGCCACCACACCTTCGGCCCGGGCGGCCTCGGGGCCACGGTCGGCTTCAGCACGCGCGCGTGCCGCCTGCCCCAGCCGCCAGGTCAGCCCCTCATCCGCCAGCGCCTCGATATCCTCGGCCGCCTCGCGCATTTCCTGCGCATGGCCCCAATAGGCCTCCAGCTTGGCAAATTCCATCTCCAGGCATTTCGCGGCGCAATCCGTATCGTCGAGGCGACGGATATGCGGCTGGATACGGATCTGGGGATGCGCCAGCAGGGTTTCAAGATCATCCCCCGCAGCGCGACGCACCCGTTCGGCCCGGGTGTCAGGATCAGCGTCATGGGCATGGGTCAGCACGACCTGCCGCAGGTTCTCATGCCCCGAGTCATGCAGGTGCATCCGTTCAATCCGCGATTCATGCGGGTCGATCAGATGCGGATGCAGGCACAACGTCGTCAAAACCACCGACACGCGCAGATCGACGACCGCTGCCTCGCTATCGGCAGACCCCAGAAGCGAGGCGCGGGTCTGGGGCACCGGCTCCACCGGCTGAAGCCGCGCATTCCGCGCGAAACCGCCCCGTGCCACGCCGCCGACTGGCCGGCCGTCCGGCCGGGAGGGTCGGCGGCCCTGACGGAACAGCTGCCAGCGCAACTCCTTGATATCCTCGCCGTAATGGCTGCGGATGGAGGGGTCCCTGATCTTCATCAGCGCGGCGCGCAGCGATTTGTCCAGCGCGGCCTTGCGTTCGGGGCTGTCGAAAACGCGGCCCTCGGTCTCGCGCTTCCACAGAAGGTTCACCATCGGCTGCGCCTGATCCAGCACCTCTTGCAGTGCGGGCGCCCCCCTGGCCTTCAGCAGGTCATCCGGGTCCATCCCCTGCGGCAGCACGGCAAACCGCAGGCCCTGCCCCGCCTCCAGCAGCGGCAGCGCAAGGTCGATCACCCGCATCGCGGCGCGCTGGCCTGCGGTGTCACCGTCCAGCGTGATCACCGGCTCTGGCGCGATGCGCCACATCAGGCGCAACTGGTCTTCGGTGATGGCAGTCCCCAGGGGCGCCACTGCGGCGGGAAAGCCCGCCTCCACCATGGCGATGACATCCATATAGCCCTCGGCCACCACCAGCGCCGCGCCCTTGCCTGCGGCTTCACGCGCGGGGCCGTGGTTGAACAGGTTGCGGCCCTTGTCGAACAGCTCCGTCTCGGGGCCGTTCAGGTATTTCGCCCGCGCATTGGGATCGAGCGACCGCCCGCCGAGCGAGATCGCCCGCCCGCGGGCATCGCGGATCGGAAAGATCACGCGGCCGCGGAAACGGTCGTAAAGGCTGCCATCATCGCCCTTGGCGATCAGTCCGGAGGCCACCATCAGATCCGGCGGCACCCCCTTGGCCTTCAGCGCGTCCAGCAGTGCATGGCGGTTGTCGGGCGCCCAGCCGATTTCCCACCGCTCCTGCGCCTGCGGGCTGAGCCTGCGCTTGCCGCCGATATAGTCGCGCGCCATCTGCCCGGCGCCGGTGCGCAGTTGCAGCCGGAAGAAGCGCACCGCCTCTTCCATCACCTCGGCAAGCTGGCTGCGGCGGTCAGCCTTCTGCGCCGCCTGCGGATCGCGGGCAGGCATCGGCATCCCGGCCTCGCGCGCAAGAATCTCCACCGCCTCCATGAAGCCCACGTTTTCGCTTTCCTTCACGAAGGTCAGCGCATCGCCCTTCGCGTGGCAACCGAAGCAGTAGTAGAACCCCTTGCGGTCATCGACGTGGAAGCTTGCGGATTTTTCCTGATGGAACGGGCAAGGCGCCCAGAAATCGCCCTTCGCCTGGTTCGACTTGCGCATATCCCATGTCACCTTCCGGCCGATGACGGCGGAAAGCGAGACGCGGTTGCGCAGCTCGTCAAGGAATCCGGGCGGCAGGGACATGAGTTCTATATCGGCCCTCGCGGCGGCACTGTCCAGTGCCGGGGTTCGACGTCAGCCGCAGAGATCGCGGATCACGCGCAGGAAGGCCGTGACACCGGGGGCGATAAGGCTGTCGGGAAAATCGTAGTCCGGCGCGTGCAGGGGCGGATGGGTTTCACCGGAACCGAGGAAGGCCATTGCACCACCGAGACGCGCAGCGGAGGACAGGCGGCCAAAATCCTCGGACGCGCGCATCGGGCCGAAGCCATTGACCAACGGGATGCCCGACGCCGTGATGGCGGCGCGGAAGCGCGTGACAGCCTCGGGCGCATTGGTGGAAGCCGCGAAATCATCGTGCCAGTCATGGGTCAGTGACAGCCCGCCCGCACGGGCCTCGGCCCCCGCCAGATGCAGCGCGGCCTCTTTCAGTGCCTGCATGCCGTCGTCGGTCAGCGTTCGCAGCGTCGCCCAGATTTCGGCCCGGCCCGGTGTGATGCCGAAGGCCGGTTCGCCCATCGTGGCATGGGTCACCGTCACCAGCCGGAAGTCGGGGGTCAGCGCGCCGCCCTGCCCCAGCGCGGCAAGGCCGGGGATCAGCCGCGACAGTGCCAGCGCCGGGCTGACGGCCTTGTCCGGCTCCGCCGCATGCGAGGTGCGGCCGTTCAGCACCAGCCGCAGCCCGACCGAGGCGCAATTGGCAGGCCCCGGTTCAACCACGAAGGCGCCCAGCGGCAGGCCCGGCAGATTATGCAGCGCAAAGGCCCAGTCCGGCGCGATCTCGGCAAAGCGCGGATCGGCGAGCACAGCGGCAGCGCCCGAGCCGTCTTCCTCAGCCGGCTGGAACAGCAGCACGACCCGGCCGCGCGCCGGGCGGTCACGGCCCAGCGCGAAGGCCAGCCCCGCGACGATGGCCATATGGCCGTCATGACCGCACAGATGCCCTTTGCCCGGCACAGCCGACACCCAGTCGGGGCGCCCCGTCTCCTCGATCGGCAGGGCATCGAGTTCACACCGGATCAACACGGTCGGCCCGTCTGCGGCCCCCTGAAATTCCAGCGCGACACCATGACCACCCAAACCCGTCAGCACCCGGTCAGGCGCGCTGTCCGCCGTGAAGGCCAGCACGGCACGGGCGGTTTCCGCCTCGTGCCGCGACACTTCGGGCGCGCGGTGCAGCGCGTGGCGAAAGGCCGTCAGCGCAGCAAGGTCGCTCATGCCCCCGCCCGCGCCGCCAGATGCTGCATCGCATGTTCAAGCTCGGTCCAGGCACTGCGCGCCATCGACCGGAACACAAGGATCTCGAACCCGCCCTCGACGCGCATCAGGACCGAGGACATATGTCCCAGCGCCGCCCGTGCTGCACGACCCGGCGGGAAGGCCGCCGCGCGCAGGTCCAGCGGGTAAAGCCGCACCAGAACATCTGCCGCAGCCGCCCCTTCCAGCCGCAGGCAGGCCCAGCCATCCGACTGATCGGTCAGCGCCGCGCCCTCGCAGGCCAGCGTTCCGTTCAGCAGGAACGCCTGATCCCGCCCCGTCCAGACCAGCCGCAGCGCGCCGTTCTCGGAGAACAGCCCCGGCGCGGGGAAAGCCACACCCAGCGGCTTCAGCGCCTTGTCCACCGCCTTCTGCCCGCCAGGCAGAACGGCGACAGATGTGATGCCCTCGAGCACGACCTCGGACAAGGCCACCCCGCCATGGGTGACCGGCCACAACCCCGCCAGCGGGGATTTCGTAATCAGCCTAGGCACGGAGCTTCACCCCTTCCCTGTCATGGAATACCGGATCGCAGACCTCGCACAGCACATCCAGCCCGCGCAGATGATCGACCAGCCGCACCGTCTCGCCCAGCCGGGCGGGGCCGTTCTTCAGGAAGGCGAGCGCCAGCCACGACCCCAGCGTCGGCGACCAGCAGACCGAGGTGACATAACCCTGATCGCGGGCACGTTCGACCGTATCGCCTGGCACGAACAGATGCGCCCCGGCGGCCAGCGTATCCTGCGGCTGGCGCGGGCGCAGGCCGACCAGCTGTTCGCGCTCTGGCCCGGTCAGCCCCGGACGCTGACTTGCAGCCTTGCCGATGCAATCCTTCTTCGCGCTGACCATGCGGCCCATACCGATGTCAAAGGCGGTGGTCCGGCCGTGGATCTCGGCATGGGTGATGAAGCCCTTCTCGATCCGCAACACGTTCAGCGCCTCCATCCCATAGGCGCCGCCGCCCATGGTTTCCGCCCGCGCCAGCAGGTCGCGGAACAAAGCCTCGCCATAGCGGGCGGGCACCGCGATCTCATACCCTTCCTCGCCCGAGAACGAGATACGGAACAGCCGCCCCGCCACCCCGAGCACCGAAACCGGCGCACAGCCCATGAAGGGCAGGTCCACGGGGGCATCCAGCATCGAGGCCAGCAGCGCCCGCGCCTTCGGCCCGGCGACGGCGAATTGCGCCCAGGTCTCGGTGACCGAGATGAAGCGCAAGTCCCAACCGGCGCAAAACGCCTGATGCACGAAATCCAGATGCCGCATCACCAGCCCGGCAGCGGCGGTGGTCGTGGTCATCAGATAGTGGCTCTCGCCCAGCCGTGCGGTGGTGCCATCGTCCAGCACCATGCCATCCTCGCGCAGCATCAGCCCATAGCGCACCCGCCCGACCGGCAGGGTCGCGAAGGTGTTGCAATAGACCAGATCGAGTAAGCGCGCCGCATCCTTGCCCTGAATGTCGATCTTGCCGAGGGTCGAGACATCGGCCACGCCCACGCTCTCGCGCACCATGCGGACCTCGCGGTCACAGGCCTCGCGCCATGTGGTTTCGCCCGGCCGGGGGAAATAGCTGGGCCGATACCACAGCCCCGCCTCGATCATCGGCGCGCCGCGCTCGACACTGGCCTGATGCGAGGTCAGGAAGCGCTGCGGCGCAAAGCCCGCGCCGCGCCCGCCCGCGCCCATGGCCGCAATGGAAACCGGGCTGAACGGCGGGCGGAAGGTGGTGGTGCCGGTCTCGGGAATGCCGCGCCCGGTGGCATCGGCCAGCACCGCCAGCGCCCCGACGTTGGAGTTCTTGCCCTGATCCGGCGCCATGCCTTGCGTGGTATAGCGCTTCATATGCTCGACCGAGGCAAAGTTTTCCTGCGCCGCCAGCTTCACATCCTTGGTCGTCACGTCATTGGCGAAATCGAGCCAGGCCCGCGCCCAGCGCCCGCCAGAGGTCGGTACCGACCAGATCGGCTCGATGGTATAAGGCCCGTCCTCGGCCACCGGCAGGGTGACACCGGGGGCCTTCAGGCCCAGCGCCTCCAGAGCCTCGCGCGCGGCGCGCTGACCCGAGGCCAGACCGGCGGCGGTGGACATGATGCCCGCCGCAGCCCCCACCGGCGCCAACCCCGGCACAGCACCCGGTGCAGGCACGAAGGCCGCCAGCGCCTCGTTCCAGATCGGGCGACCGTTCAGGTGGCAGGTCAGATGCAGCGTCGGGTTCCAGCCGCCGGAGACGGCCAGACAATCGGTTTCGATCATCGCCTCTCCGCCACCGTGGCGAATGGTGATCTGGCGCAGGCCCTTGCGCCCTTGCGTTCCTGTGACCACCGCGCCGGTATAGACCGGGCAATCCTCCACCGCGCTGGCATGCGGGCGCGGGTCGATGATCGCCGCCACCTGCACGCCTGCCGCCATCAGGTCGCGCGCGGTGCGGCGCGCGTCATCGGTATTGCCGAACACCGTGACCCGCCGCCCCGGTGCCACACCGTAACGATTAAGGTAGCTGCGCACCGCCGAGGCCAGCATGATGCCGGGCCGGTCATTGTTTTCAAACGCAATGGGCCGCTCCAGCGCCCCGGCGGCAAGGATCGCCCGCTTCGCCACGATGCGCCAGAAACATTCGCGCGGCAGATGCGGCCGGGCGGGCAGATGCAGACCCACCCGCTCCAGCGCGCCATAGGTGCCATGGTCATAGGCGCCGGTCACCGTGGTGCGCGGCATCAGCCGGACATTCGGCAGCGCCCGAAGCTCGGCCAGAACCGTGTCAGCCCAGGTCACACCAGGCTGACCATCCAGCACCAGCGTTTCCGACAGCAGCCGCCCGCCCATCCGGGCGTCCTCGTCGGCAAGGATCACATCGGCTCCTGCCCGCCCGGCCTCCAGCGCCGCCATCAGCCCGGCAGGCCCGGCCCCGATGACCAGCAGATCGCAGAAGGCAAAGGCCTTTTCGTATTCCGCCTCGTCATGGCGGCCTGACAGCCGCCCCAGCCCGGCAGCGCGGCGGATCAGCGGCTCGTAAAGCCCTTCCCAGAACCGGCGCGGCCACATGAAGGTTTTGTAGTAGAATCCGGCGCCAAAGAAGGGTGCGGCAAGATCATTCACCGCCAGCAGATCGAACTGCGCCGAGGGGAATCGGTTCTGGCTGCGCGCCTCCAGCCCCGGAAAGATCTCCTGCACGGTGGCACGGACATTGGGCGTCTGCTGCCCCGCCTCCAGCACCTCGACCATGGCATTTGGCTCTTCCGGCCCGGCAGTCAGCACGCCGCGCGGGCGGTGATACTTGAAGCTGCGCCCGACCACCCGCACATCATTGGCCAACAGCGCCGAAGCCAGCGTATCCCCCGCGAAGCCCACATAATCGCGCCCGTCGAAGCGAAAGCTGATCTGGCTGGTGGGATCGACCAGCCCCTTGCCCGCGATCCTCATTTGCGCCCCCTCTTCTGAGCGACTGGCGCCACCAGATCGACAGCAAGCACCGCATGAGTCACGGTATTGCGCGTCACCGCCAGCCACTGCCCGCAGCCCGCCTCGTGATACCAGAGGTCACGCGTCTCGCCTGCCGGGTTGTCGCGGTTGTGCAGGTAATCATCCCATGCGGCGGCAGGCGCCCCTTCCGCCGGGCGGCGCAGATAATCGTCAGAGCCGTAGTAATAGAACTCGCGGCGGTCCCTTTCGCCGCACAGCGGGCAGGTCAGGCGCATGGCCGGGGCTCCTTTGGGTTCGATGCGGAAGAAAGGGGCGCTGCCCCTCGGCCTGCGGCCTCACCCCGGGATATTTGGACCAAGGCGAAAAGCTCTTTCATCTTGGTAAAAATATCCCTGCCGGAGGCATCCGACGGCCCAACCAGGTGCGGAGATCTGAGTGACAGAGCCATGGTCAATGCAGGTTGTGCTGGCTGCCGGTGCCTTCCTCGTCGAGAAGATGGCCGGTGGCAAAACGGTTGAGCGTGAAACGGCGGGCAACTTCGTGCGGCTGGCCGGTGGCCATCAGATGCGCCATGCACCAGCCCGAGGCCGGCACCGCCTTGAAGCCGCCGTAATTCCAGCCGCAGTCGATATAAAGACCGTCAATCCCCGTGCGGTCGATGACGGGCGAGCCGTCAGGCGACATATCCATGATGCCCCCCCAGCTACGGAGCACCTTTGCCCGGCCGATCATCGGCATCAGCGTCATGCCCGCCTCCATCACATGTTCGACCATCGGCAGGTTGCCGCGTGCGGCATAGGAGGCGTAGAAATCCAGATCGCCGCCAAAGACGAGGCCCCCCTTGTCGGACTGGCTGATATAGAAATGCCCCATGCCAAAGCTGATCACATGGTCGATCACGGGCTTCAGCCCCTCGGTCACGAAGGCTTGCAGGATGTGGCTTTCGATGGGCAGGCGCAGCCCTGCCATCGCCGCGACCTGGCTCGACCGGCCCGCGACGACAATACCCACCTTCTTCGCCCGGATCGCGCCGCGCGTGGTCTGCACGCCGGTCACGCGGCCGTTTTCCACGTCGATGCCCGTGACCTCGCAATTCTGGATCAGATCGACGCCGCGCTGGTCGGCGCCACGGGCATAGCCCCAGGCCACCGCATCATGCCGCGCCGTGCCGCCGCGACGGTGCAGCAACCCGCCGTAGATCGGGAAGCGGGTCTGTTCGAAATCCAGATAGGGCAGCAGCGCGCGCACGCCGTCCCGGTCAAGGAGTTCCGCATCGTCGCCCTGATTGACCATCGCATTGCCGCGCCGGGCAAAGGCATCCCGCTGCCCGTCGGAGTGGAACAGGTTGATCAGCCCGCGCTGCGAATGCATGACGTTGTAGTTGAGGTCAGCCTCAAGCCCTTCCCACAGCTTCAGGGAATGGCTGTAGAATTCGGAATTGCCGGGGAGGAAATAGTTGGCGCGCACGATGGTGGTGTTGCGCCCGATGTTGCCGCCGCCGAGGTAGCCCTTTTCCAGCACAGCGATATTGGTCAGGCCGTGGTTCTTCGCGAGGTAATAGGCCGTCGACAGCCCGTGCCCGCCGCCGCCGATGATGATGGCATCGTATTCGGCCTTCGGCGCCGGGTCGCGCCATGCGGGTCTCCAGCCCTTGTTGCCGAAAAGCCCCTCGGTAAAGACCTTGAAGCCGGAATAGCGCATTCTGACCGTCCTTCCCTGCCCGATAGCGGGCCTCGGCCCATCTGAGCCAGGCTTTGGCTGAATATCAACCCCCGGAGCAAAAAGCCTTATCCGTGAGCGACAGGATCATGTCGCCTTCAGCTTTCATGCGGGCCTGCACACAGGGAATGATCGCCCAGGCTTTCCAGAACGTGACAATCCGCCGTACTGCCCGCCCCGCAATCGGCCATGCGCTGCAATTCTGCCCGCAGGGCAGACAGGCTGCGGATGCGCGCCTCAACCTCGGCCAGTTGCTGACGCGCGATGGCATCGGCAGCGGCGCAGGGCGCTTCGGGATGCCCCGCGAGGCGCAACAGGTCGGCGATGGCAGGCAGGCCGAAGCCCAGTTCGCGCGCATGGCGGATAAAGCGCAGCCTCGCCACCGCCGCCGGGTCGTAAAGCCTGCGATTCCCGGCACTGCGCGGCGGTGCGGGCAAAAGGCCCCGATCTTCGTAGAACCGGATGGTGTTGATCTTGATGCCACTTTCGCGGGCCACATCGCCGATGGTCAGGTCAGACATATCGCTTGCTCCTCCAGTGACTGGAGATGTTACGCCTGATTCGATGCAAGAAGGAGAGTGAAATGTCGGCATCCTGTCACAACCATGCGATCACCTTCGACGGCACCAGCCCGGCCTATCGCCGGGCACTGGTGGCGGTGATCGTGTTGAACGCGGGCCTGTTCGGGGTCGAGATCACCGCCGGGGCGCTGGCGGGCAGCCGGGCACTTCAGGCCGATGCGCTGGATTTTCTGGCCGATGCGCTGACCTACGGCGCCAGCCTCGCGGTCATTGGCCGGTCGGTCGCGCTGCGGGCAAGGGTGGCGCAGATCAAGGGGATTTCACTGGCTCTGATGGGTCTTTGGGTCTTTGGCCGCACGCTGGCCGATTTTCTGGCGCCCGGTGTGCCGAAGGCCGAGGTGATGGGCGCGGTAGGTCTTGCAGCGCTGGCGGCGAACCTCGCCTCGGTGCTGATCCTGATGCGCTGGCGCGACGGGGATGCCAATGTCCGGTCGGTCTGGCTGTGTTCGCGCAACGATGCGGTGGGCAATATCGCCGTGATGGGGGCGGCCGGTATGGTGGCGATGACCGGCAGCGGCTGGCCTGACCTGATCGTGGCCACCTTCATGGCGGGGCTGTTCCTGTCGTCAGCAGTGCAGATCCTGCGCCGGGCGGCCAGCGAGCGCGCAGATCACGCCTGCGGCCACAGCCATTAGGGTCCGGCGCGTCGCAGGGTCATCACCG
>NZ_LJSC01000012.1:0-4445 GCF_001303875.1 Gemmobacter sp. LW-1 | reverse complement strand
CCCCCCGAGGATATTTTTCGACAGAAAATGAGCGGGGCGGGCATGCTGCGTAGTCTCGTCCCGGTTCTGACCGTTGTTCTGGCGATTGTCGGCTTGTGGTATCTGGCGGCGATCTGGATGAATGCGACCTGGGTTTACGATCAGGCGGCGCGCGAGGGGCGTGAGGTCATGCTGGTCGATCTGGTGACCGAGACGCTGCATCAGGAGCGTCCGGTGCTGCCCGCACCGCATCAGGTGGCGAAGGGGCTGTATGACGGGTTCTTCGGCCAGAAGGTGACGTCGAAACGCAGTCTGGTCTATCACGGCTGGGTCACGCTGTCGGCGACGCTTCTGGGCTTTGTGATGGGGTCCGGTCTGGGCATCCTGCTGGCGGTCGGCATCGTCTATAACCGGGCGATGGACATGAGTGTCATGCCTTGGGCCATCGCCAGCCAGACCATCCCGATCCTTGCCATTGCGCCCATGATCATTGTCGTTCTGAACAGCATGGGGGTGCAGGGGATTGTGCCGAAGGCCATCATCTCGGCCTATCTTTCGTTCTTCCCGGTGGTGGTGGGCATGGTGAAGGGGCTGCGCGCCCCCGACGGGATGCAACTGGACCTGTTGCGCACCTATAATGCCAGCGGGGCGCAGACCTTTGCCAAGCTGCGGCTGCCGTCGTCGATGCCGTATCTGTTCGCCTCGCTGAAGGTGGGGGTGGCGGCCTCGCTGGTGGGCACGATTGTTGGCGAACTGCCGACCGGGGCGGTGGCGGGGCTGGGCTCGCGGCTCCTGAGCGGGTCGTATTACGGACAGACAGTGCAGATCTGGGCGGCGCTGTTCGCGGCGGCGCTGCTGGCGGCTTCGCTGGTGGCGATCATCGGGCTGGCGGAGCGGATCGTGCTGCAACGGATGGGGCTGGTGCGATGATGGGGCTGGCAATCATGGCCGCCGTCGCGGCGGCGGGGTTTGTGGCCGACTGGCGGCTTGGGCTGGTGCTGGCGGTCTGGTTCGGCGCCTGGACGCTGAACGCCGGCCTGGCCGAGGGGCGCGGCTCCTGGGTGCGGCGGGTTGTTCCGCTGATCTTTGGCATCACACTGCTGGTGCTGTGGGAAATGACGGTGGATCTGTTCGGGGTGAACCCTGTGATCCTGCCTGCGCCCTCGGCGATCTGGGCTCAGCTGATCAGCAGTCTCCCGACGCTGTGGGCCGATTTCGTGCAGACCTTCGTGAAGGGTGCGCTGACCGGCTATGTGCTGGGCTGTGGTGCTGCCATCGGTACGGCGATCCTGATTGACCGCTCTCCCTTCCTGCAACGCGGGTTGCTGCCGGTGGGGAATTTCGTGGCCGCCCTTCCCATTGTCGGCATCGCGCCGATCATGGTCATGTGGTTCGGCTTTGACTGGCATTCCAAGGCGGCGGTCGTGGTGGTCATGGTGTTCTTCCCCGTGCTGGTGAACATGGTGGCGGGGCTGAAAGCGACCGAGCCGATGCAGCGCGACCTGATGGCAACCTACAGCGCAAGCTACTGGCAGACGCTGATGAAGCTGCGCCTGCCTGCCGCCTTGCCCTTCCTGTTCAACGGGTTGAAGATTGCCACCACCCTTGCGCTGATCGGGGCGATCGTTGCCGAATTTTTCGGCAGCCCCATCGTCGGCATGGGGTTCCGCATCACGGCAGAGATCGGGCGGCTTGGCCTGCCGATGATCTGGGCCGAAATTGCGGTGGCGGCCTTGGCGGGATCGGCCTTCTACGGCCTGGTCGCGCTGATCGAGAAGCGGATGACCTTCTGGCATCCGTCGCAGAGACGACAGTGAAAAACCGGGAAAACCGGCAACATGGAGGTTTGACTATGAAATATCTGATGACGAGTGCGGCGGCGCTGGCCTTCATGGCGGGCGCGGTTCAGGCCGAGGATGTGACGCTGCAACTGAAATGGGTCACCCAGGCGCAGTTCGCGGGCTATTACGTTGCCAAGGACAAGGGGTTCTACGACGAGGAAGGGCTGAACGTCACCATTCTGCCCGGCGGCCCGGATGTGGCGCCGACGCAGGTCATCGCGGGTGGCGGCGCCGATGTGGTGGTGGACTGGATGCCTTCAGCCCTGGCCGCGCGGGAGAAGGGGCTGCCGCTGGTCAATATCGCGCAGCCGTTCAAATCCTCGGGGATGATGCTGACCTGCCTGAAGGAATCGGGCGTGGCGACCCCGGCCGATTTCAAGGGCAAGACGCTGGGCGTCTGGTTCGGGGGCAACGAATATCCGTTCCTCAACTGGATGAACAAGCTGGGGCTGAAGACCGACGGCACCGATGTCACCGTGCTGAAACAGGGTTTCAACGTCGATCCGCTGTTGCAGAAACAGGCGGCCTGCATCTCGACCATGACCTATAACGAATATTGGCAGGTGATCGACGCGGGCGTGAAGCCCGAGGATCTGGTGACCTTCAAATACGAGGACGAGGGCGTCGCCACGCTGGAGGACGGGCTTTATGTGCTGGAGGATAACCTCAAGGACGCGGCCTTCGACGAAAAGATGGTGAAATTCGTCCGCGCCTCGATGAAAGGCTGGAAATACGCCGAGGCGAACCCGGACGAAGCCGCGATGATCGTGCTGGAAAATGACGAAACCGGCGCCCAGACCGAAAGCCACCAGAAGCGCATGATGGGCGAGGTGGCAAAGCTCACCGCCGGTTCGAACGGTGCGCTGGACGAGGCGGATTATACCCGCACGGTCGAGGCGCTGATGTCGGGCGGTTCGGACCCGGTGATCACCAAGGCCCCCGAAGGCGCCTGGACGCATCAGATCACCGACAAGGCCCTGCAATAAATCTGAAGGCGCGCGGGGGCGGATCTCCGCGCGCTTTTTTTGAGACCGCTGCCGGTGCTTGTGCGGAAGCCGACGAAGTGGTATTCAAAAGCGGCTAAGCTTCTTCTCTCGACCTTCTGTTTCCTTATGGCTTCAGTGGATCCGACGACGACACTGAGCCGGGCCGCCGCACTCCGCGGGCGGCAAACAAAAGGAGATATCACGATGGCCAACGGCACCGTGAAATGGTTCAACGCAACCAAAGGTTTCGGTTTCATCGCCCCCGAGGGTGGTTCGCGCGACGTGTTCGTGCACATCTCGGCGCTGGAGCGCGCAGGCATCCGTCAACTGAATGACGGTCAGGCTGTGACCTTCGACATCGAAAAAGGCCGTGACGGCCGCGAATCGGCGACCAATATCGCGCTGGCCTGATCGGCACGCGACATTGCGACAGGGGTGGGGCTGGTGCGAACCGGCTCCGCCTTTTTCATTTCTGTGTATTTGTAAAGTTTACAGATTTGTGTAAATTGTCGGCGGAGGTGACCCATGCCGCTGAGCGCCCTGACCGGAAGCCGTGTGCGCGAGCGCCGTCTGGCGCTGGGGTTGCGTCAGGCCGATGTGGCGCGGGCCGCCGGGATTTCTGCCGCCTATCTGAACCTGATCGAACATGGCCGCCGCCGGGTGACGGGTGATGTTCTGGTGCGTCTGGCCACGGTGCTGGGCATCGAGTCGGCAGAACTGGAGCAGGGCAGTGAGGGCGCGCTGGCCGAGGTACTGCGCACCGCCGCCGCCGCCGAGCCGGAGGCTGCCGCCGAGCTGGAGCGGATCGAGGAATTCATCGGGCGCTATCCGGGCTGGGCGCGCCTGTCCGGGGGCCTGCAGCGGCGTATCGGTCAGCTGGAACAGGCCGTGGCGGCGCTGAACGACCGGATTGCCCATGACCCGCACCTGAGCCTGTCGCTGCACGAGGTGCTGTCGGCAGTCAGTTCCGTTCGCTCCACCGCGGCCATCCTTGCCGAAACCGAGGATATCGAGCCGGAATGGCGCGCGCGGTTCCACGCCAACCTGCACCATGACAGCGAGCGGCTGGCCACCGGGGCCGAGGCGCTGGTGGCCTATCTCGACGGATCGGACCGGACCGAGATGCCGGGCGCGGTGTCGCCGCAGGAGGAGCTGGACGACTGGCTCGCCGCGCGCGGCTGGTATCTGCCGGAACTGGAG
Organism: Gemmobacter sp. LW-1; assembly: GCF_001303875.1. Lineage (NCBI taxonomy): Bacteria > Pseudomonadati > Pseudomonadota > Alphaproteobacteria > Rhodobacterales > Paracoccaceae > Gemmobacter > Gemmobacter sp. LW-1. The sequence goes on along the minus strand of NZ_LJSC01000012.1, from coordinate 439 downwards.
GCGCCGGGCGGCGAGGTCGATCTGTCGGCGCTGGCCTCTGTGGCGGCGCGGGATCTGGCAACGGTCTGGGTCGCGCGGATGCGGGCCGATATGGCGATGCTGCCGCTGCCCCGGCTGGAGGCCGCGCTGGCCGAATGGGGGCCAGACCCGGTTCTGATCGGCACACGGACCGGGGCAGGGGTTCTGGTCGCGATGCGGCGGCTGGCGCTGCGGCCCGGTTCGGACCTCGGGCTGGTGATCGCGGATGCGGCGGGGGCGCTGGTGTTCCGCAAACCCGTACCGGGATTCGTGCCGCCACGGTTTGGTGCGGCCTGTGCGCTCTGGCCGCTGTTCGAGGCGCTGGCCCGCCCCATGATGCCCGTGCTGGCCGAGATCGAGATGGCAGGGCGGCGGCGCGCCCGCTTTGCCGCCCGCGCCTGGGGCGAGGCAAGCTGGCCCG
>NZ_LJSC01000011.1:0-87409 GCF_001303875.1 Gemmobacter sp. LW-1 | reverse complement strand
GGGGGGCAGACAGCCCCCCTGCCTTTCGCGCCCTCACACCTCATCGCCATGCCCCGCCCTGAGGCCCTCGCGCACACGATGGGCGATCTCGATGAACGCGCGGCTGTCACGGATGTCCAGCGGTCGCTCCCTCGGCAAGGGGCTTTCGATCACATCGGTAATGCGCCCCGGACGCGGACTCATCACCACGATCTTCGTGGAAAGATAAACCGCCTCGGGGATGGAATGGGTGACGAACCCGATGGTCTTGCCGGTCCGCGCCCAGAGCTTCAGCAATTCCTCGTTCAGCCGGTCGCGGACGATCTCGTCTAGCGCGCCGAAGGGTTCGTCCATCAGCAGGATGTCAGCATCGAAAGCCAGCGCGCGCGCAATGCTCGCGCGCTGCTGCATGCCGCCAGAAAGCTGCCAGGGAAACTTGCCTCCAAACCCTTCCAGGTCAACCAGTTGCAGCACGTCCTTCACGCGCCGGTTCTGTTCATCCCGCGCAAATCCCATGATCTCCAGCGGCAGGCGGATATTGCCTGCGATGGTGCGCCAGGGGTAAAGCCCCGCTGCCTGAAACACATAGCCATAGGCGCGTTTGCGCCGCGCCTCGTCCGGCGTCATGCCGTTCACCGTCAGGCTGCCGCCGGTGGGATGCTCCAGCGCTGCGATGCAGCGCAGGAAGGTGGTCTTGCCGCAGCCCGAAGGGCCGATGAAGCTGACGAAATCGCCCTTGTCGATGGTCAGGTTGACATCCTTCAAGGCCTGCACCGGCCCGTCGGCGGTCTGGAACACCAGATCCAGCCCCCGCGCCTCGATCACCGGCCCCGCGTTCTCTGCCCTGTCCTTCATCCATCCCCGCATCCGGCCACTCCGTGCCGGTTCATGTTCCGTTTACCGATTCCCCGCATGCTCGGACATTCAGGGAGGATACCATGATCACAACGCTCGCCTTCGCACCGACGGAGGAGGATCTGGAGGAGTATTTCTTCGCCCCTCCGGTCCTGACCTTCGCCCCGCCGCCACCGCCGGACCCGATACCGCCTCAGACCCCCGTCGCAGGCACGCCTGAACGCTGAACCGGCCGCGGCGCGGTCAGCTCTTTCCACGCGCTCAGCGCCCGGTTCACCGCCGGGCGCGGCGCGCGACCGACAAACTGGCCATGGCCTTCCTCGGTCCGCATCTCGCCGTCATGCACCACGACCTTGCCGCGCGACAGGGTGAACCGCGGCAGGCCTTTCACTGCCTGCCCCTCGAACACGTTGTAATCAATGCTCGACTGCTGGCTGCCCGCCGAGATCACCTTTTCCTTCGCCGGGTCCCAGACCACCAGATCGGCATCGGCACCAACCAGAACCGCCCCCTTCTTCGGGTAAAGGTTCAGGATCTTGGCGATATTGGTCGAGGTCACCGCGACAAACTCGTTCGGCGTCAGCCGCCCCGTGTTCACCCCATGGGTCCAGAGCATCGGCAGCCGGTCCTCCAGCCCGCCGGTGCCATTGGGGATCTTCGAGAAATCGCCCACCCCGAACCGTTTTTGCTCGGTCGTAAAGGCACAATGGTCGGTCGCCACGCAGGACAGGCTGCCCGCCTGCAACCCTGCCCAAAGGCTCGCCTGATGCGCCTTGTTGCGGAAGGGCGGCGACATGACCCGCCGCGCGGCATGGTCCCAATCGGGGTTGAAATATTCGCGCTCATCCAGCGTCAGATGCTGGATCAGCGGCTCGCCCCAGACCCTTTTGCCGGCCTGCCGTGCCCGGCGGATCGCTTCATGCGCCTCTTCACAAGAGGTATGCACCACATAAAGCGGCACCCCTGCCATATCGGCGATCATGATGGCGCGGTTCGTGGCCTCGCCCTCCACCTGCGGCGGGCGGGAATAGGCATGCGCCTCGGGGCCGGAATTACCCTCGGCCAGCAGCTTCGCCGTCAGTTCGGCCACCACATCGCCGTTTTCGGCATGAACCATGGCAAGCCCGCCCAGATCGCCCACCCGGCGGAATGACGCGAACAACTCGTCATCATTCACCATCAGCGCGCCCTTGTAGGCCATGAAATGCTTGAAGGAGGTGATGCCCGCCTTCACGCTGTCTTCCATCCCCTCCCATACTTTCTCACCCCACCAGGTGATCGCCATGTGATAGGAGTAATCGCAATTCGCCCGGCCCGATTTATTGTGCCACATCTGTGCGGCATCCATCAGCCCCTGCCCCTGCCCCGGCAGCACGAAATCCACCACCATCGTGGTGCCGCCCGCCAGCGCCGCCCGCGTGCCGCTTTCGAAATCATCGGCGGAATAGGTGCCCATGAAGGGCATTTCCAGATGGGTATGCGGGTCGATCCCGCCCGGCATGATGTAGCAGCCTGCGGCATCCAGCACCGTGTCGCCCTTAAGCCCGGTACCGATTTCGGTGACCACCCCACCCTCGATGCGGACATCCGCCTCATAGGACAGATCCGCCGTGACAACCGTCCCGCCCTTGATCACCGTCGATGCCATGCCGCTCTCTCCCGATCCGCTTTTGCTTCTTGTCCAAATACTCCGGGGGTCCGGGGGCAGCGCCCCCGGCCTTCCCGTCATTCGACGACTTCGGCCACCTGCAACACCGCATGCAGCAGCACATCGGTGCCCGCCGCCGCCCATTCGGGGCTGATTTCCTCGGCCTCGTTATGGCTCAACCCATCCACACAGGGGCACATGACCATGGTGGTCGGCGCCACGCGGTTGATCCAGCAGGCATCATGTCCGGCGCCGGAAACGATATCCATGTGGCTGTAGCCCAGCTTTTCCGCACTCGCCCGCACGATGCCCACCAGTTCGGGGTCAAAGGTCACCGGGTCGAAATGGCCGACCGGCTCGATGCTGCATCCAAGGCCCAGTTCGGCCGCAACCGCATGCGCCGCGCGCTCCACCTCGGCGCGCATGGCGTCGAGCTTGGCCTGTTCCGGGCTGCGGATGTCCACGGTGAACACCACCTTGCCAGGGATCACGTTGCGCGAATTCGGATGCACGAAAACCTGCCCGACCGCGCCCACGGCATTGGGCTGGTGGCTCATGGCGATCTGATGCACGCGCTCGGTAATCCGCGCCATGCCGAGGCCGGCATTCACCCGCATCGCCATGGGGGTCGAGCCGGTATGCGCATCCTTGCCCGTCAGGGTGATTTCAAGCCACCACAGGCCTTGCCCGTGGGTGACGACGCCGATGCTTTTTCCTTCCGCCTCAAGGATCGGCCCCTGTTCGATATGCAGTTCGAACATCGCCTTCATCTTGCGCGCGCCGACAACCTCGTCCCCGATCCAGCCGATGCGGGCGAGTTCCTCGCCAAAGCGTTTGCCCTCGGGGTCGGTGCGATTATAGGCATAATCCTGCGTATGGATGCCAGCGAACACGCCAGAGGCCAGCATGGCCGGTGCGAACCGCGCGCCCTCCTCGTTGGTCCAGTTGGTCACGACGATCGGGTGCTTCGTCTTCAGCCCCATGTCATTGATCGTGCGCACCACCTCAAGCGCGCCCAGAACGCCCAGCACACCATCATATCGGCCGCCCGTCGGCTGGGTATCGAGATGGCTGCCCATATAGACCGGCAGCGCATCGGGGTCGGTGCCAGGCCGCGTCGCGAACATGTTGCCCATGGTATCGACACCCATGGTCATGCCCGCCGCCTCGCACCAGCGCTTGAACAGGTGGCGGCCCTCGCCATCGGCATCGGTCAGTGTCTGCCGGTTGCAGCCGCCCGCCACGCCGGGGCCGATCAGGGCCATCTCGTTCAGGCTGTCCCACAGCCGCGCCGAATTGATGCGAAGGTTCTCTCCGGGTGCTGGCATCAGCTTGCTCTCCCTGTCTGCCGCCCGTCTGCTGCGGGCTTGCGGCGAATCTCTTCCTGACCGTATGGTCAGATTGCAGGCTATAGAAGCTGACTATCCGGTCAACGAAAATCTCAGTTCCCCGCCAGCCCCCTGCGATCCGAGGCCCGATGAACGAAACGCCCCGCCCGATGCGCCGCAACGAGATCCGCGCGATGAATGAAACGCTCATTCTTCAGGCAGCGGAAAAAGTCTTTGCCGAGGCGGGGTTTGGTGGTGCGACCATGCAGCTGATCGCCGATCTGGCGGGGCTGCCGAAAGCCAATCTGCACTATTATTTCGCAACGAAGGAAGAGCTGTACCGCCGCGTGGTGCAGAATATCTTTGAAATCTGGCTGCATGCCGCCGACAGCATGGATGGCGCCGAAACCCCGGCGGAAGGCATCGGCGCCTATATCGACGCCAAGATGGATATTTCCCGCCGCCACCCGGAAGGCTCGAAAGTCTGGGCATCAGAGGTGATGCATGGCGCGCCGGTGATCCAGGATTATCTGGAAACCACGTTGCGCGACTGGACGGCGGGGCGGGCCGCGCTGATCCAGCGCTGGATCGACGAGGGCAGGATGGCCCCCGTCGATCCGCAGCACCTGCTTTACATGCTCTGGGCCACGACCCAGCACTATGCCGATTTCAGCCACCAGATCGAAACGCTGAACGGCGGCAAACCGCTGTCCGAAACTCAGTGGAATGCCGCCAAGACCAATGTGAAACAGATCATCCTGCGCGGGATCGGGGTGCTGTGAGGCGTCAGATCACCTCGAAATCGGCGGCCCCCAGCGTCTGAACCGAGATCAGCCGCGCAAAGACCACCGCTTCGCCCTCACCGCTGCCGTCCGCATCGTAAAGCAGCCGCCCCGTCGTGGTGTCGAACAGGATACGATCATCGGCATCCCGCGCCACGCCCCCGGCATTCGCGGCGAAAGCCGTGACCGGCAGCGCCCCGTCTGCCGTGGCGACGAGGCCGCCGAAAGCCGATGCCGAAAGCTGGATGCGGTCCTTGCCCCGGCTGAAATCGACAATCAGGTCGGTGCCGCCCAATTCCGGTGCCAGGTCGAAGACGAAACGATCCTGCCCCGCCCCGCCGCTGAGCGTATCGTTCCCCGCGCCGCCCGCCAGCGTATCCGCGCCGCGCCGGCCTTCCAGCAGGTTGTGGCCCTCGTTCCCGAGCATGCTGTTGGCAAAACGGTTGCCGACCCCGACCACATCGGCGCTGCCTGTCAGTTCCAGGCGCTCCACCCCGCCCCTAGCCTGCGGGCCGGAGAGGCGGAAATCCAGATGCGTCCGCACCGTATCGACCCCGCCGGACAGGCCACCCGCGAATACCCGGTCCCCGGCATCATCGACGACAAAGATGTCATCCCCAGCCCCGCCGAACATCCGGTCCGCCCCGGCGCCACCGTCGATCACATCATCGCCCGTGCCGCCGCGCAGCAGATCGTCGCCCAGACCACCGGAAAGCGTATCGGCCTCGCCAGATCCGATCAGCAGGTCAATGCCCTCCCCCCCGGTCAGACTGCCCGAGGTGGCAAGCCAGCCTGCGGAAAATGCGAAGCGCCAGCCAGAGGCATCAATATTGTCCAGCCCGAACAGCACCGAGAAGCCGGCGATTTCCCCGGCGGCAACCTGAAGCGGCGCCGTGACGAAAATCCACCCGTCATCATCGCCGCCCGCCGAATCGTAAAATTCCAGCCCGCCGATTTCCAGCACCAGAAAACCGCCGTCATACTGGTAGTAGCCGGTTTCCTCGATCAGCCAGCCATCGGTCTGGTAGGTGGCGGAAATCGTGAACACATCGCCTTCAAATGTCGCCGAAACCAGGGGCGACACGTCCCGAATCTCTTGCAGGATACGCATGTCAGAGTCCGATTTTGCACAATGATGAAGCAGAAAGCCCAATCACTGTGCGCCTGGCCCGACAACCTGTCAATCAGCGTGTACGGGTGGCTTGCGGCACAACCTCAGCCTGCCAGAGCGTCCGCCACCAGCCCTTGCAGCAGATCATTCACAGGGGCCATCGTCGGCTCGTCCCGGTGCATGAAGCCGACTGTCACCGCCTCGCCCGGCCGCTGGTAGACGGTGATGGCGTAGGGGCAATACCGGATGTTGGTCGGGTCCGCCTCCATCACCTTGCGCGACACCTCGGCCGAGCAGAACAGGAAGATCTCGGCCCCGTCGAACAGCACAACGTCCGACCCGACATCGGCGCGTGTGCGTTCCAGCATGTCGCCGGTATGGGTGTGGCTGTCGATCACCAGCCCGCGCCCGACAATGGCGCTTTCGACCGCGAAGGTCACATCCTCGAATGCCTCCTCGCTGGTCGCCGTGACAAATTCATCGGCAACCGCAGGGGTCGTGGCGCAGATCAGCGCGGCAACGCTCAGAACGCGGGTCATCAGGGTCATGCGGGGCTCCGTCTGGACAGGGCCAGTCTGCGGCAGACAGCGCCGGGGCGCAAGTCAGGCGTCTTTCAGCTCCACCTCGACGAAGCTCATCGGCGCCGGACCGCCATTGATGACATTGTGTTCGGTTCCCTTCGGACGGGAATAGGCGCTGCCCGAGGGAATGAAGCTTTCGCGCCGCTCGCCATCCGGCAGCTCCAGCACCAGCGCGCAATCGGTCAGCGTGGTGATGACATATTCATGGCCGTGAACATGCCAGCCGGTTTCGGCACCCGGTTCGAAATCATATCGCCAGACCCGAACGCGGTCGTTTTCCATCAGCAGCGTGGCCATGGCCTGAAGCCGCATCGCACCTTCCGTCATCCCGCTTCCCCCAAAAGCAGGGACGCGGGGGGCACCCCCGCGTCCGGGCCGCCTTACGGCAGCGTTTTCAGCACTTCGGCCAGCTTGCCGATCAGTTCGTCGATTTCCGCCTTCGAGATGATCAGCGGCGGCGACATGGCAATGATGTCGCCGGTGGTGCGGATCAGGATGCCCTTTTCATAAGCATTCAGGAAGGCCGTGAAGGCGCGTTTGGTGGGTTCACCCGCCATCGGCTCCAGCTCCACCGCACCGATCAGGCCCATGTTGCGGATGTCGATGACATGCGGCAGGCCCTTGAGGCTGTGGAGCGCATCCTCCCAGTAGGGAGCAAGGTCGTTCGCACGTTCGAACAGCCCCTCCTCCTTGTAGGTGTCCAGCGTGGCGATGCCGGCGGCGCTGGCGATCGGGTTGCCGGAATAGGTGTAGCCATGGAACAGTTCGATCATATGTTCCGGGCCCTGCATGAAGGCATCATGCACCTCGGCCGTGGTCAGCACCGCGCCCATCGGGATCACGCCGTTGGTCAGGCCCTTGGCGGTGGTCATCATGTCGGGCAGCACGTCGAAATGCTGCGCCGCGAAGGCCGATCCAAGCCGCCCGAAGCCGGTGATCACCTCGTCGAAGATCAGCAGGATGCCGTGTTTCTTCGTGATCGCCCGCAGCTTTTCCAGATAGCCCTTCGGCGGCATCAGAACGCCGGTCGAACCCGCCATCGGCTCCACGATCACCGCCGCGATGGTTTCGGCGCCATGCAGCGCAACAATACGTTCCAGATCATCGGCGAGGTTGGCGCCATGCTCCGGCTGGCCACGGGTAAAGGCGTTCTGACCCGGCAGATGGGTATGCGGCAGGTGATCAACACCGCCCAGCAGGGTGCCGAACATCTTGCGGTTGTTGACGATACCGCCGACCGAGATGCCGCCGAAGTTCACGCCATGATAGCCACGCTCGCGCCCGATCAGACGGGTGCGCGCGCCCTCGCCCCGTGCCCGGTGATAGGCAATGGCAATCTTCAGCGCGGTTTCCACCGACTCGGATCCCGAGTTGGTATAGAACACATGCTCGATCCCCTTGGGGGCGATATCGACCAGACGGTTGGCCAGTTCAAAGGCCACCGGATGTCCCATCTGGAAGGCAGGCGCGTAATCCAGCTCGGCCGCCTGCTTCTGGATCGCTTCGGTGATTTTCGGGCGGCAGTGACCGGCGTTGCAGCACCACAGGCCTGCGGTGCCATCCAGCACCTGCCGACCGTCCGAGGTGGTGTAATGCATGTCCTTCGACGCCACGAACATGCGCGGCGTCTTCTTGAACTGCCGGTTCGCCGTGAAGGGCATCCAGAAGGCATTCAGGTCGTTCGGCGTCGGCTTACGGTCAAGCGCCATGATCATCTCCGCATTTATCCGTCACGAGACTTCGCGCGACGGCTTGAGTTTCCTTGACCCCGAGGTCAAAATTCAACGCGACAGCACCCGGAAGACCGGGCGTGGCTGTCGGCATATTGACGGGTTTGCCACCGCCGCTCAATCGGGTTTGGCCGTTCCCGCGGCACATTTCCGACACTTTGATCAAATGTTTCACCCGGGAGGTCCGATGACCCGTGCCAAGCCGAAGACCCGCATCCAGCAAAAGAACTCCGAGGCCATCCTGGAGGCCGCGCTGGAGGTGTTTTCGCAGGCCGGTTTTCGTGGCGCGACGCTGGACCAGATCGCGGATCGCGCCGGGCTTTCGAAGCCCAACCTGCTGTATTATTTCCCCTCGAAAGAGGCGATTCATGCCGAGCTGATCGCCGGGCTTCTGAAGGTCTGGCTCGATCCGTTGCGGGCGCTGGACGCGGGCGGCGATCCGGTGGCCGAGATTCTGGGCTATGTCCGCCGCAAGCTGGAACTGAGCCGCGATTTCCCCCGCGAAAGCCGGCTGTTCGCCAATGAGGTGCTGCAAGGCGCGCCGCGTATCGACGCGGCGCTTCAGGGCGAGCTGAAACCTCTGGTCGATGACAAGGCGGCGGTAATCGCGGCCTGGGTGGCCGAGGGGCGCCTGGCACCGGTGGACCCTTACCATCTGATCTTCTCGATCTGGGCCACAACCCAGCATTACGCCGATTTCGACGTGCAGGTCCGCGCCGTGCTGGGCCCCGGCCATGATCCTTTTGCCGAGGCCGGGGCGTTTCTGGAGACGCTCTACCGGCGGATGCTGGCGGTCTGACGGATCGTTCAAATGCCACGCATTCGCCCCGCCCCGACGCGGCGGCTGCGTGGTACGATACGATGGGGGCGTTCTGACCGAAAGGGAAGAGACGATGACATTCGTGTCCACCATTGGCGCGCAGCTTGCGCGCGCCCTGCCCCAGCCTGACCCCGGCATACCCTCTGCACGCGGCAGCCAGCCCTCCGAGCCGCCCGCCAGCCTGCGGGTCGCCCCCACGGAACTGGCCGCCGCGGTGCAACCCGCCGCCGCCAGCGTGACCGTGGTGCTGCAATGCGCGGGCAGGCCCGACCCTGACACGTTCGACAACGTGCCGCAGCCCGGAGACGAAAGCATTCTGGTCGATGACTGGGAAAGGCCGGGCCCGCCGCAGGATACGGCTGACCCCGAGGCGGGGCCAACCCCGGCTGCCCCGATGCCGCCGGAAGATGCGCAGCCTGCCGTGATCTCATGGCAACACAGTCTGCGCATCCTGCGCGGCGGCTGAGCCGCGATCATTCTGCCGCGCGCACCGAAGGGTTGTTGGGGTGTTGCGTCCAGTTGGCGTAATCCCCCACTGTCGCCCCGGTGCGCGGGTCCACCTGACCTTTCGGCAGTTGCACCATGGTGATGCAATTCTCCACCGGGCAGACATTGACACACAGGTTGCAGGCCACGCATTCCTCGTCCTTCACCGTGAAGGTGCGGTCCGCGCCCATTTCGATGGCCTGATGGCTGGTATCCTCGCAGGCGATATAGCAGCGGCCGCATTTGATGCAGTCGTCCTGGCTGATATGCGCCTTGGTGACATAGTTCAGGTTCAGGAACTGCCAGTCGGTGACATTCGGCACCGCGCGGCCCACCAGCTCCGTCGTATCGGTGAACCCCTTGCGGTCCATGTAATCCGACAGGCCCGAGATCATCTCCTGCACCACCTTGAAGCCATAGGTCATGGCGGCGGTGCAGACCTGCACATTGCCCGCGCCCAGAGCCATGAACTCTGCCGCATCGCGCCAGGTCGTGACGCCACCGATGCCGCTGATGGGGATACCGGCGGTTTCGCGCGAGCGCGCGATTTCCGCCACCATGTTCAGCGCGATGGGCTTCACCGCCGGGCCGCAATAGCCGCCATGGGTGCCCTTGCCGTCAATTGTCGGCTCCGGTGCGAAATCGTCGAGGTCGACCGATGTGATCGAGTTGATGGTGTTGATCAGGCTCACCGCATCCGCCCCGCCGCGCTTCGCCGCCTCGGCCGGTTTGCGGATGTCGGTGATGTTGGGGGTCAGCTTCACGATGCAGGGCATGCGGGAATATTGCTTCACCCAGCGCGTGACCATCTCGATATATTCCGGCACCTGCCCCACGGCGCTGCCCATCCCACGTTCAGCCATGCCATGCGGGCAGCCGAAGTTCAGCTCCACCCCGTCCGCCTCGGTATCCTCGATGCGTTTGAGGATATCCTTCCAGGATTCCTCGTCACAGGGCACCATCAGGCTGATGATCAGGGCGCGGTCGCGCCACTTGCGCTTGACCTCCTTGATCTCTTGCAGATTCACCTCCAGCGGGCGGTCGGTGATCAGCTCGATATTGTTCAGCCCCAGCAGGCGGCGGTCGGCGCCCCAGATCGCGCCATAGCGCGGGCCGTTGACATTGACGACCGGCGGCCCTTCGGAGCCCAGCGTCTTCCAGACCACACCGCCCCAGCCCGCCTCATAGGCGCGTTCCACATTCACCTTCTTGTCGGTGGGCGGGGCCGAGGCCAGCCAGAACGGGTTGGGGGATTTGATGCCGATGAAATTCGATGCGAGATTGGCCATATGCTTGTCTCCTGATGCGGGCGTTCAGCCCGCCGCCCCCGTCAGTGCGGCATGGATTTCCTCGGCGGCGTCGCGGCCCTCGGCCACGGCGGCGACCGTCAGATCCTCGCCCCCCAGCGCACAGTCGCCCCCGCACCAGAGCTTGTCACCGGCGCGTTTCGGCAGCTTGCCCGCCGCCACGGTGAGGCCCTCCGGCACACCCGCAAGGGTCTGGCCGATGGCCTTGAACACCTGATCGGCCTTGAGCGTGAAGCCCTCCCCCAGCAATTTCAGCCCCTCGGGGCTGTCCTGGGTATAGGCAAACTCCACCGCCTCGGCCCGCGCGCCGCCCGTCACCTTCACCGGCGCGGCACCGTAGATGATGCGGACGCCGGTCTGCGTGGCATGTTCCTGCTCGTAACCCGAAGCGCTCATCTTCTCCTTGCCGCGGCGATAGACGATGGTCACATTCTCGGCGCCCAGCAGCTTCGATTGCACGGCGGCATCCACAGCCGTCATGCCACCGCCGATCACCACCACGTCGCGCCCGACAGCGACGCCGGAACGGTCCGCCGCCTGCCGCAGCCCGGCGATGAAATCGACCGCATTCTCCACCCCCGGCAGATCCTCGCCCGCCGCGCGCAGGGCATTCACCCCCGCAAGCCCGATCCCCAGGAATACCGCGTCATAATCGGCCAGCAGATCAGCCAGCGCGATATCTTTGCCCAGCGTCACCCCGGTTTTCAGGGTGATACCACCGATCTTCAGCAGCCAGTCCACCTCGCGCGCCGCGAAATCATGGGTCGATTTGTAGGTGGCGATGCCATATTCGTTGAGGCCCCCGGCCTTGGGACGGCGTTCAAACACCGTCACCTCATGGCCCTTCATCGCCAGACGATGCGCGCAGGCCAGACCCGCAGGCCCGGCGCCCACCACGGCCACACGCTTGCCAGTCGCCGCTGCGCGGGTGAAGGGATGCAGGCCCTTCGCCATCAGCGTATCGGTCGCAAAGCGCTGCAACCGGCCGATCTCCACCGGCTTGCCCTCGGCCACCTCGCGCACGCAGACCTCTTCACAGAGCGTCTCGGTCGGACAGACGCGGGCGCACATGCCCCCCATGATGTTCTGACTGAGGATCGTCTTCGCCGCCGCATCCGGCGTGCCGGTGGCGATCTGGCGGATGAACAGCGGAATGTCGATCGAGGTCGGGCACGCCGTCATGCAGGGCGCGTCATGGCAGAAATAGCAGCGGTCGGCGGCCACCTGCGCCTCATGCCGGTCAAGCGGCGGCGTATGGTCGGCGAAATTCGCCTCATAGCTGGCGGCGGGCAGACGCGCGGGCACGATGCCGGGCGTAAGCTGGCTGTTGGACAAGGCGCAAACCTCCCGTTGTTTTATTGATTGACCTCACTCTGCCACAGGCAAAAATTTTATCAATCGGTAAATTTTAGCGCGGCGTCGATTTTTCCCGGCTGCCCGCAAGGCAGGCGCGATCCGGGGGAACTGCGGGGAAAATGGGCGCCAGCTTCCCCTTGCCCCCGCCCGAAGCGACGCCCCCGCCGCTCACGGCGCCTGCCCAGGTTACGCGAAGGCTTTTCACCCCTGCCCGCCTCGCGTATAACCGCGTCAGCCACGGCAGGGCTGCTTGCGCTATCACGCGCCGCTCATCGCCCGCCGACAGAACAAACGAGGATGGCATGAGCAAACATTCCCCCGACGCCGACGTTGCCTTCATCCAGGCCCTGGCAGAGCTTCTGAACAAGAACGAACTGACCGAGCTTTCGGTGAAACGCGAATATGGCGAGGATGACAGCCTTGACGTGCGCGTGGTGAAACAGGCGAATATCGTGACCACCACGGTCGCCGCCGCACCGATGGCCATGGCCGCCCCGGCAGCCGCACCCGCTGCTGCTGCTGCTGCCCCGGCCGCCGCGCCGGAAGATCCGGCCCAGCATCCGGGTGCCGTGACCTCGCCCATGGTCGGCACCGCCTATCTGGCCGCCGAGCCGGGCGCCGCGCCCTTCGTGACCGTGGGCGCCACCGTCACCGAAGGCCAGACCGTGCTCATCATCGAGGCGATGAAAACCATGAACCACATCCCCGCGCCGAAAGCCGGCACGGTGAAGCGCATTCTGGTCGCCGATGGCACTCCCGTCGAATTCGGCGCGCCGCTGATGATCGTCGAGTGAGGTCCGCCCGGTGACCCAGATGTTCGAGAAAATCCTGATCGCCAACCGGGGCGAGATCGCGCTGCGCGTCATCCGCGCCTGCCGCGAAATCGGCATCAAATCGGTTGCGGTGCATTCCACCGCCGATTCCGATGCGATGCACGTCCGCATGGCCGATGAGAGCGTCTGCATCGGCCCGGCGCCCTCGGGGCAGAGCTACCTGAACAAGGCGGCCATCATCTCGGCCTGCGAGATCACCGGCGCGCAGGCGGTGCATCCGGGCTATGGCTTCCTGTCGGAAAACGCGGGTTTCGCGCAGGCGCTGGAAGATCACGGGCTCACCTTCATCGGGCCGACCGCGGATCATATCCGCATCATGGGTGACAAGATCACCGCGAAAGAGACCGCGAAGGCGCTGGGGATTCCGGTGGTTCCGGGCTCTGACGGCGGCGTGCCCGATCTGGAAACCGCGCTGAAAGTGGCCGAAGAGATCGTCTATCCGGTCATCATCAAGGCCACCGCAGGTGGCGGCGGGCGTGGCATGAAGGTCGCCCGCAGCGCCGAGGAGCTGGAGATCGCCTTCCGCACCGCCCGCAGCGAGGCGAAGGCCGCTTTCGGCAATGACGAGGTCTATATCGAGAAATACCTCCAGAAGCCGCGGCATATCGAAATCCAGGTCTTCGGCGACGGCAAGGGCAATGCCGTGCATCTGGGCGAACGCGACTGTTCCTTGCAGCGCCGCCACCAGAAGGTTTTCGAGGAAGCCCCCGGCCCCTGCATCACCCCCAAACTGCGCGCCGAAATCGGCGAGGTTTGCGCTGCCGCCATGCGCAAGCTGAAATACATCGGCGCGGGCACGATCGAATTCCTTTATGAGGACGGCGAGTTCTATTTCATCGAAATGAACACCCGGCTTCAGGTCGAACATCCGGTGACCGAAGGCATCTTCGGCGTGGACCTCGTGCGCGAACAGATCCGCGTTGCAGCGGGCCTGCCGATGTCCTTCACGCAAAGCGATCTGGAGATCAACGGCCACTGCATCGAGGTGCGGATCAACGCCGAACGCCTGCCGAATTTCGCGCCCTGCCCCGGCAAGGTGAAGGTGTTCCACGCGCCGGGCGGTCTGGGTGTGCGGATGGATTCGGCGCTGTATGGCGGCTATTCCATTCCGCCCTATTACGACAGCCTGATCGGCAAGCTGATCGTTCACGGCCGCGACCGGCCCGAAGCGCTGGCCCGGCTGAAACGCGCGCTGAGCGAGCTGATCATCGACGGGGTGGAAACCTCGGTCCCGCTGTTCCACATGCTGCTGGCCGAGCCGGACATCCAGAACGGCGAATACAACATTCACTGGCTGGAAAAATGGCTGGCGGAGCAATTCGCCTGAGGCACTGTCGCGGCCTTTTGTTGACGGGGTATCCGGGGGTTTCTCACTCCCGGACCCCTTTGCGATGTTTCTGCCAGGATACAAGCCAGACGCCGGGAGCGGGATCATACGCATGATTACGCCCGAGCTTTTGTTGCGTGCCTATGCGGCCGGGGTGTTTCCGATGGCCGAAAGCGCGGAAAGCGATGCGATCCATTGGGTCGATCCGCGCAGGCGGGGCATCCTGCCGCTGGACGGGTTTCACATCTCGCGCAGTCTGGCAAAGGACATCCGGCGCGGCGGGTTCGAGATCTGCGCCGATCGCGATTTCGCGGGCGTCGTGGCGGGCTGCGCCGACCGGGAAACCACCTGGATCAACGCCGACATCTTCGCGCTGTATCTTGATCTGCACCGCATGGGCCATGCCCACAGCCTTGAGATGTGGGAAAATGGCGCGCTGGTCGGCGGCACCTATGGCGTGGTGCTGGGGGCCGCCTTTTTTGCCGAAAGCATGTTCTCGCGCCGCCGCTCTGCCTCGAAGATCGTGCTGGCGCATCTTGTGGCGCGGCTGCGGGACGGCGGCTTCACGTTGTGCGACACCCAGTTCCTGACACCGCATCTGGCAAGCCTTGGCGGCATCGAGATCAGCCGCGCGGAATATCACGCGCGGCTGGCCGAAGCGCTGGAGCGCGAGGGCCGGTTCTAGCCCTCTTGCGGTGCCTCTTGCAACTCGTCGTCGGGCTGATCGTCCGGCGTCGGCTCCGGCCCGAGGTCCAGCGGCTGCTGGCCCGGGATGACGCAGCGCAGCACCCAGACATCATAGCGCGGATGTTCCAGCGCCGACAGCGCCGGGCTGGAGGCCAGCATCCAGCCGGAAAACACAGGCGTCTCGCGCCCCTTTTCCATGATGGTCAGATGGGCATAGGCGTCGGAGGCGGGGTTCGCCGAAGGATAGCGGCACTCATCAAGCTGGATGGTCAGCCGCCCGGAAACCGCGGCCTGCCCCCGGCTGAGTTCAATATCCGCCGTTTCGCCGGTCATCTTGTCGAGCCAGCGCAGAATGCCCCCGGGCGCCGAAGTCACCTCTTCCGCCGCGACGGGCGTCGCCGCCAGTGCGAGGGCAAGAAGCCACTTCATTCGGTCGCCCCGGCATCACCCGACATGGCGTCACTGGCGCTTTTTCCGACAAACTTCATCAGCAGGCCGACGAGACTGACCGAGCCTTGCGTATCCTCGATCTCGTCCCCCGCCGCCAGATTGTCGGGCAGGCCACCGGGGCGCAGTTCGATGAAATTACCGCCCAGCAGCCCTTCGGAGGACACCAGCGCCGCGGAATCCGTCGGCAGGTCAACCCCGTTGCGGATGCTGAACACCGCATCGGCATAGAAAGTCTGCGGATTCAGGTCGAGCTTCGAGACAGTGCCAACCTTCACGCCCGCCAGCCGCACATCGGTGCCGACAGAGATGCCTTCGGCCGACTGGAACGAGGCGCGCAGGTCATAGCTGCCGCCGGTGCGGGCAAAGCCCGTGCCCTGCGCGGCATAGATCAGGAACCCGATAGCGACGGCCAGAACGGCGCCGCCCGCGATGACTTCGGTGGTGCTTTCGGCCATGATATCGCGCCCCTTATTCGGGTTGCCACGCCTCGTAATCGCGCCGTTCGACCGGCGCGGCGCGGCGAATGGAACCTGCGGGCGCATAGGCGGCCAGCGTACCGGTCAGGTTTTCCTGATGCGGCTTTTCCCAGGTCTTGTGGGTCAGCGGCGCCCTGGTCGGCGGCTGATCCCAGGTGAAATGCAGCCAGCCATGCCAGTCGGGCGACACGCGGCTGGCCTCGGCCTCACCGTTGAAGATCACCCAGCGGCGCTTGCCGTCACGGGTTTCGTAGTAAATGTTGCCCTGATCGTCCTCGCCCACCTTCACGCCCTTGCGCGCGGTGAAAATCTGGGTGCCGAGCGTCTGGCTGTTCCACCAGGTGACGAGACGCTTGAGGAATTCCATGGGCCGATCTCCGAAGGTGTTTGCCTTCATATGTACCAAGGGCCTTCCGGCGTCCAGTGCCAAGTTCCGCAAAAGAAAAAGGCGGGCGAATGCCCGCCTTTCACAGCCGTTTGCGGGGCGGTCAACCCGCCGCCGCCGGCTCTTTCTTCTTGGCGTCGGTATGGACCAGCAGGGGTTTCGCCCCGGCGTTCACCGCCTCGTCCTTCACCACTACCTCGGAGACATCGCCCATGCCCGGCAGTTCGAACATCGTGTCCAGCAGGATGTCTTCCATGATGGACCGCAGGCCGCGCGCGCCGGTCTTGCGCTTGATCGCGCGTTTGGCGATGGCGGTCAGCGCCTCATCGGTGAAGGTCAGCTTCACGCCCTCGATGTCAAACAACCGCTGGTACTGCTTGACCAGCGCGTTCTTCGGCTCGGTCAGGATGGTGACCAGCGCAGGCTCGTCCAGATCGGTCAGCGTGGCAATGACCGGCAGACGGCCGACAAACTCGGGGATCAGGCCGAATTTCAGCAGATCCTCGGGTTCCAGTTCCTTGAACAGCTCGCCCACGCTGCGTTCGTCCGGCCCCTGCACCGCAGCGCCAAAGCCCATGGCCGTGCCCTTGTTGCGCTGCGCGATGATGCGCTCCAGCCCCGCAAAAGCGCCGCCACAGATGAACAGGATGTTCGTCGTATCCACTTGCAGGAATTCCTGCTGCGGATGCTTGCGCCCGCCCTGAGGCGGCACGGAGGCCACGGTGCCCTCCATGATCTTCAGAAGCGCCTGCTGCACGCCCTCGCCCGACACGTCGCGGGTGATCGAGGGGTTGTCGGACTTGCGCGTGATCTTGTCGACCTCGTCGATATAGACGATGCCGCGCTGCGCCCGTTCGACGTTGTATTCCGAAGCCTGAAGCAGCTTGAGGATGATATTCTCCACATCCTCGCCGACATAGCCCGCCTCGGTCAGCGTGGTCGCATCAGCCATCGTGAAGGGCACATCCAGAATCCGCGCCAGCGTCTGCGCCAGCAGCGTCTTGCCGCAGCCGGTGGGGCCGATCAGCAGGATGTTCGATTTCGCAAGTTCAATATCCTGCTTCGAGGAATGGTTGAGCCGCTTGTAATGGTTGTGCACCGCGACCGAAAGCACGCGCTTGGCATGCTCCTGGCCGATGACATAATCGTCCAGCACCTTGCAGATCTCGCGCGGGGTGGGAACACCATCGGAGCTTTTCAGCCCCGAGGATTTGGTTTCCTCGCGGATGATATCCATGCACAGCTCGACGCATTCGTCGCAGATGAACACGGTCGGGCCCGCAATCAGCTTGCGCACCTCGTGCTGGCTCTTGCCGCAGAACGAGCAGTAGAGGGTGTTCTTGCTGTCGCTGCCGGAATTCGTCGCCATTGTCGTCCTCTGCCGTGCGCGCCTTGCGGCGCAATCTGGAAAGCTTAGGCCAAGCCTTTCGCCTTCACAATCCGAAAACGCCCCCGACGGTCGAGCCGCCGGGGGCCGCAGATCACTTGTCTTCCGGTTCGGCCTTGCCGCGATTTTCCAGAATCGCGTCGATCAGGCCCCACGCCTTCGCATCCTCGGCGGACATGAAATTGTCGCGCTCCAGCGCGGCTTCGACGGTTTCGTAATCGTTGCCGGTGTGACGGACGTAGATTTCGTTCAGCCGGCGTTTCAGCTTCTCGGTCTCGCGGGCGTGAATCATGATGTCCGTCGCCTGCCCCTGATAGCCGCCCGAGGGCTGGTGCACCATCACGCGGCTGTTGGGCAGCGAGAAACGCATCCCCGGATGACCGGCGGTCAGCAGGAGCGAACCCATCGAGGCCGCCTGGCCGACCACGAGGGTCGAGACCTTGGGCTTGATGTATTGCATCGTGTCGTAGATCGACAGGCCCGAGGTCACGACGCCACCGGGGCTGTTGATATACATGCTGATTTCCTTCGACGGGTTTTCCGCCTCAAGGAACAGCAGCTGGGCGCAGATCAGGCTCGACATGCCGTCATGCACCGGGCCGGACAGGAAAATGATGCGCTCTTTCAGCAGGCGCGAATAGATGTCGTAGGCACGTTCGCCCCGGCTGGTCTGTTCGACGACCATGGGGACAAGGGTATTCATGTAGGTGTCGATCGGGTCTCTCATCTTCGCCTGCCTGTTGTCTATGTTCCGAGCAATATCGTCGTCCAGTTACCCGAGTCTTAGTGTCGCGCGCCGGGGGCTGCAAGGGCGCAAGGGTAAACAGGATGTGGTGGGCGGGTGGATGGACCGCGCCTTCCCGGCAGGCTAACCAAGGCAGCGAATGCGTTGACGGAGCCGATATGACACAGACCCCTCTCCGCCCCGCCCTGGCCGTGCTGGCCGCTGCCCTGCTCGCGGGCTGCGTGGTGATTCCGGTCCCCGCCTCCCGCGGGAAGACAACTGTCGTGGCAGGCCCTGCCCCGGCCAGCGCCAGTTGTCCCCGACCACAGGGCGCCACTGCCGACGAGGCGCGGATTCTGGCGCAGGTCAATGCCCTGCGCGCGGCGCGTGGTCTGGGCCGTCTGAAGCCTTCCTCCCGGCTGCGGCAGGTCGCGCAGGCCCATGCCTGTGACAATGCCGCGCGTGGAAGCTATTCGCATACCGGATCGGATGGCGCGACGCTTCAGACCCGGCTGCACCGCTATGGCTATGCACCGCGGCGCGCATCGGAAAATACCGGCTACGGCTTTGATGAGGCGCCCGACCGGCTGGTGGCCTTCTGGATGAACTCGCCCGGCCATCGCGCCAATCTGCTGGACCCGCGCGTGACCGAGGCCGCTTTGGGGCTGGCGCAGGGCACACGTTCGGCCTGGGTGCTGGAGCTTGCCCTGCCGCGCTGAGCCTCAGCGCGCCAGCGCGAGTTCGGCCTTCAGCCCGCCCAGATCCTCGCTTTCTCCCAGACGCAGCGCGCCGCCATGGCTGCGCGCGACATCGGCGGCAATCGACAGGCCAAGACCCACGCCGCCGCCGCGATTGGGGTCGCGCGCGCCGTCCAGCCGGGCGAAGGGCTGCACCGCCTCGTCACGCCGCTCCATCGGAATGCCCGGCCCGTCATCCTCGACCACGATGCGCGCGCTGCGCTCGCCAACAAGCAGGCTCAGCCGCGCACGGGTGCCAAAGCGGGCGGCATTGCTCAACAGGTTCTCGATAGCCCGCGTCACCGCCTGCGGCCGCAGCCGAAGCGTCAGCGAGCCGTCGCATCCCCGCAGTTCCACCCGCTGCCCGCCGCGTTCAGCATTGTCGGCCACACGCCGCAGCAGGGCCGGCAGGTCAACCGCCTCGGTCTCTTCGGTGGCATCGCCCCGCGCGAAGGCCAGAAACTCATCCACCAGCCGCTGCATCTCGGCCACATCGCCCAGCAGCGCATCGGTCTCGTCATCTTCGGGGAGCATCGACAGGCCCAGCTTCAGCCGCGTAAGCGGCGTGCGCAGGTCGTGGCTGACCCCCGACAGCATCCGCGTCCGGCTTTCGATCGAGCGTTCGATCCGCGCCCGCATATCCAGAAACGCCGCCCCCGCCGCCCGCACCTCGGTCGCCCCGCGCGGACGATAGGGGATGTGCTGGCCCTTGCCGAACGCCTCAGCCGCCTGCGCCAGCCGCTTGATCGGTGCGATCTGGTTGCGCAGGAACAGATAGGAAATCAGTGTCATCACAGCCGAGGTGACGATCATCAGCACCAGAAGCTGATGCGGATTGGTGGCCGAGGTGCGGCGCCGGTCGATCACCACCCGCACCGGCCCGTCAGGCGTGGCTAAATCTGCGATCACGCGGCCGCTTTCGCGCGTCAGATCGGCGCCCAGAAACCCCGGCACCTCATCACGCAGGGTTTCGGCCACCACGCGCCCGGAAAGATCCAGCGCATCGTAGCGCAGCCCCTCCAGCGGCGGTGCCGCCGGACCCAGACCAAACCCCAGTTCCGACGCCACCATTTCGGCCCCGGCCCGGTCACCTGCGGCCATCCGGTCCAGCACCAGACGCAGCTCCACGGCGATCCCGCCGGTCATCTGCAAAGTCACCCGTTCGAAATGCCGCTGGATGAAGGCTATGGACACGACAAGCTGGATCGTGACGATGGGCACGATCAGGATCAGCAGCGTGCGGCCGTAAAGGCCACGGGGCAGGATGGATTTCAGGCGAAAGCTCATGCCGCCCAGCCTAGCCGCAGCCCGCGCCCCGCGAAAGAGGAGAGCGACAATGCAGCCATGGACACCCGGCGAGGTAATCCGCCCCGAGGCCGGGGTCAGGATGGTGCTGGCCCCCAACCCCTCGCCCATGACGCATTGGGGAACCAATACCTACATTATCGGTGAGGGCGCGGTGGCGGTGATCGACCCCGGCCCCGCCCTGCCCGAACATCTGACGGCGATTCTGGCCGCCCTCGCCCCCGGCGAGCGGGTCAGCCATATCCTCGTGACCCATCCGCACCTTGACCATTCGCCGCTGGCGCGGCCGCTGGCCGAGGCGACAGGCGCCCCGGTGCTGGGATTCGGCCCGGCTGGCACCGGCCTGTCGCCCCGCATGGCGGGAATCACCGGATTGGGCGGCGGCGAGGGCATCGACACCGGCTTTACCCCCGACGTGCAACTGGCGGATGGTGACTTCATCCCGGGTGGAGACTGGCAGCTGGAGGTTCTGCATACGCCCGGCCATATGGCGGGCCACCTGGCCTTCGCGCTGGACGCGCTGCTGTTCACCGGCGATCACGTCATGGGTTGGGCGCCCTCGCTGGTCTCGCCCCCCGAAGGCGATATGACCGATTACATGGCTTCGCTCGACCGTCTGGCCGCGCGGCCCTGGCGGCGGTTTCTGTCGGCGCATGGGCTGCCCGTCGAGACCCCCGCCGCGCGCCTTTCCGAACTGACCACCCATCGCCGCGCCCGCGAAACCGCCATTCTGGAGGCCCTGACCCAGGGTCCCGCCGGCCTCGATGCGCTGACGGCACGGGTCTACAGCGACGTATCCCCCGCCCTCCAGCCCGCAGCCCGCCGCAACCTTCTGGCGCATCTCATTGATCTGTCTCACAGAAAGCAGATCACAGCCGACCGGCCCACGCTGCATTCCGCGACCTTCACCCGCTCCTGACCAGCGCCTGACCCATCCGAGAACGCCACACATCGGCCCCGAAAAACTTTCTGCTCCAACCCCGTCATTTTTCTGCAATACCCCTCTTGCGACCCCCGAAACCCGAAGCTATACACCGCCTCGTGTTCCGGCGTAGCTCAGCGGTAGAGCAGTTGACTGTTAATCAATTGGTCGTAGGTTCGATCCCTACCGCCGGAGCCAAAAATCCCTGACAATACAGAGATTTACGAGCAAGCCCCCGCAAGGGGGCTTTTCTCGTTTGGTCCGGGGTAACATTTGGGGTAACGGATCGAAGCCGGGAAAACACGCCCAGCGCCGCAGATGAATCGGGCTACTCGGCCCGCTTCAAGGCCGCATAGGTGAAGCCTTCGCGCATCCGCTTTCCGCCGTCGAACCAGCAGCAAAGCGCATCCCCGTATAGGGCTTCCCCCTCATAGGTCATCACCGGCCCGCCGCTCTTGAGCTGCACCAGATCGCCGGGTTTCAGGTCATCCTTGGTCATGGTCATTCATCCGCCCAATCAATGAAGGCCAGCGCGTCTTGCAGGGTCGCGCCCTCGATCCCGGCTTCCTTTGCCTGCGCCAGTGCCGCCACCATCGTTGCCAGCGCCCGCGCCTTGCCGCCCGCGTCGAAAGCCTGCATCGGTCGCACAACGTCGATCTGGACAGGCCCGCCGAGCTTTTCCGAGGCTTCCTCGGCCATCTGCCCGGCAATCGGCTGCAAAATGAGCTGCGCAAGATGCCGCTGCGCCTCGCGCACCATCGGCCCGGTTGTCGCGGGGTTTTGCAGGCCGGGCAGGATGCCGAAAGCGGAATAAATCGCGCCCTTGGCTTCGGTCAGGAACTTGTCGGCCAGGGTGCGCGACAGATCGGGTGAAAGCTGATCCGGTCCCTTGCCGAGTTGCGGGTGCATCCCCGCGCCGACAGCCTGCGCCACGCCCTCGATCACGATTGCCGAGCCGCGCCGCCCGATGAATGAACGCCGCAAGCCGTCCATGTCATCCGCCGAGCCTTCGGGAACGGGAACGATCTGACTGCCGAGGGGCGCATCGCGGAACACATCGCGGATCGCCGTTTCCACTTCGGCCAGCAATTGCGCCGAGAGTTGCGAACGCCGCAGGGGGGCAGAACCCGCCCAAGGCATCACGGCATCGGTGCCGATACGAAAGTGCAGCACTTCACCGGCCAGCGCGATTTCGGATCGCCCGCCGCCCGCCTCGGAGATTTGCAGCCGGTAGGATCGCGGATCGCCGTTGCGGGTCGTCACATCCCAGTCAGAGGCCGCAATGAGCTTGTCGCGGATCAGGAACACCGCCTCGCCCCGCAAGGCCAGAGCGCGGGCCGTGATTGCCAGTGCCCGCCGGGTCAACAGGTCGGTGCCCTTCACATCGGCCAGCGACAAGCCGCCTTCCCAGAGGGTGACGCAGGATTGAACCGCCGAGGTCAATTCGCCAAGGCCAGAGGCCCCGGTGATGAAGGATTGCCGCGCCGCCATGATCTGCGCCGTGTAGCCGGTGCCGCTCGAGCGGGTTTCCACCGGCTTGCGCCGGAAAAGGTCGATCAGCCCCATGTCATGCCCTCCACCGATTCAAGGCATACTGCGCACCGCACAGGGGTTGCCGGTCTTGGTGCGTTTCCCATGCCCGCGCTTCGATCTGCGCTTGCGGATAGGCGGGCCGGGTGACTGCCGAAAGCTCGAACAGCGCCGCGCGCATGACGGTGCGCAGATAGTCCGCGCCGCGCCGCTCGATCCGTTCCCCGCCCGGCTGGACGCGGAACCCAGGCGACAAGCCCCGGATCAGGCCACTTGCATGAGCCGCCAAAAAATCGCGCGCCCAGGACGTGCCGCCGTCGATCCGGGCTTCCAGGACAAGCGCCGCGTCAGTGTCGGCCAAGGTCAGGGTGCCCGCCGCCCGTGAGGCAAGAGGCTTGTCAAAGCTATGGCCGAACAGCAGGTGAATATCCTCGCCCGCGTCGATCCGGTCTGCGAAGGCCCGAGGGGCGATAACCTCATGCCGCCCCGGTGCCAGCTCGGTTTGCGCACCATAGGGGAAGCTCGCGCGAAGGCGGGTTTCCCCGCCCTCGCTGCGAACGTCCAGAGCGCCAAGGTTGCCGCCCCAGAGCATCAGCCCAGCTCCAGCCCGGTTACAAGCTCGAGCTGCGAACCGCGCGCCACAGTCACGTCAGCGGTCGTCAATGCCGTGAGCCGAAGCCCGCCGGATTGCGCATCGGAATACGGGTCGCGGATCAGATCGAACGCCCCCCAGATGCCGACGAAGGCCGGGGCAACGCCGCCCGCATTGGTCGTCAGCAGCACTTGGGTTTCCAGCGGCGGGCCACCAGCCGGTGCCGCAAGCGCATTTGTCGTCTGCACCACGCTGCCGATCTGCGCTTTCACGCGGTCCCATTCCGTCACGCCCGAGCCGGTAAAGGCTTCCACGCCGTCAAGGAAGCTCCACAGCTCGGGCCGGATCAGTGCGCGCACCGCGCCCGGCCCTGCCGCCGCATTGGCGGTCATGAACCGCACCACAGCCGCCCGCAGAGCCGCCCAGGACGCGGAACCCGCCGCATCGGTCGAGGTGATGCCGTAGGTCGCAGCGCCCGGAATGACGCCGAGGGGTTGCCCGTTCGCCCCGGTGCCGAGGAAAATCGCCTTGTCCAGCTCGGCTTGCATGGTCCCGGCCATGTCGCGCCGGATTGCAGATTCCAGAGCATCGCCCGACTGCATCATGGCCTTGCGGCTGATCCGCATATGGATGCCGAGGGTTTGTTCCGGTTTCAGCGCCTTGTCGGTCGTCGCATAGACGGTCGGCCCGGCCACATTGGCAAGCTCGCCATCGGCCCAGCCCGCCGTCACCGCCGAGGTCGTCACCGGCCATTCAATCGCCCCGCTGCCCACGGTGATGAGCTGAACGCCCATCTGCGCCGCGACAGAGGCCGGGAACAGCCGATCAATGATCGGGCGGGTTTGCAGCGGGTCCGGGGTGCCCGAGGCAATCGTTTCGCCCGCCCGTTGCTCGAGCGCCAGAAGCGGAACCGGGATGCCACGATATCCGCCCGCGTTGCGCAATTCCTGCACCACTTCGGCGGTCTTGCCCGACAGCGCCTTGCCCTCGTCCAGCGACAGCACCGCTTGCCGCAGCTCGAAGCCCTGCACCAGCTCGCGCCATTGCACATCGGAGCGGGTTTCCAGATCCCGGCCCGCCTCGCGCCGCTCGCCATCCTCGGCCACCAGCGCCGCGCGATAGCGGGTTTCATTGGTCTGATATTCCCGGTCAAGGTCGCCCATCTGGCGCACTTCATCCTCGGTCGGTTTGTCCTTGCCCGCCAGAGCCGCAAGCCCTTGGCGGATTTCGCTTTGCCGTTTGGCAATCTTCACAGAGTCCAGCATGTCTTACTCCATCGCCGGGGTTTCGGTTTCCGCCGCCAGATCGGCAACAGCTTCGCGCCACGCTTGGCGCTTTGGATCGGGGGGCTTGTGCCCGCACTCGATACGGGTTTTGCGGGTGTGACAGCCCGCGCAAAGAACTTGCAGGTTCGCCGGATCGAACGCCCGTTCCGGGGCATTGCGCACCGGCTGGACGTGATCCACCTCGAGCCGCCGCCGTTCGCCGCAGCACCGGCATTTCCAGCCGTCACGCTCGAGGATTTGGTGCCGCAGCACTTGCCAGCGCCGGGTTTTCAGCACGGGCCGCGAATAGCGGGCAAAGTCCTTGCGGGTTCTAGCCATCGGTGCGCGCCCTCGCCGTGATTTCGAGAAAGCGGTGCCGCCCGTCCTTGGCTTCCTTGATCCCGAGAATGTTCCAGGTCAGCCCGCCTTGGGTCAGGCGGTCTTTCGGGTCCAGATCGCGGGTGAGGCCGGTCGAGCGCACCACGCACCGCGACAACAGACTGGCCTCTATGCTGCCCGCCGTCGCCTTTTCCGTGTCCGAAACATCGGTGCGCGATGCCGAGACGGGGGAACCGTGATCGGCCCATCCCACGATGACATTGCCGAAGCCATCATCCCCGATAATCTGCCGCTGGAATTGCACCCGCCGGTCAAGTTTGGCTGCGCCGCTCATAGCCATGCCATCCTGACCTTTCGGGCCGGTGCCGCCTTCATCCGGGCACCCTGCGCAACGGCCAGCACGGTTGCCGCCGCCGCGTCGATCCGGCCCAGCGAACGCGCCTTCGCCAGCTTGTGATTGCCCGCAGGGTCAACCAGCGTGATCGCATCCGAAAACGCCGAGCGCAGAAGCATGGAAGGGGCAACGACAATCTCGCCGTCGAACAAGGCCCGCCGGAACCGCTCGATATCCTCGGAACCGTCCTTCCACCCGAACCCGCGCCAAACGAACGGAACCCGCGCAAGGCCCGCCGCCTGCATCGCCTCGGAAAACTCGGCATGGCGGAATCGGTCGCCCACGATGCAAGCCACCTCGGCCCCGTCCAGGTGCCGCACGATCTCGGCCAGCCACGGGCCGGGGGGCACGGTTGCCTCGCCCATCACCGAAAGCTCGCCCCGGTCGTTCATCTGCACATAGCGGTCGGAGACGCCATCCGCCGCGCCACGATCCGCAAGAGAAGGGATTGCCGGGAATGTGCCCAGCGCCTCGAGCCTGCCAGTGTCGGGCCAATAGAAGGCCGCGGCACTCATGGAACGGGAACCGCCGAGGTCAACACCCAGGACACAAGGCCCGGCCCGCTCGGGAAGCTGATCGGGGGAAACCTCTGCCGACAGCCATTCGTCAACCGTCACCAGCACCGAACGATCTTCGGAGCTGATCCGCTCATTCCGATTCAGGTTGCGAAAGCTCGAGAGCGCCGAACCGCCCCGCGCAATCGCGCGCCGAGCCTGCGCCACCAGCCAGTCAGGGGTCGCGCCGATGCCTTCGGTCGCGCCGGGATTGGCCTCGAGTAGCGATGCCAGATCATCGGCGGGAAGCCCGAACGCGGGCCGGTGTTCCTGCACATACGTTCCCGGCGGGGGTTCATCCAGCCATCGGGAAAAGGTGTTCGCGTCATCCGGTGCCGAGGTCGAGATAATCAGCGCGCGGCCATCGCGCTTGCCGAGGCCCGAGAGGATCGCGTTTTCCAGGTTGTCGCCCTTGTCGCGTTCCCATGCCGCCCGTTCATCCATCAAGGCCAGTGTCGGGGCACCACCCAGAACCGACTTGCCATCCGCCGCAATGACGCGGGCCAGCCCGCCGCCGTTGCCTTCAAACTCCACCTCGAGCTTGGAGCCGCGCCGGATCGTGAATTGCGCCCGATCTTCCTCGGGCAAGCCCTCGATGAAACCGACAAGGAACCCGAAGGCGGTTTTCGCCTGATCCCGGTTCCGGGCTGCGAACAGGATTTCCCGCTTGGGCTGATCGTCCCAGACACCGACCAGCGCGCCGAGCGCCAGCCCCGCCGAGAGCGCCGTTTTCGCATTGCCGCGCCCGATCGACAGACAGGCCACCATGACGCCATCGGCCAGAGCGCCGCGAACGAATTTGCGCTGAAACTCGGCCAGCCGCAGAGGGGTGCCCGCTTTCTTGCCCTCGGGAATGTGCAACAGCTCGAGGAAGGCCATCGCCCGATCTGCCGCAGTTTTCCCCCGGATTTTTTCCAGGAGAGAGAAAGCAACAGTCCGACCGCCGGTCCCCTGCCACCCTGAACCGGGGGCATTGGGACCAGAACCGAAAAGGTCTGTCTGCATCATGCGATGCCCGAGGCCGGTCACGGATTGGCAGGACACATGCGCACCCCGCGATATCGAGCGACGATCCGGCTTGCGGCCAGCGACAGGCCCACGGGCCGGTCAGTGTCACCGCCGCGCGCATCATAGAGCAAGGCCACTTGGTCGATGATCGCAAAGCGCAGATCGGCGGGAAGGTCGTTCGCATCCTCGGGCAAGTCATACTCTGCCGCCGCTGCCACATCAGCCGCCGCCGCCGAGAGCATCAGCACAATGCCCGCGTCGTCGTCGTGATGATCGACACGCGCATGAGCCTTGGCATCGGAAAGAAGGTCGAACACATCCATGCGCCGCATGATAAATCAGGCGCAAACAATTGATAACTATATCACTTTATCACTTCACCTAACGCGCATGGAGTGCGCAGCCCCGCGTCAAGCGGGTGCGACAGCGCATAGGGGTATGGGGGTTGGAAGGAACAGGGGTTGGAAGGGGGTTGGAAAGGGGTTGGAAGCGGTCGGAACGTCATTCAACCGCTTCCAGAAATTGCCGCCGTTTCGAGGGCGGGCCATCCTCGGCCAGCCTGATCTTGCCCGCTGCCAGCAAGGTTTCCATCGCAGAACGAAAGCCACGCTTGTTCACGCCCTCGGCCTCGGGGTGATTTGAAAACACGGTTGGCGCATAGGTCTGCCCACCCCCGGTGTTCACGCGCCGCCCTTGCGCTGCCAGAAGGCCCAGCAGCTTGAGGAACACCCGCTCGGCCTTGGCACCCGCTGCCATGCGGTCGAGGCCGGTTTCCGGGGCATCGGCCACGAAAACACCGCCTTGCCATGTCACGCTGATTTCGCCGCCGTTGCGCCCGTAGTTGGATTTCTTTGTCGAGAGCAACCGAGCATCCGGGTTGGCCTCGTATCCGTCCTGAATGACACGCTCGAGATAGAGCCGAGAGCGAACAGAGTTGTTCCAGGCGGTCGAGCCGCTTGTGCCGCTGCCGCTATTCAAGCCCGAGAGTGACGGGTGCGACAGCAGCAACAAGGCGCACTCATGCTTGATCGCCAGCCCGCGCAACAGCCCGACAAATTGCCGCGCCTGCGCCCGGTCGTTTTCATTGCCGGGGAACAGATCGGCCAGGGTGTCCAGCACCACCAGCGCCGGGTTTTCCTCGGCTATGCGCTTTTCGATTTCATGGAACAGCGCCGAGGCCAGCAGCACCCCGCCGGATCGGTCCAGCATGGCAAGCAAGGCATCCTCGCCCGCAAGGCTGCGCAGGGTCAGCCGGTCCAGCTCGTCAAAGCTGCCGCCACTGGCCTGCACCACATCGGCAAGCCGCCGGTGAAGCTCGGCCTCGTCATCCTCGGCAGAGATGAACAGCGCGCCGCCGCCCGCCACGCCACGCCCGAGCCATGCGCCGCCGGTCGCCACCGCATAGGCCAGTTGCAGCGCCAGAAGCGATTTCCCGGTGCCGCCGTCACCGCCGAGAAGGGTCACGGTGCGCAAAGGCACCAGATCGCGCACCAGCCATTCGCGCGGGGGAACCGGCTTGCCTGACCATTCCGAGGCCGGGAAGAAGCGCGATGCACGGGGCACGGCATCCTCGAGGAAAGGGTTATGCGGCGGGCCGAACCGATCATCCGGGGGCATGTCATCCGCCGGGGGCAGATCGGCAAAGGGGTCGTGATGAACGTTCATGCCGCCCCCCTGCGCAGGAACCGGCCCTCGGCATCAACGCGCGTCAGGAAGGCTTGCCGGTCCTTCGGATCGAAGGTTCCCCAAAGCCGGGCAAACAGCCGCTTGCGGGTATCCAGCCCGAGCGCCAGGCCGCGCAGCCGGTCAAGCGCCGCCGTGCCATAGGCCACCAGCTCATGCGCCGGGGCACAATCGGCCCAGAACAACGCATCCCCCGTCACGGTGCCCAACAAATCGCCCATGACAGGCCCGCCGGTTTCCAGCTCGGCAAGGCAGGTCGCGCAGATATGGGCCACGTCTTGCGGGTCGCAATGGTCGAGCGCGAACCACGCCGCGTTTGCCCATTCCTTGCGGATACGGTATTCTATCGGCGGAACCTGCCCGGTTTCAAATTCGCCCTCGGTCGCGGTGCCAGCCGCGCCGGGGGTTTCGCTTTCCGAGGTCATTATGCGGCACCCCGCGATGCCTCGGCCTGCGCCTCGATCCATGCAGAGATTTCAGCCTCGCGGAAATAGCGCCGCTTGCCGATGTAAACCGCCTTCGGGAAGGCCAGATAGGGGTCATTGAGCCAGCGCCACAGGGTCATGTCAGACACGCCGCCGCACAGGTCGCGCACCGCATTTGCGGATATCAGCTTGTTTTCCATAGCATCACGCCTCTTGTTAGAACGTGATACCCAATATTCACAGATCGGCTTTCAGGTCGTGCACACTTGATCGGCTTTTTCCGGTGCAAGTGTGCACGTCGATCCCTTCATTGCGTAGCAGCCCATGCCCGGAACGCCGCTCTAGGGTCGCCTTCAATCTCGAACGCCTCGAACAGATCGCACAGAAACTTTCCGAAGCGGGAAGCTGGATTCAGCGACTTTCTCGGCGCATCGTTTCCAGTCGAAAGACGCCAGACATCGCGGGCAGAGTTGACAAGCTGGATACCCTTGAAGTTGATACGTCCCGTCCCTTTCCGAGCGCGCGACGATTTCTCAATGTGTCGTTTGGTGGACTGGATCGCATCCCGAATTGGCTGAATATTGTCCTCCAAGGCTTGCAAAGCACCGCTGGCCTTTTTCCCGACTCTTTCGGGGTATGAGTGAAATTCCTCGCTAAAGGTTTCGGATTTCTGCCCTGATCGTGCAATCAGCTCGTCGGAAAACGGCCCCCAGATCATCCGAAAACCTAATGTGTCACGGGCCGCTTGGGTCATTGCCGAAAAATCCAATGCCGCAAGAACCGCGTTCAACGCTCGATCAAGGTTTTCCAGATTTTCAATATCACGTTTCAGATCGAAGATTCGCGGATCGTCGCCGTAGGTCAGCTTCGCAATGTAGTCCACCCAAACATAAGCCTGATCTTCGTTGAGGTTCAAATGCCGCATAATCACGTCAAAGGCCGGATCGTCGTGCATCACCGCACCCCTTCCAGCCGCACCACGTTGTCGGGCTGGCCTTCCACCAGCGACAGCACGAACCGACCCCAAGCCTCGAGCGCCTGCCGCTTTTCGTCCGCATAGTCGTGCCGCTGATATACCGCGACGATACCGCCGCCGGTGCCGCTCACATGGTTGAGCACCGCCTCTGTGATGCGCACGGGGATGCCGAGCCGGGCCATGCCGGTTGCCGCCGTCCTGCGCAGATCGTGAAAGGTCCAGCGCGGGATTTCCACCGCCTCGCCGCGTTCCTCTGCCGCAAGCCGCTCCATCGCCTCGGCCAGATGTGCCCGCGCCTTGAAGAACCCACTAACCGGGGTCGTGCCGGTCGTCGTGAAGATGAAGCCCGGCTTCCCCTCGATCCGCTCCACCGCGCCGAGAACCGCTCGCACCGCATCCGACAGGGGCACGTCATGCGCCCGCCCGTTCTTTGTCCGATCCGCCGACAGGTGCCACAGATCGCCCCGGATTTCGCCCTCGGTGATTTGCGCCGCCTCGTTCAACCGCTGCCCGGTCAGCAGTAGCACCTTGCCGAGAGGCCCCCACGGGAAGCCCTCGGCCTCGCAAGCCTGCCAGAACCAGCGGATTTCATCATCCGTCAACACCCGGTCGCGGCTGGACTCTTTCGCCACCGGCTTGACGCCCGTTGCCGGTGACAGGGGCAGGATATCCCGCTCCACCACCCAATTCAGGAACTTGTTGAGATAGGCCCGAACCCGGTTCGCCGTCACCACGCGCCCGCTATCCGCGATGCCGTCCAAGAGGTCGATCACGTCGCGCTTGGTGATTTCGTGAATGTCCCGCTCGCCCCACTCACTGACAACATGCCTGTCCAGCTCGCGCCGCACCACGCGCCCGCTTTTCAGGCTGGACAGGTGCCGCTTGTCGAACTGGCCGATCAAGGTCTTGATCTTGTCCCGGTCGGATAACTGCGCCTCCAGCTTTGCCGCCTTGGTCTCTTTCTTCTCAATCGCCGGGTTCTTTCCCCGCTCGATCTTGTCGATTGCCTCGGATGCCGCCGCCCGCGCCTCGGCCAGCCCCATCAGCGGCCAGCGCCCGAGGGTCAGCTTGGCAGGCTTACCACCGAACCGATAGCGCAGCGCCCAGGACTTCGCGCCACTCGGCTGGATCACAAGATAGAGGCCGGACAAAGCCGGGTCGGCCATCTCGCGCCGCTTGTCCGGGTCCGGTTTCGCCGCTTCAACGCCCTTGGGTGTCAGTGCCTTTGCCATGGTCAATTTGTCCTCCGGGGTAACGCCGGGGTAACAGATTTGCCCGATAAGGCCCGTTACCCCGCGTTAGGAACTTGCCCTAACATGAGGCATTTTTCCTTGCAAAACAAGGCATCTATGAAGGTGCGATAGTTTTTGATCGTGAGGCCCCGTTAGTCCATGAATATTGACTGTTAATCAATTGGTCGTAGGTTCGATCCCTACCGCTGGAGCCAAAAATCCCAAGAAAAGCAAGAAGTTGCCAGCCATCCTGCGAGGGTGGCCCTTGGGGCGTTTGGCGCGAATAGGCAGATAGTAGGCAACCTGCCCCGATTTGCCTGAAGGCTCACACAGCGGTCGAGTGCCAAACCGGGCCGAAGTGAGACTGCCAAGGTGCGATCCCGCTCGGTTGTCCTGACGCTGCCACCTCGCCGCAGGTCATCTGAAAAGCAGAAGACGCCAAAGGACGCCCCGACAGCGGGCTTGGCCAGTTCGTGAAGGATTGTGTAGGGAAGCCCGCCACCGCCGCTGACTGCCCCTTGTGCGCGTGATGTCACTAGTGGGCAGTGGAGGAGGTACACTTTGCCAAGAAACACAGCCAGCAAGCGAGGACCGCGCATCATGAGCGCCGTTCTCAACTGTTGATAGAACAGAAATTTCGTCGTACCTTGAACTGTAGCATCAAATTTTCGGTATCCATGCCAGCCATCGGCCAAGTTCGCATACTCCAAGGCGCAGTACCTTTTTCGGCCAATAACGTTAACGAGACCTACAGAGGCATGTTCCTGCTGCCGGACCAGTCTCGACGTCATGGGGTGCTAAAGGACCTCAACATTCAGCAACTTGTGAACGAACTATTGGCGGCAGCTCTTGGGCGTGAGTTGGGCCTGCCGGTGCCAACACCCTATCTTGGATTTGCCCCACTCGGGACGCTGTCCGCTAAGATGTGCCCGCTGGCAAATGGTACAGGCCACCTCCTGTTTGTCAGTGAGGATGTAGGTACGCCAAATCTTGCTCAGCAGGTGAACGCAGGGGGCGGGCTGGTTGAGGCGATTTTGGTGAACGTTCTTAAGGACTGGATAAGCCTCGGAAATCTATATGCTTTCGATGCTTGGATCGCCAACACTGATCGACATCAAGGCAACCTTCTGATTGACGGACCTGCGAACATCTGGCTGATAGACCATGGCCATGCGTTCACTGGGCCGCTTTGGCAACCTCAGGACTTAGACCCCATCCGGGCATACAGACACCGGTTGTCAGAGTGGCTTACTGGTAAACTTAGCCCTACACAAAAGAGTGAAAAAGGGCGCGATGCAGCACTATTCGCCACAAAGATTGCCGCGGTGCCCGTCGATCAAGCGGTCGTTGATGGCGCTGTGGACAAATTGCTATCCCCTTCTGCGGCCCAAGCACTTAAGGACTTCTTGATGAAACGCGTGCAGCATGTACCAAAACACGCGAGGGACGCCCTTGGCGTGCCGGTATTGATACCATGATGAGTATTGAACTCGATACAGAAACGTTCCCATCCTTTTCGCAGCATGTGTTTGCGAAATGGTCTCCGGTATTGCTTGCCCCAATTTCAGGTTCCTATGAGCGGTTGGTAATTGGCTGTGCCGTAGCGAACGAAGATGGCTATCATCTAGAAATGGCAAATGCTTTGAACAGATTGGGTTGCCTATATTCATCCCGAGCTGACGGAGTGCTATTTGCGGTGGAGCTTGCCGAGAAAGCCCTTAAGCACGACCTCGTAGAGCGTGGCATTGAAGCCCTATTGCAGCCCAAAGGCTTGCTGAGTGGCGTCGCTCTTGGAGAACTGCGCGAGGCTGAAGGTTCGAGCCTATCAGAGATCGCGAGAGATTGGATGAGGGTACTTTCTTCGCTCTACGATGCCGACGCTTCGTTCGAGGTTGTCGCAAAACCCGATCTTATGGTTGCCGCATCCCAAAAATCTGGGAAATCAGAAGATCGCTTGCCGCAGCTAGTCCTAAAGCACGTTTCGAGCAAAAACTTGGAAATAGCCCAGTACTTCAATGCACGAATTGCCGCAGGCAAAAAAAGACGCAGACGCTCTGCGGCCCACGAAGTAGAAATTGACTACAAGGGGCGCAGACTTGTAGCCAACTTTGCAACGCTGACAGCGGGTCGCCTTGCCCCTGCGGTTGGAAACATCAAACAGCGACTTTGGGACCTCAAAATCGACAGAGAGCGCGACGCTGCTCAAGCTGGGCGCTCCCATGAATTGATGATACAAGTGCCGCGACCGGATGATCCCCAGGTCACTGACAAACAATATGAAAACCTTGAAACCGAGTACAAGGGCCTTTTGCAGCAAGCCGACGAATTGAAGCTAATCCTGCGGCAGTTCAATACAGCGGAGCAGATCGGGCACCATATCGTACAAAAGGAGGCGGCTTAAGACGGCGGCGGTCGCCTCTTCCAACATAGTCGCCAAAAAATTGCGTCAATTTCGTGCGCCTAGAAGCTCCGTTTCCCAGTCCAAACCGTCACCGCGCCGAAATTCATGCCCGCTTTTCAACTCCGAACTCCGCCAACAGAAAATCCACAGTTGCCTCGTCACGCAGCTTGCAAACGATGTTCTGATTGGCAAACCCACCCTTGAACCACTTGGCTTGATTGATCTCGACAGTTTTGCGCCATTCGATCCCGACCGCGTGCTCCGCTTGTTCCGCTGGTTCACCTGCCCTTTTGAACCGGGGTTCGGCCAGCGGTTGATCGAAAAGGGGGCCGTCCGCTGTCATGAACTCAGATGCGGGCACCGCCTCGCTCGTGACGACACCGTGGCCGATATAGCCGTTGCCCTTGTTGTAAACGAACACCTCGTCGCCGACGCTCAATTGCTGCAACCGCTTCGTATAGAACTCCCCTCCACCGGCTGAAACAAAGCCATAGCGGCGCATGTCGGTCCATGAGCGGTGTTCACCAAGGCCAGCATTGACGAAAAAATAGCCCGACCACGGGGCGCGGACCTTGCGCTCGGATCGCTCTTCGACTGCTTCCTGATCTAGCAGAAAATCGGTGGTCAGCCATTCGCGCCCGTCTGCTTCAAATACGTTAAAGAAGACCGTGTTGATCGCCACGCCGTGCTCTTCCGATAGATACTCGACGATCCGGCGCGATGCGGGATCAAGCTCGCTGGCAACGATCAGCATGGAATGGCTGGCGTTCAGCCGTTCCGGGATGCCCTCGCCGAACCGTTCCCGGAAGGCTGTGACCAGCCGGGTGCCCAGATACTTTTCGGCACGTTCATAAATCTCGGGGGTCGTCAGGGTGCGGACCCACGAGGCATAATCAAGCACCTGCGCCACGATCTCGCGTGGGGTGCGGTCCTTCTTCAGTTCGATAATCACCAGCCCGCCCGTGGCATCCATCGCCAGCAGGTCGATGAACTTCCCATGATCGGTAGGCACCTGCCGCCCGATGACCAGCGCGTCGAGACCGAGAAGCGCGGGATCAGCGGCGACCCAATCCTCGATCATGCTTTCCTTGCTCAGAGCGCGGCGAACCGCTGGGCGCAGCTTGCCGTCAGCGATGGCATATAGGGATGTCATGCGGCCTCGGCCTCCTCGTCTGAATATGTCTCGACTAGGGCTGCGTGGAGTGCCTGCATCTCTTCGAAACCCGGCTCATCGCTCAAAGTCTCGATATCGAAGCCCCGGCAAAACACGAGATCGGCGGCAGACATATAGTTCGCATGAACAAGGTTTGCAGTGACCTCGTCACCCGGTTCTGCGTATTCCCTTGTCTCAGCGTCTGCGCTGTCAGCCAAGAAGCGGCGATAAAGCTCCACGATGACCGGCTCCATGTGGGCCTCGATGTTGCGCACTTCCTTCATCATCTCCGCGATCTCGGCGTCGATGGCGGCTTGGTCGTTGAAGAAGACGTTGCCGGTAGGGTGAGCGATCTTGTTGCGGCGCTTCACGAACTTGGAGAACTCACCGACTTGTTCATTCGTGCAGCCAATCAGTTTCAGAAACCGGAATATTTGGCTTTCCTTCAACTTGTCGTAGAACTTGAAGGGGTTCTCGCACTCCATCAACTTCCCTTCGTCTTCGGACCGAAAACCGACCATCGCCATGGCGAACTGCTGTGGCCGGGCCAACCTGATCTGCCAGATCGAGAAGCTGACGAAGCTCATATAGAGCAGATGAAAGGCGAGGCTGGCGAACTCGTAGCGTTCGGCCTCGTAGTTGGTCTGAAAAGCCGACCATAGGAAATCTAGGTATTTCTGTTCGTCCGCACTCGCAAAGGACTGCGGCAAATAAGTGCCAAGTTCCAGTGCCTCGTCCATCAGGTTCAACCCTCGCCCTTGGCCTCGCCCCAGACGCGGGCGATGGCGGCGTCGATCTTTTTCTCGAAGCGGGCGATCAGCTCGCGGTTGCCGCCCACGAGGGCTTGCTCGGCTTCGATTTCTGCGGCGATAGCGGCTTGGGTCTCAAGATCGGGCAGCGGAACCTTCAACTCGGCAAGAATGCCTTGTGACAGGTTCCTAATGCTTGCGCCCTGCCCGGTTGTCTTCATGTGGTCTGCGAAAACCGGCGTCTTGAAGAAATGGGCAAGGTAGCGCGGGTTTGCTTGTGTTGTGTCGAACCGGGCACGGATCGTGAAGCCCGAGAACGACGCCCGCCCGATGTCATCGGGCACGAGCATTGACCTGCCAACAAGATCGGGATTTCCGTTTGAACGAACGAACACCACGTCCCCAGGTCGCAAAAGGTAATCAGGCCCGACCGGAGCATCGAGTTGGACCGATGACAGGCTGTCGCTCTGAACCAGCCAGTTGGATTGAAAATCGCTGACGCCCACGATGCGCAAGGGTTCACCGTCCTCGCTTCGCGTGAAGTTCAATCCATTCTTGAACTCGGCAATCCCGCCCATTTCGACCACCGGCCATTCAGCATCAACCGGGATGTGGGGGCGGTAGTTGTCGAGGACGGCGTGGGCACCGTCGATGACGCGCTGATAGCCCTCGACCTCGGCCACAATCTCGCGCTGCACCTCAAGCGGCGGGAGGGGGATTTCGTAACGATACAGCAAACCGCTTCCGAGGTTATTGATATTCGCCCCGGCGATCTGTTGGCCGAGAAAGCTGTTAAATCGACCATCAGTCAGCAACCGATACAAATACTGCGGAAGAAGCTTTTCGGCATTGCAACGAACAGCACCCATGAAGCCGCCGAAGTAATACTCCGTGTCAGCTTCGACGAACGCCACCTTCCCGATGTGGTCTTTGCTTCCGCTGGCCAAGCATATGAAAATGTCACCAGCTCTGAGCTTCCTTTGTTCGGAGAAATCAGCTTTGGGCTGAACCAGCTTAACATCATCCAAGATAATCGACTGAGTAGCCCTGTCGATATTGTTGGCTCGCAGAACGGCAACGCCGCCAGAGGCGACTTCATCCTCGCGTGAAAAGACAACTCCCCTCACAAGTTCGCACAGTTCACCTAGGGGGGTTAGCGGGAATGCTGTTTCAGACTTCGTCACCTTTCGGTAGCGCTCGGCGGATAAGTTGTAGTCTGCATCCCTACGGATTTCGGACCGCTCCACCGCGCTGCCGAGGCTGCTTTCCAGCCCCTCACCAAACCCCGCCCGTGCGGCCTGCAACCAAGCCCCAAGCTCGGCCTTCACCTGCGCCAGTTGCGAGCCTTTCACCGCCTTGCGCTGCGCGCCAAGAGCGAAGCCATCGTTCTCAATCTTGAAGAAGGCAACATGCTGGCTGGCCTTCGCCACGGCCCGATCAAGGATCAGGATCGAGGTCTTCACGCCGGAGTAGGGGTTGAACACGCCTGCGGGCAGCGAGATGACGGCGGCAAGGTGATTTTCCACCAGCATCTTGCGCAGGGCCACATAAGCGCTTTGGCTTTGGAAGATGATGCCCTCGGGCACGACGATGGCGGCGCGACCGTTCGGCGTCAGGTGTTCGGCGATGTAATCGACAAACAGCACTTCGCTGCGTTTCGACTGCACCTGAAAGCGGGTATGCGGTTTGATCCCGCCTTTTGGCGACATGAAAGGCGGGTTGGCGAGGATGACATCGGCCATTTCGGTCCATTTGTCTTCGGATGTCAGGGTGTCGTATTCCTCGACCTTCGGGTCAGCAAAGCCGTGCAGGTAAAGGTTCACCAGCGACAGGCGCACCATGTCGGGCGAGATGTCATAGCCCTTGATGTTGCGGGCAAGGCGGGCGCGGTCGTCAGGCTGCAACAGATCGCCCGGATAGCGCATGGGGCTTTCAAGCGCCTGCTCGGCGGCGTCGCCCTCGGTCGCCGTGCCGTTGCTGTTCACCACCCCGGTCGAGTTCTGTTTCAGGATGTGCTTGTAAGCCGAGATCAGGAAGCCTGCCGTGCCACAGGCGGGGTCCATGATGACCTCGGTCTTCTGCGGGTCGATGATTTCCACCATGAAGTCGATGATGTGGCGGGGTGTGCGGAACTGGCCCGCGTCGCCTTGGCTGCCCAGCACGGAAAGCAGGTATTCGAAGGCGTCGCCCAGCTTTTCGCTGTGGTCATAGGTGAAGCTGTTGATCTCGCGCAGGAAGGCCCGGAGCGTTTCGGGGTCACGGTAGGGAAGATAGGCGTTGCGGAAGATATCGCGGAAGAGCTTCGGCAGCCCCTCGTTCTCGACCATTTTGGTCAGGGCTTCCGAATAGGTGTTGAGCATGTCTTGGCCTGACACGCCGGGGGCGACGAGTTTCGCCCAGCGATACCGCTCGTAATCCTTCGTGAAAAACCGCCGCTCGCCGCCGAGTTCTTCCGCCTCAAGGTCCATGTCGTCCATGAACTTGTAGATCAGCGCGATGGTGATCTGTTCGACCTGGCTTTTCGGGTCGGGAACCTTGCCCACAAGGATATCCCGGCAGGTGTCGATGCGGCGCTTGGTGTCAGTGTCGAGCATGGGGGACTTTCAAAGGAACGGGTTCAGGGACACGTAGTCCTTGATGTATTCGGGGATACGCTTGCGCCACGGCGCGGGAACCTCTTTGAGGTCGCGGGTTGTGAAGGTGGGATTTACGTTCAGATCGGCGAAGTGACCAGCGTCGATCTTGGCGCGGACATTGGCGTCGCGGATGTAGGCCTCGAAGAAATACCGCATTTCGCGGATGCGGTCGGCCTCTTCGGGCTTCTGATCGGCGAGGAATTTCTGAAACTCGTCTTCGATCAGCTCCGCCTTGCTCTTGAAGCCGGGGATGAAGCCAAACGCTTTATCGATCAGTTCGCGCACCGAGATGCGGCGATCCACCCCCGCAGCGCGGCGCAGCTTTTCAAGGGTGTAGAACTCGCTCGGCTTGTCGAAGATTTCTTCGATGACGTGGCGGGCTGCGGCCTCCCAGTTCTGGGCGGCAACGAGATCGGCCAGCGTCGTATCAGAACGGGCAGCGTCTTCAAACTTGCGGAACAGTTCGCGGTCGATCCGCATCCCGTCTTTGCCGATCTGGGTCTCTACCTGGCTGACCACATCATCGGGGTCGAAATGCTCGTAGGTGCCGATCCCGCCCGTGACGGTCGTTTGCCCATCCCCGCCGTCACCGCCCGTGGACAAGGGCATGGTGGGCGGTGCGGGCAGACTGATTTCCTCGTCGTAGTCGAAGGTCTCTTCGAAATATTCGCAGTTGGCGAAAAAGTCGAAGAGGCGGAAGGCGGTCTTCTTGACCTCCCCCAGCGCGGCCTTTTGCGCTGGGTCGAACATTTCTTCGGTGAAGTTGTGCTTTCGGGTGCCCCGCCCCTTGATCTGCACGAAGTCGGACGGCGAAAAGATCGGGCGCATGAGGGCGAGGTTCAGGATGTCCGGCGCGTCATAGCCTGTGGTCATCATGCCAACGGTGACGCAGACACGCGCCCTGCTGGTCCGGTAGTTCTCGACAAAACCGCTATGCCCGCCGAGGTTATTGTTGGCGAAATTCACAGTCATCTTCTGCGCGTCGGCGACATGGATTGTCACCTGCATGGCGAAATCTGACTTGTAACGACCCGGCCAGAGCTGATCGGCCATCTCGTTCAGGATTTGGGCGACCTTGGCCGCGTGGTTCTGGCTGACGGCGAATGCGATGGTCTTGCCAAACTCGCCCGAGATCGGATCGCGCAGCCCATGTTGCAGAAGGGTCTTGCAGAATGCCCGGTTCGTCGGTTCGGCAAAGAACTTCTTTTCGAAATCACGCCCTGCAAAGGCTTCTTCAAGCTCGTTACCGTCAGCGTCGGTCGTGGTGATGACAAAACCCTGATCTGACAAAAGCTGCGTGGTAACGGTCGTGCGGGCATCCACGACATAGGGGTTGATCAGGAACCCATCTCGCACGCCGTCAATCAGCGAATAGCGATAGGTGGGTTCGCCAGATGTGCAGCCGAAGGTCTTGTAAGTGTCCAGCATCATGCGCCGCTCTGTTTCTCGCGGATCGCGTTCAGATGCTTGGCTGCTGGATTGCTTGAGATAATCCTTAGGGGTCGCCGTCAGGCCAAGCTTGTAGCCGATGAAATACTCAAACACTGCTCGCGCATTGCCGCCAATCGAACGGTGGGCCTCGTCTGAAATCACCAAATCGAAATCAGAGGGCGCAAAGAGGCGGCGATACTTGTCATTGAACAACAGCGACTGAACGGTGGTAACGACGATATCAGCCTTTCGCCAATCGTCCTTCTGTTCCTTGTAGACGACCGAAGTGAAATCGTTCTTGAGATAGGCCTTGAATGCCTTATCAGCCTGAACTTCCAATTCCAGACGATCCACGAGAAACAAAACACGCTTCGCG
Source organism: Gemmobacter sp. LW-1 (assembly GCF_001303875.1). Taxonomy (NCBI): domain Bacteria; kingdom Pseudomonadati; phylum Pseudomonadota; class Alphaproteobacteria; order Rhodobacterales; family Paracoccaceae; genus Gemmobacter; species Gemmobacter sp. LW-1. Next base: position 47,449 of record NZ_LJSC01000011.1, on the reverse strand, counting down.
TTCCCGGTCTTTAGAAACAGCTTGATAAGCGCTGCCGAGGTCAGCGTCTTTCCGGTGCCCGTTGCCATTTCGAACAGAAAGCGGGTCGAGCCCTTCAAGGCATCCTCTTGAACCCGCTCAATTGCGCGCTGCTGATAGCGCCGCAGAAACCGCAACTTATTCTTTTCAATGAACGAAGGGCGCTCCGCTTCGACCTTCCATGCGGCTTCTTGCGTGTAGGAAGGCATCTGGGTGAGCGCGATGTAGTCAAGCCCTACCTGTTCACCCGCCAGACGTTCCGCGTTTGGCGTAAAGGCATAATGGTTCCCAATTTCCTTGGGGCTTGGGAACTTGGAGATCACTACAGGATTTCCTTGCTCCAAATCCCAAAGGTAATGGATGTTCCCGTTGCTCAGAATGACGAAGCGAGCGTTCTGTGATCGGGCATACTTCCGCGCCTGTTCTTTGGCGGACAGCGGATTTTTATCTTCCGACTTGGCTTCCAACACAATCAGCGGCTTGCCGCGCCCATCGAGAAGCAGGAAATCGACAAATCCGTTCGTGGTTTTTTCAAGGTCCGCGCCAAGCGCATCAAGATCACGCTGCGAAATCTTGACATTCGGTTCCAGAACAATGTTGGCAGGGCCGTTGGCATTGTCAAAAAAGCGCCATCCAGCATCATCGAGCAGACGATTGATCTTGATCCTGGCTGTAGCCTCCTTGCTCGCCAAACCTGCCCCCTACTTCGAATTCTCGCAACTCCCCCAGTCTATCGGCAAGTCCAACACAACTTCCAGACCAAACGCACCGCAACTTTGGCTTTTCGTGTGGCGACACGCAGGTGGCAATCACAACAACGCCCCCGCCGCGTTGCCGTCGAACATCCCCGCATCCCTTAGATAGCGGGCTAGCATCAGGTCCGAGGCATGACCGGTCTGTGCTCGGACCTTGTAGGTTGGCACCCCAGCCTTGATCGCGCTGGTGGCGAGGCCTGCGCGCAGGCTGTGGCCCGAGTAGCCCTCGGGGTCGATCCCTGCCACGGTGAGGCGGTCGCGCAGGATGGTGGAGACGGCATCGCTGCGCAGGCGGTCGGGCTGGATATGGCCGTGGCGATCCACAGGCCGGAAGAGCGGGCCGTCATCGCCACCGCTGGCCTTGAGCCATGCGGCAAGGGCGGCAACCGGGCAGTGTCGGGTGCGGCCAAGGGGGACGCCGATCTTGCGGCCATGGCCCATCTGGTCGGTCTTGGATCGCCGCAGGTTAAGGACCAGCCCCTCGCGGACCTCTTCGACATCGGACCAGTCCAGCCCCACCAGTTCCGACGACCGAAAGCCCCCGGCCCAGCCGATCAGCAGCAGCGCCCGGTCACGCTGGGCGCGGGCATCGTCATCCAAGGCGTCGAGGATCAGGAACAGGTCTTCACGCAGTAGAGGGCGGGCTTGGTCTTGGGCGGTGCCTTTCACCCGCCTGATCCCCCGCAGCGTGGCGCGGACCACCTCGCTTTGGCAAGGGTTGGGCCAATCGTTCGCCGCGTGAACCTTGCTGAGCGTCGCCACACGCCGCGCAAGGCTGGCGGGGGCCAGCGTGTCTGCATGATCGGCCAGATAGCGGGCGACCAGATCAGCCGTGGCGGGCAGTTCCCCGCCCCATCCGGTGAAGTGGGCCAGATCAGCGCGATAGGCCGCCCGCGTGTTCTCCGACAGGCTTTCGCGGATGAAATGCTCGACCGCTGCATCGGCCTCGGCGGGGGCAATCTCGGCCTTTGTGGGCCGGGATAAGAAGGGATTATGCCGGGTGAGGATCAGGCCGTTCATTTCACGCCCTCCGCCACGACCTGCGCCCGGATCGCGTTCAGTTCGGGCATCGCATCCCTGAGGGCGACCATGCCGAAGGCGAGGGCTTCCGGGGTCATCCCCGCGCATTCGGTTTCCCACCGCTGGCGCAAGGATGCAGACAGCGGGCCGCTGGCATGGCGGTGCAGGCACTGGCCTTCGAGGCGGAACAGCAATTCGCCTGCCGCCCTCACCCGGTCGGTGCGGGGCAGGAAGGCCCCGGCCCATGTCACCAAGCCTGCATTTCGCAGGATCAGCCGCCCAAGGGCTGCGCGACCGGGGCGCGTATACATGTCGAAGGCCCAAGATGGCACCCCGTCGATCCGGGTTTCAACCGGGGTCGGATCATCGGCAACCCCGGTTGCGACCACACCGTTTTCCAGCGACAGGAGCGCGACAAAGGGGGCGAGCATCGTCACCGTCTTAGTGAAGTTCTCCCGCACGATGGCAAGCAGTGTCGGCGCGACCCCAGCCTCAGCCAAGGTCTCAAATGCCAGCGCCGGGTTGCCTGCACGGGTCGGAGAGCCAGCCCTTCACCGCCTGCCCGAGCGTGATCAGTTTCGCACGTTGCAGCTTGAGTTCGGCGTTGCGGTCCTTGCCATCGGCCATCTCGGCAAGGGCCTTCATCGCCAGCTTGCGGGCCTCGTTTAAAGTGATGGTATCCGCCCGCCCAAGGGTCACGCGGCGGGTTCGCCCCTTCACCCGACCCTCAGCGAAATAGGACTTGGACAGCGCCCCGACCCTGACGCCGAAGCCGGGCAACGCGTCGTCGATCACCAGCACCTGACCCGCATCGGACAGGGGGAGGTCTCGGACAAACTGGGCGGTCAGCTTCGGCATCGGTGCCCCGAGCAAGTAGGATTTTAGTAGGCAAAACTGGGGGTGTTACCGACGAATATGGGGGAGAAGCAGGGCAACCGCAATATGGGTTTTATATTTTTTATCAGATACTTATGAGGCTTTTTGCAGCTTTCGGAAGCTATCGGAAAGGGACGTTTTCGATGCCTGTTAATCAATTGGTCGTAGGTTCGATCCCTACCGCCGGAGCCAAAATCTCGTAGAGATTACAACACGATAAAGGCCGCCTCGCAGGGCGGCTTTTGTCGTTTTCAGGGCATTTTGCAACGCTTTTGCAACGCAGACGCCTCGCCGTTTAAACACGGGTATCCCTTGATGCGTTCCTGTTGCCCTCGAATGGATAGTTTACGAACGCATCGGGCGGCGCTACATGTTGTAGTCTGGTTACCAAAAAAATGGAGAATCCAAGTGGCAACAGGGATCAACGCAAGCGAACGCTTAAGCCCAGAGGCACAGACCGCATCCGTGCCTCATCGCAGCGAACTCCCGATGCCGTCCGCTACCGCCGCAATCGGTTTCTCTTACGAGGGGCGCGCCCAAGTCGATCAGGTTCGCGCCCTGCACCCTGCACCGCTGGTATGCTGGCGGAATGGTGGGTGGCAGGCAACGCACATCGAACCGAACGGAATCGCGCTTTGCGACAACCTCGGCGGCCTTGCCGCGCTCGCCGCATCGTCTCACCGCGCGCGGCTGATCTATTTGGACCCACCCTACAACACGGGACTCGACTTCCAATCGCGCGGCCTACAGCACGCCTACAAAGACGACCGCTCGACCGCCACATACGTTGAGTTTATGCGGCGGCGGCTAATCCTCGCGCGCGAGTGCCTGACCGAAGATGGTTCGATCTACCTCCACATCGGCCACCAAATGCTTGCGCACCTGAAAGTTGTGATGGACGAGATATTCGGAGAGCGAAACTTCCGAAACATTATTTCTCGGCGCAAGTGCAGTTCAAAAAACTTCACAACCAACCAATATGCCAACCTTCACGACTACCTGTTGTTTTATACGAAGTCGGCCGCCTACGTCTGGAATCAGCCGGGACAACAACCAAGTGGCGAATGGATCGACAAGGAATATCCCAGGTTCGATGCACGAGGGCGATACAAGCTCGTCCCCGTCCACGCTCCCGGGACACGGAATGGCGAAACAGGTCAGCCATGGCGCGACATGAACCCACCTCCGGGCAAACATTGGCAGTACGCACCTGCAAAACTCGAACAGTTGGACAAGGACGGCTTCATTCACTGGTCGAAGACGGGAAACCCGCGCCGCAAGGTTTACTTCACCAGCGACAAAGCCATTCCCTACACTGACAACTGGGACAGCTTTCGGGATGCACACCACCAAAGTATTGAAGTCACGGGCTATCCGACCGAGAAGAATCTCGACATGCTCAAGATGATCGTGGGGGCAAGCAGCAACCCCGGCGATTTGGTCGTCGATCCGTTCTGTGGCTCGGGAACTACCCTAGACGCGGCTGACCAACTAGGCCGCCGCTGGCTCGGCATGGACGAGTCCTTTGTCGCCCTTGCCGCCGCAACGAAGCGGCTGCGCCACGGGTCAGAGCGAATGGGTGACTATGTCGCCCGCAAGAGCGATACCCCGCAGGCGTCCTTGTTCACCGATGAGCCTGCGCCTCCCCCGAAGGCCCGTGAACGCAGCCAGTTCACGGTTTTTGCGGATGCCGAACTTTCGGAAGATGGTCTTCTAGAGGCTCAGAGCTTCGCCAACGGCTGATGGTTCCGCCCCTGTCACACCCGACAGCCAGGCATGGGTGACGCGCTCGGCGGCAAGTTTGAGCGTCGTCACCCGAACCGCACCATCCCACTCGCCGTCGATTGCGCAGGCTTCCTCCCATGTATCTTTGTGGACGAGGCCGGGACCGTCGGCCAAGAAGATTACCCGAAAAGTGTTCCCAGACGCCGCCGAATACTCTTTGGCTTTGGCGACCTTGTAGAGATTCCCGCCTGTTCGGTCATCCGATTGCGCTCCGCCCCGTGTCGCGTCGTAGCGCGCAAACCCAACGGCAAGCACAAGGGGCTTATCCTCGACCGTCCGAATGACGAAGTCACAGGGATAGTTGCCGACGAAGTCAGTAAAGACCGTGCTTAATTCAACATCGCGCCCTGCACGACGCGGACCTTCAATTGTCAGGACGCCCTTGAAGGCTTCGTCAAACCAGTCGAAGAACAACTCCGTCAGTTCATAACCTGACTGCCCGCGCGTGTCATACTCCCCCACCAAAGCCGCAAGTGTCGCAAGGTGTTCTGGAGGCAGATGCGCGAACTGCTCTTTCAGCTTTTCGATGGGTTTAAAAGTCGCCCCGTAGGCCGCAACGAGATCGGCGGTCGAAACCTTGCTGATCTTTTTTGTCATTTCGGTATCCAGCACGGGCGAAACGCAGCGCCGGAACATCTTTAGAAGCGACATGCGGTTTGGGCCGGGAATGCTGCTGGATCTGATCTGATCGAGCAAGTGGGCGCTGCTTTCTGATCCCGCAATCAGCTTCTGAAAGAGCGCAATATCGTCCGCGTATTTAGCGTGGCAATCCGCCAAAACCTCGGGAAATCGAACGGCAGACAGAATGGGGGTGATGATCGAGTTCGGGTTTTCAATGCCAGCAAGATACTTCGTCATGTTGCCCCTCAGAAATGCGACAGCCTTGTTCTCCTATCGGGCGACCACCGAGTCAACCTGCTAAGGTGTCTCAAACAAACAACATCTCACCCCACGCATCCCCGGTTGATCGCCGCCGGGAACGGATGCGAGATGAATGAAGGTCAGAAGCACTGACGCATCAACGGAGTGACACAGATGACCGACACCAAGAAGATCACCGCCGCCGAACACCACCTGCTGGTTGCCTTCGCCCACTGCGAGAACACGCCACTGAACGGCGCGCCGATGCAGGCGCAGCAGCCGTCCGACCTGTCCACTTGGGTCTGGCTCGACGACCGCAAGGTGGGCGACATGACGACCGCGCAGAAAAAGGGCGTTCTCGCCTCGCTCGTGAAAAAGGGCCTCGTGACCGTGACGCCGGATTCCGACGGCGACCTGATCGGCTGATGAACGAGTCTTGCCCCGCGTGAACCATCTCCACCAACTTATTGCGCACAATGTCGGCGACCGTCAGCTTGCGGTTGTCGGTGAACCCGCCCTCGTCGTCTTCCTTCCGCGTCGTCTCTGACAGCCTGACGCCGCGCGCACCCTGCACGCGCAAGACGACAGCGAGCGCGGCGCTCCGCGCTCTGCTGCGAACGCTTGGCACTTCGCCGTGTCGATGCAATGATGAGCGAAACAAAGGAAGAACTCGTGCTCATCGAATCCATCGACCAGACCCGCCTCGAAATCTCACCGACACTCGATCCGAAGCGTCGGTCGAAACTCGGGCAATTCATGACGCCGGGCCGGATCGCGTCCTTTATGGGCGACATGTTCGACGAGTTGCCCGAGCACGTTCGCCTGCTGGACGCAGGTGCGGGCATGGGCGCGCTGACAGCGGCGTTCGTCACAAAGGCGCTTTCGCGCAATGCGAAGCCCAAGTCGATTGATGTGACGTGCTACGAAGTCGACGATCAGCTTGCCACGATCCTCGACGAAACGCTCGCCGCCTGCGCCGAACGATGCGCCGCCGAAGGCGTGAAGTTCACCAGCGAGGTGATCCGCGACGATTACGTGCTGCACTCAGCCGAACCGCTGCTGCACCAGAATAGAACCTTCAATTGCGCCATCCTGAATCCGCCCTATGGCAAGATCAATCAGGCGTCTGAATGGCGTCTGGCGCTGAGGTCGCTCGGGATCGAAACGGTGAACCTCTACACCGCCTTCGTCGCCGTCGCGCTGGGCCAGATGGAGGACGGCGGCGAACTCGTCGCCATCACGCCGCGCTCCTTCTGCAACGGGTCCTATTACGAACCGTTCCGCCGCCTGCTTCTCGCCGGTTCGGCAATATCGGCACTGCATGTGTTCGAGTCTAGGCGCTCATCCTTCAAGGACGACGACGTGTTGCAGGAGAACATGATCTTCCGCGTGCGCAAAGGCGGGACGCAGGACGATGTTCTGCTCTCGACCGATCAGACCGAGGCGCGTGTCGTCCCCTTCACGGAGATCGTGCGCCCGAATGATCGTCATGCCTTCATCCGACTGCCTGTTGTCGGCGACGGCCTTGCGGCACGCGTCCAGGCGCTGCCCTGCACCCTCGCTGATCTTCGGATCAAGGTGTCGACCGGACGCGTCGTCGATTTCCGCGCGACCGAACACCTGCGAAAGGATCCCGGTGACGACACCGTGCCGCTGATCTACCCGCAGCACTTCCACGACGGCGGAATCCGCTGGCCCATTCCCGACTTCCGAAAGCACAACGCGCTGGCCGACTGCGCCGATACGGAGAGCCTGATCACGCCCGCAGGAATTTACGTCCTGACGAAGCGCTTCTCGGCAAAGGAAGAAAAGCGTCGCCTCGTCGCGTCGATCTACGACGGCGGCAGAGCGGGCTTCGAGAACCACCTGAACTACTTCCACGAGAACGGCGCAGGCTTGTCCATCGACCTCGCTCGCGGCCTCGCGGCGTTCCTGAACTCGGAAGCGGTCGATCAGTATTTCCGCATCTTCTCAGGGCATACGCAGGTCAACGCGACCGACCTGCGCAACCTGCACTACCCGAACCGTGAGCAACTCGAAGCGCTCGGACGCGGCGAGACAACGGTCGAGGACCTGTTCTAGCCCGTCACCTTGAACTGCTTCGCTGGGTCTTCCTGAATCCAGATGAACGTGTCGTAGGCGACGTTCTTGTGCTTTCCTTGGCGCGCAGCCGCCTCCTTCCACGTGCGATAGGTCGTCGTGAAGCCAACGCCGGATTTGCCGTAGCGTTCGGCCAGCCCAGTCAACTGCACGACCTTGTGCGCGTCCACCTCGCCGTCGCTCGTCACCGCCTCGATCACCCACAGATGGTCCGTCTGCGGGTGCCAGAACAGCGCGTCGGGCATCGCGTCGCCCAAGGTTAGGTCGACGCCCGCAGCCGCCATCTTCGCGCGCTCGGCGTCCGAGATTCGGTCGCCGTCCGCATCGTCGACGTAGAGCAGTTGGTATCCGGGCAGGAAGCGCGGCGCGTAGTTCTCGACGCTGGCTTTGATCAGGTGGCCGTGGCCCGAGTCGATCAAGGCTCTGGCGGCCTCCGCCATTTCGGCTTGGAACGCGCGACGCTCACGCGCAACATCGTCCCGCGCCCATTCAGCCAACATCCCCTGCCATTGGCCATCCGGTGCCTTCAGGATCGCCTTCAGCGCCTCGTTCAGGCGGTAACTCGAGTTTGGCGACTTCGCTTTCACATGGCCCGCAACGAACTCGCCGTCCTGCAACGTGATCGCTTCGATGCCGCCCAGATCGCGAAGCGGCTTGATCCAGTAGTCGCGGCCTTCGCGGTCAAGTTTCCCAGCGCCGCGTTGCAGGATTCCGACGTGGCAGCCGAGGTGCGCCGTGGTCGCGCCGTCAGCAATCTTCGCCCCAGCAGGCGGCTTCGCGAACCAGCTATCCGTTTCGTCGTCGAGCAGCGCAAAGACGCCGTCGACCAGATCATTGTTCGTGCCGAGATCAAGGTATTGCAGCACGGCCCTGATCTTGTCCTTCGTCACACCCTGCAATGCGTTCGGCATACCACCGCGCTGCGCCCTCAATTTCGCGACTTCATCGTGTAGCGCCATCCCGCTGTTCTCCCTCAACAAATCGTTTCGGGAACCCTACTGCGCGGAATTCCGGGAGTCGAACGGGTTTGCCGTGCTCATGATGCCCTTCTCTTCGGGACATCCATTTGGGTGGGTGCTGCCATGTCGACACAGGGCGGCGGGAGTCGCCGCGCGCTGATCAACGGAGAACGACATGACTATGAACCTAACCAAGTCCGACCTTGCCGCGACGGTTGATGCGGTTGTCGTCGACGTGCAGGCTCACAGCGCTGATGCGCAGAGCGCAGAGCGCCGTCGTTGCGCCAAAGCGGAAGCGTGCGCCAAAGGATACGATCCACTCGCCGAAGCGCGAGGTGAAAAAGGTGAAGGCGGGCACGAAGCGCGCCAAACTCCTGATCGCCCTCGTCGCAGGCGCGACCGCCGACGAGATCGACGCGCTGTGCCGTCGCGAAGATGAAACTGCGTGGTCGAAGTCGGCTGCGTCGGCAGCGCGTCGCGTGTTCTGGCGGCAGCTTGGCTACGGCACGCGGGTCGACGGCGACAAATACTTCGTCACGCTGCCGAAAGGCATGAAGCTTGAGGAATGCATCCTCGGCTGATCCGAACGCAACACGATCACGAGCGCCCGCGCATCGTCGCGGGCGTTCCTGCCTTCGTGCAATCGCAATGATGTTGCCGTCGGCAATCTATGCGTGTAAGCCCAACGGAGCATCAGCGGCCTGCAATCAACCAAGTGTTGTGTTACCTGCGACACCTGCGAGAAGGTTACTTTCAACTCGCCCCGCTACATGCTGTTACGGAATTGCGAAATTCCCGCGATGTTGGGAATGCGAGATTGTAGGTCGTTGATGCACCCATGTCATTAAAGCCTTTTGCCAACCTTAGACAAATAGCCTTTGCGCTTCGTCGGAATTATCGGAGAAGATTTGTCTACATCGCTTACGGCCTTGCCCCGGGTGCGCGATACAAAGAATTCACCATACCGAAGAAGAGCGGCGGGACACGACGTATTTGCGCACCGCGTATTGCGCTTCTCAAGTTGCAGCGTGACATCCTGCGCCTTGTCGAAAGCGACTATCGTCCCCGTGCCCACGTCCACGGTTTTGTCGGCGGGCATCAACGTAGCATCGTGAGCAATGCCCGACAACACGTCGGCAAGCGTTGGGTCCTAAACATTGACCTAGAAGACTACTTCGAGACCATTCACTTCGGGCGCGTTCGCGGGCGCTTGATGGCTCCGCCGTATAACTACCCAGAGGAGATTGCTCAGTTCATCGCTCACATCGCTTGCTTTCAAACTGAAAAGGAGGTCGACGGCAGTCTTCGAACAACACATGTCCTGATGCCGGGAGCCGCGCTATCGCCAATACTTGCAAACATCGTTTCAGACAAACTCGATGCTGAGTTGGCTAGGTTTTGCAGGCAACTTGGATGCACTTACACGCGATACGCCGACGACATCACCATCTCATCCAATCGCAGGACCTTTCCCGCGCCAATCGGACGTCTTGCAAACCCCGACAGCCATGACGAGTTTATTCTGTCCGACACCTGTCAGCAGATGATTGAGGATAACGGATTTAGAATTAACCACGCAAAGACGCGCCTGCTGGGCCTCGCCTTTCAACAGGAAGTCACAGGTCTGGTTGTGAATGAGAAAGTCAACGTCAAGCGCAAGTTTGTTCGCGATGTCAGGGCGATGCTTCATGACTGGGAGTTCAATGGCTACGCGGCGGCATCGGCTCGGCACTTCAACGAGAAGCGCCCAGATAGGGGTCGGTTGCCGGAACAGGAGGCTACGAACTTCGAGTGGGTGGTCCGAGGAAAAATTGAGTTCATTCGGCAGGTAAAAGGATCAACCGATCAGGTCTTCCGTGGCCTAGCCGCGAGGTTCAACGCATTGTGTTCGGGCCAACAATTTTCGATCCCCTTAGTCGAGGATAGTGACGTTCTAAATGCTGCCGTTTGGTATCTCGAAAATGAAACAGATGGTGGATCAGTGGGCACTTGCTTCGCCGTCGCCGAGAACCTGTTTGTGACCTGCGCACATTGCCTCGGACCAAATCTGCGCATCTTCCCGCGACAAAGCCCGGCGTTCGCAATGGAAGCGGACGCGGTTGCCCGCGACGATCACAACGACCTTGCGCTAATTCGGCTACGAACTCGGTTGCCCGCATTCAATCCCGCAGCCACTCTGCAAATGGCCTCTACAGCCGAAGCTACCGCGCTCGGCATCCGATCTGCGGTGCAGGCTGCGGGCTATCCTTCGAATCTGGACAGCTCGTCCCTGACGATCCGCGACACTGAGGTAACCGGGTTCTCGCGGCAAACCTTCGACGGCACGCCCGCCACATCTGACAACGTGATCGCCTTGCTGTCGGGCACCTACGAAGGAATGAGTGGCGGCCCGGTGCTGTTTTCGGGAAAGGTCGTTGGCGTAATCGTCAGGGGACCAAATGATGATGACCGGACAATCCCCTTCCTCGCGGTCAAATCGGCATTTGTGGATGCGCTTATCGCATCGGTATAGCGCTCTCTCCGCGTCGGAGACGCGCGGTACCGCTCCGACGTGTCACGTGTCGCGCGATGCGAGTTTCGCCAGTGCTGACGCAGCAGCGTCGAGGCGCTGATACAGTCGCCAGCCCATGAACAGGGCGACGGCGGAGAACGGGGCGACGATCACCAAGGCCGACAGCAGGCACGCGTTCACGATCATCAGAACATCCCTCGAAGCTGTGCCTGCGAGATGACGTGACGCGGGCGCAGGTAACATAGCTGTCATAGACCTGCTTCAACGTGACCCCCTCGGTCACCTTCTGCTGGCGCTCTGCCTCCTGCTGCTTCTTCACCTCGCGAGGGTCAACCCCCATGCGCATCGACCGCAGGTGTTCGCGCGCCACCTCGCGGGCTTGGTCCACAGTGAAGACGCCGTAAGGCCCGATGGTGATGCGGGCAGCGGTCCCCACACCTCCGACGCGCCCCTGCACGATGAACGTCAGCTTGCGTGTGGGGGTCACGCGAAGGCCAAAGCCCTTCACGTCCGTGTCCCAGTGCAGTTCGTCAGCGGGTCCGGGCGTGACTTTGTCGATATACCCCTTCGTGAGCTTCAGGGGCGGGTGTTTGCGGGTCGGATCGGGCATGTCGGCAGCTCCTCATAAGCAGATCAACAGCACCAGCGGTCGTCCTGCGAAATGCTGCTTAGGGCTTATCACATCGGCCAAGCAACTGAAATCGCTTATTTTTCCGCAAGCTGTAGGGCTGCGTCAGGCTGCATAGGGCTGCGTCGGGTCGCGCTGCTGGATACTGTTAATCAATTGGTCGTAGGTTCGATCCCTACCGCCGGAGCCAAAAATCCCTAGGATTTCAGCTACATACAAAGCCCCCGCAAGGAGGCTTTTGTGGCTCTGAAGTCTGCGGAAGTTAGGCTTAAGGGCCTGCGGTGCCAGGCCAGCAGGATTGATGCCGTCGGGCGCGGTCACATCATCTGCGCCGTCAGATGCGGCTGTACGCGCCTCCAGCCTCCGGCCCCTCGCGCAAGATGCTCCGGAGTCCTCCCTGCGCCCATCGGCCCGGGGGTTGCCGGGGCCGTCCGGCGAGCTGTGCGTCAGAACAGGCTGCCCTGATCCGGCCCCTCCTCGCGGGAACGGGGCTTGCGGGGGGTGCGCAGGGGGCCTTCGGCGGATGGCGCCACGGAGGTGCCGGGGCCGGTCGTGACGCGGCCATCGCGGAACTCGATCTCCAGCGCGGCGGCCTCGCGGGCAAGTTCGGCACTGGTGATGACGGCGCCTCCGGCCCGTACGACGGCATAGCCCCGCGCCAGTGTCGCCTGATAGCCCAGCGTCTTCCGCATCCGCTCCAGCCCGTCCAGCCGTTCTGTGGCGCGGGCCAACCGTTGTGCAGGTGCGGTTTCCAGCCGGCTTGCCAGAACGCCCAGACGATCCCGGTCGCGGGCAATCTGGGTTTTGGCTCCGGACAGCAGACGCGCCAGCGCGGGCGCGAGCCGTGAGGCCCATTTATCGAGGCCCGCATGGCTACGCTCCTGCCGCCGCTCCATTGCCGTATCCGCGCGGGCAGTCAGCACCTGCAGCCGCTCGGCCCGGCCCGAGATCAGGGCGCGCAGCGCCTCGGGACGCAGGCGCCCGGCACGCGCCTCGTAGGCGCCCCGCTTGCGGGTGACCATCAGCCCCAGCGCACCGCCCAGCCGTTGCACCACCGCGTCGAATCGCTGGCCCGGCCCGCCCAGCAGCATGTCGAGCCGGGGCAGCGCCCGGCCCAGATCGGACAGCCGCACCCGCCGCCGCTCGGCCTCCTGCGCCATCGCCCGGCTGAGACGCGCCCCGAAGCCATCGACAGCGGCCAGCAGGTCCAGCCGCACCGGCACCGCCATCTCTGCGGCGGCGGTCGGCGTTGGCGCCCGGCGGTCAGCCGCGAAGTCGATCAGCGTGGTGTCGGTTTCGTGCCCCACGGCGGAAATCAGCGGAATGCGGCTGGCCGCCGCCGCCCGCACCACGATTTCCTCGTTGAATCCCCACAGATCCTCCAGAGAGCCACCGCCCCGCGCCACGATCAGCAGATCGGGCCGCGGCACCGGGCCGCCGGGTTCGATCGCGTTGAAGCCACGAATGGCCGCCGCCACCTCGGCTGCGCATTTCTCCCCCTGGACCGCCACCGGCCAGATCAGGACATGGCGGGGAAAGCGGTCGCGCAGCCGGTGCAGGATGTCGCGGATCACCGCACCCGAGGGCGATGTGACCACCCCGATCACGCCGGGCAGATAAGGGACAGGCTTTTTGCGCGCGGGGTCAAACAGCCCCTCGGCCTGCAAGGCGGCGCGGCGCTTTTCCAGCATGGCCATCAGGGCACCGGCCCCTGCGGGGGCCACATCCTCGACAATCAGCTGGTATTTCGACTGGCCCGGAAAGGTGGTCATCCGGCCGGTGGCCACGACCTCCATCCCCTCTTCAGGGCGCACCTGCATCCGTGCCACCTGCCCCTTCCAGGAGACGGCGGCAATGACCGAACGGTCATCCTTCAGGTCGAAATACATATGCCCCGAGGACGGGCGCGAGACTCGCCCGATCTCGCCCCGCACGCGGACAAGGCCAAATTCGCCTTCAATCATGCGTTTCACTGCGCCGGAAAGCTCCGACACGGTATATTCGGGCTGGTTGCCCTGCTGGGGCTGGGGGTCTTCGAACAGGTCCATGCCCCCGTTTTGCCCCAAGCCCGCGCGGCCCGCAACCGCCCCGGCCCCGCCCGCCCGTCGCAAAGCGCGCCAGACCGTCGCAAAGCCCGCTTGACGCAAGCGCCCTTTCGCCACAGAACGAGGCGGCAAGGTGTCCATCAGGTGCCAAGCACCGGACTCAATCGGGAACGGGGAAGGGCGAACCCAGTCAGGCGCCCAAAGCCCCGGCCGCCCCCGCGACTGTGAGCGGAGAGCGCCCCCATCCGCCACTGGTGTCCCTGCGGCACCGGGAAGGCCGGGACGCGCCACGACCCGCAAGCCAGGAGACCGGCCTTGCATGAACCGAAACCACGGCCGTCGGGTGTGACGGCCAGAGGAGACAGATCATGCATATCGAACCGGGCCTCGTTTCCGGGGCCAAGCTGATGCTTGGTGCCGCCACCGCCGCCACCGCCGGGCTTTACACGCTGAAAATCGCTTTTGCCGCGATCCGCGAACAGGGTGCAGTGTCACTGCTGGCGCGCAGCGTGCTGGCCACCGCCGCCACCTTCACCTTCTTCGAGGTGCTTCCCCATGTGCCCGTCGGCGTATCCGAGGTGCATCTCATCCTTGGATCGACCCTGTTCCTGCTGTTCGGCGCCGCTCCGGCGGCCATCGGGCTGGCGCTTGGCCTGCTGATCCAGGGGATGTTCTTCGCCCCCTTCGACCTGCCGCAATACGGGATGAACGTCACCACCCTGCTGGTGCCACTGTTCGGCCTTCAGGCACTGGCGCGGCGCGTCATCGCCCCCGGCACTGCCTATGTCGATCTGCGCTACGGGCAGGCGCTGGCGCTGTCGACCGCCTATCAGGCGGGCATCGTCGCCTGGGTCGCCTTCTGGGCTTTCTACGGCATGGGCTTCAGCGCCGAGGCCATGGCGCAGGTCTCGACCTTCGGGGCCGCCTACATGCTGGTCGTCGCGGTGGAACCGCTGGTGGATCTGGCTGTTCTGGCAGCCGCCAAGGCCATCAAGGGCCTTGCGGGTTCCGGCCTTGTGACCCAACGCCTGCACGCCGCCGCCTGATCTTTCTGCCGCCGCCCAAAGCCGGGCGGCGGCCTCTTTGACCGAGCGACCATGACCCTTCACCTCAGCCTCGTCGGAATTGGCAGCGGCAATCCCGACCACCTGACGCGCCAAGCCATCCGCGCGCTGAACCGCGCTGATCTGATCCTCTTGCCGCGCAAGGGCAGCGCGAAGGCCGATCTGGCCGACCTCCGGCGCGAGATCCTCGCCGAGGTGCTGGAAAACCCCGCGACCCGCATTGCCGAATTCGACTATCCGACGCGAGACGCCGCAACTGCCGATTACCGCCAAAGGGTCGAAGACTGGCATGATGCCATCGCCGCCCGCTGGGTGGACAGTATCGCGGCCCACCCCGGCGCGACGCGCGTCGCGCTGCTGGTCTGGGGTGACCCCTCGCTTTACGACAGCACCCTGCGCATCGCCACCCGGCTGAACCCGCGCCCGGACATCGAGGTCATCCCCGGCATTACCTCAATCCAGGCGCTGACCGCCGCCCAGGCCATCCCGCTGAACGAGATCGACGGCCCCGTCACCATCACCACCGGGCGCCAATTGCGCGAAACCGGCTTTCCGGCCGGCGTCGATACCTGTGTGGTGATGCTGGACGGCGAATGTTCCTTCCAGAGCCTGCCGCCGGAAGGCATACAGATCTGGTGGGCGGGCTATGCGGGTATGCACATCCAGATCACCGACAGCGGCCCGCTGGCTGACGCTGGCCCACGCATCATTGCCGCCCGCGCCGAAGCCCGCGCCGCACATGGCTGGATCATGGATATTTACCTGCTGCGCCGCCGGGGCCAGGCGCAAATTTCTTCCTGAAGAAATTTGCAAATCTTTTCCACAAAAGATTTGCGCGCGGCCCCCGGAGGGGCCGCGAAGCCGTTCAGAACACCGAATGCGCGGCGGTGTCCAGCGCGTGCCACAGGGCGGCGGCCGAGGATCGCGCCCCGATCACGCTGACCTGCGCGGCCCCGCGCTTCACCACATAGACCCCCATATGCTCCAGCATGGCGCGGGTCGCGGCGCCATCCGGCGCGGTGGCCAGATCGACATTGCACAACCGCTCGAACAGCGCGGGCAGATCCTCGCCGGTCACGTCGATACGCACCCAGGCATCGGTCTGTTCGGTGATCGAGGCCGCATCGCCGAACACCGGCAGCAGGGCCGCGCGACTATCCTCATGCGTGGCGAAGGGCGCCTCGATCATCCAGCTTTCGGGCGACAGCCAGAAGGCGGCGAAAGGCGCACGGGCCTCGAAGCGGCCGGGGCCGGGCAGCGGGATGCCGGCCCCCGCAGCGGCGGCGGCAACTTCGGCAGACCGCCCCTGACGGGCCGAAACCGATGCCAGCGCCACATCCACAACCTCGGCCAGCGTGACCGGGCCGAAGACGGCCCGCGCCGGGCTGGTGCCCCCCAGCGGGCAGAGGGGTTTCAGACGATGCTCAGCCACGGAGACGCTCTCCTTCCGGGTCAAAGAAATGCGGGCTCACGATTTCGACCTCGACCTCGGCCCCTGCCAGCAGGTTGGCCGCGCGCAGGCGCTGGCCGCGCCGCTCGTCGCCCTTCTTCAGGTAGCCAAGCGCGATGGAACAGCCCAGATGCGGCGAATAAACCACTGACGTCAGCCAGCCCAGATCATTGGCAATCACCGGCGCGGCGCCTTTCTCGAGGAAATGGCTGCCAGCGGTCAGCTTCTGCGCCGGATCGACGGGCTTCACACCAACCAGACGATAGCCGTTCGGGTCATTCATGCCCTCGCGCTGGCTCAGCACCATGCCGATGCTGTCTTTCTTCTTCGACACCATCTTGCCCAGACCCATGTTCAGCGCGGTGGACTGGCCGTTCAGCTCGTTCCCTGCGACGTGGCCCTTTTCGACCCGCATGACACCGAGCGCCTCGGTGCCATAGACAACGGCGTCGAATTCGCGGCCCTGTTCCACCAGCTCGCGGATCAGCGCATCGCCATAACGGGTCGGCACCGCGATTTCATAGGCCAGTTCCCCGGAGAAGCTGATGCGGAAGATCCGCGCCCGCAGCCCGCCGCAAACCGTGATCTCGCGGCACCCCATATAGGGCAGTTCCGCATCCGAGATGTCCTGATCCACCAGCTTTTGCAGCAGCTTGCGCGCATTCGGCCCGGCGACCGAGAACTGCGCCCAGGCCTCGGTGGTGGAAATCAGCTGCACATCCATGTCGGGATAGAGGCACTGCCGGGCATATTCGAGATTGCGGAACACCAGAACCGCATTGGCGGTGGTGGTGGTCATCACATATTCATTCTGCCCCAGCCGCGCCGTGGTGCCGTCGTCATAGACGATGCCATCCTCGCGCAGCATCAGCCCATAGCGACATTTGCCGACGGCCAGCGTGCTGAAGGTATTGGCATAGACCTTGTCGAGAAAGGCCCCGGCATCGGTGCCCTGAATGTCGATCTTGCCGAGCGTGGTCACGTCGCAGATGCCGACCGATTTGCGCGTCGCCAGAACCTCGCGGTCCACGCTTTCGCGCCATTGGGTTTCGCCTGCACGCGGCAGCCATTGCGCGCGCAGCCATTGGCCGACCTCGACAAAGACCGCGCCCTGTTCGCTGGCCCATTTGTGGCTGGGGGTCAGACGCTTGGGCTTGAACTCCTGCCCGCGAGAGCGGCCCGCCAGCGTGCCCATGGCAACCGGCGTATAGGGTGGGCGATAGACCGTGGTCCCGGTCTGCGGGATCGACTTGCCGGTGAGGCTCGCCATCACCGCAAGGCCCAGCACATTGCCGGTCTTGCCCTGATCGGTCGCCATGCCCAGCGTGGTGTAGCGCTTCAGATGCTCGACCGAGGTGTAGTTTTCCTGATGCGCGAGCTTCACATCTTTCAGCGTCACGTCGTTCTGCTGGTCGATCCAGGCCCGGCCCTTGCCACCGCCGACATACCATTTCGGCGTGATGGCATAGGGGCCGTCCTCGGCCGTCGGCAAATCACGGGCGGGGGCGCTGCGGCCCAGATCGGCCAGCGCGCCTTCGGCCGCCGCTGCGCCGGTTTCCAGCGCCGCGCGGGTCGAGAAGCGGCCTGCGGCGGCGCCTGCCGCCTCCAGCCCCGGAATATCGCCCTGCCCCGGCACGAAGGCCGCGATGGTGTCATTCCAGACCGGGCGACCGCGATGGTGCGAAGCGATGTTGACGTTGGGGTTCCAGCCCCCCGAAACCGCCAGCGCCTCGCAGGCGAAGGTTTCGGTCCTCCCGCCGCTGCGGATAGTGACCGAGGAAAGCCCCAGACGACCGGCGGTATCGACCACCTCTTCGCCCTTGCGGGCGTCGATCACGCGGACCTCCATCCCCTTGGCCTTGAGGTCAGAGGCCGTGCGCAGCCCGTCATCATTGTTGGTGAAGACAGCGACCCGGCGCCCGACGGCGACACCCCAGCGGTTCGCATAAGCGCGCAGCGATCCGGCCAGCAGGATGCCGGGGCGGTCGTTATTCTCAAACGCGATGGGGCGTTCGGTGGCGCCGCCTGCAAGAATGGCGCGACGCGAATAGATCCGCCAAAGGATCTGGCGCGGCTTGCCTGGCAGCGGCACGGGCAGGTGATCCGACACGCGTTCCACCGCCGCATAGATACCGTGGTCCATGGCGCCGATGATCGTGGTGCGCGGCATCATGCGCACATTCGCCATGCTGCGCAGTTCCGCCACCGCCTGCGCGGCCCAGTCGGCACCCGTAAGCCCGCCAACCTCATGCGTTTCGGCATTCAGGCGGCCGCCCATGCGGAAATCCTCATCCGCAAGGATAACCCGCGCGCCTGCGCGACCGGCGGTCAGCGCGGCCATCAGACCGGCAGGCCCGGCACCGATGATCAGCAGATCGCAATGCAGGAAGCCCTTGTCATATTGATCAGGGTCTTCCTCACGCGACAGACTGCCCAGACCGGCGGCACGGCGGATGATCGGCTCGTAAAGCTTTTCCCAGAACGCCTTGGGCCACATGAAGGTCTTGTAATAGAACCCGGCGGTGAAGAAATTCGACAGCCGGTCATTCACCGCCATGGCGTCGAATTTCAGGCTGGGCCAGCGGTTCTGGCTCTCGGCACTCAGGCCGTCGAACAGTTCCACCACCGTGGCGCGGGTGTTCGGCTCGCGCCGGGCACCGCCGCGCAGTTCCACCAGCGCGTTGGGCTCTTCGGAACCGGCCGAGATGGGACCGCGCGGACGGTGATATTTGAAGCTGCGCCCCATCAGGCGCTGGCCATTGGCCAGCAGGGCCGAGGCCAGCGTGTCGCCGGGGTGGCCCTGATAGGTCACGCCGTCGAAGGTGAAGCTCAGGCTGCGCGAGCGGTCGATCTGACCGCCGGGAATGCGGTTCGATTGGGTCATTTGCTGCGCCCCCGCGCGCGGGCCACATCGCGGGCCAGTTCCACTTGCGTGATCTCATGCGTCAGCGTGTTGCGCGTGACCACAAGCCACGAACGGTCGCCCTGTTCGTGATACCAAAGCTCACGGTGCAGCCCTGCCGGGTTGTCGCGCAGGTAAAGATAGTCGTGGAAGGTATCCAGCGCGCCTTCGGCCAGCCCATCAGGCCGGTCGATCAGCGCCGCATCCCCCAGATAGACGAATTCCTGCGAGTCGCGTGGCCCGAGGATCGGATGGTTGATGATCATGGATCGGTCCTCAGTGCAGGTTCGGCTGGGCGCCCTGGCCCTTTTCGTCGATCATCAGCCCCTTGCGGAAGCGATCAAACCGATAGGCCGTGGCGGTTTCATGCGGGCGGTCGGTTGCCAGCAGATGCGCGAAGCACCAGCCCGAGGCCGGCGTGGCCTTGAAGCCGCCGTAGCACCAGCCACCGTTGAAATAGAGCCCCTCGATGTCGGTCTTGTCGATGATGGGCGAGCCGTCCATCGACATGTCCATGATGCCACCCCAGGTGCGCAACAGCCGCGCCCGGCCGATCATCGGGATCAGGCTCATGCCGCCTTCGGCCACATCCTCCACCACGGGCATGTTGCCGCGCTGCGCATAGGTGTTGTAGCCATCGATGTCGCCGCCGAAAACAAGACCGCCCTTGTCGGACTGGCTGACATAGAAATGCCCGGCGCCATAGGTCATCACCCCGTCGATGAGCGGCTTCAGCCCCTCTGACACGAAGGCCTGCAGCACATGGCTTTCCATCGGCAGCCGCATCCCCACATGCGCCATCACGCGCGAGGAATTGCCGGCAACCGCCACACCCACCTTTTTCGCGCCAATGAAGCCGCGGGTGGTGTCGACGCCGGTGACGCGGCCATGTTCGGTGCGGATGCCGGTGACCTCGCAGTTCTGGATGAGGTCGACGCCGCATGAATCCGCCCCGCGGGCATAGCCCCAGGCGACCGCGTCATGGCGCACCGTGCCGCCCCGGCGCTGCATCAGCGCACCCTTGATGGGGAAGCGGGCATTGTTGAAATTCAGGAACGGATACATGGCGCGGACCTGTTCGCGGTCCAGCAGCTCCGCATCGGCGCCGTTCAGGATCATCGCATTGCCGCGCCGGGTGAAGGCATCGCGCTGCGCATCGGTGTGGATCAGGTTGATGATCCCGCGCTGGCTGACCATGGCGTTGAAGTTGAAGTCCTGCTCCAGCCCCTCCCACAGTTTCAGGCTGAACTCATAGAAGGGTTCGTTGCCGTCCAGCAGATAATTCGACCGGATGATCGTGGTGTTCCGCCCGACGTTGCCGCCGCCCAGATAGCCCTTTTCCAGCACGGCAATGCGCGCCTGCCGGAACTCCTTGGCCAGATAATAGGCTGTGGCAAGGCCATGCCCGCCGCCGCCGATGATGATGTAGTCATATGCGGCCTGCGGTTCCGGGTCGCGCCATGCCGGCCCCCAACCCTTGTGACCCGTCAAGGCTTCTTTCACCACGCGCCAGCCCGAATAGCGCCCTGTTCCGAACATTGGGATCTCCTTGGTGCCTGCCGCAACTATCGCGCCGCACGCGCCGAATACCTCATCCGTTTCCGACATCGGCCCTTTCAGAATAGACAGGCGATCACCCCGCCCCCAAAAGGGCTATTCCGGCGAAGACCACCGCCACCCCTGCGCCCTGCACCGGGCCAAGCCTTTCCCCGAGGAAGCGCCAGGCCAGCAGAATGGTGACCACCCCGAACAGCGACGAGGACACCGCCGCATATTCAGGATGTGTCAGGCCGCCCGACGCCAGCACCAGCCCCAGCGCCGCCACATCCAGCGCGCCCATCAGGGCCAGGACACGCCATTTCGGCAAGGCGGGCGCGAGGCTCTG
The DNA here is from genome assembly GCF_001303875.1 of Gemmobacter sp. LW-1. NCBI lineage: Bacteria > Pseudomonadati > Pseudomonadota > Alphaproteobacteria > Rhodobacterales > Paracoccaceae > Gemmobacter > Gemmobacter sp. LW-1. The sequence continues at coordinate 26,589 of NZ_LJSC01000011.1, read as the reverse complement.
GCCCCGCACGACCAGCGCCGCCGACACCAGCACCAGCGCCACGATACGCGCGATCAGCGTCGCACTCAGTTCCCCCATCACGCGCGCGGCGGTCTGGCCCAGATGAAAGGTCAGCGCGAATCCGGCCGCCCCCATCAGCGCCCAGAGAATCGCCTGCCTCCGCCCGCCTGCCGCAGCCGCGCCATGACTGCCGCCCTGCCCTGCCACCAGTGCGATTCCCGCCACCACCAGCAGTACCGCCAGCCATTCCGACCCCGAAACCGTGCGCCCCCCGGCCATGGCCAGCGCCAGACTGCCCAAAGGATAGGCACCACAGATCGGCGCCACGAGCCCGACCGGCCCGATGGCAAAGGCACGATACAGCCCCAGCGAGGCCATGACGAAAGCTGCCCCCGACCCGATGGCAAAGCCCATTCCGCGCATCGCCCCCGCCGGATGCGACTCGATCATGGCGAAAGGCGCCAGAAACAGCGTGCCAAACAGCAGAACCAGCACCAGAAGCGTGGTCGCCGGGGCGGTCTGGCTGACCTTGCGGACCAGAAAATCATGCAGGCCCCAGCACAGGGCCGCGACCAGACCGAACAGAAGTGACGCCATCCCCGCCTCCGGCTATGGTGGAAAAAGCTGCGAACGGGCAGATTGCAGGCTTGCGAAAAGATTTCCTCAGGATAAACTTATTTTCCAGAACGGCAATCGCCCCCGCGAGACAGGAGGCTCTCATGCTCGACACCTATCCGCAAGTCCGCCCCGGCCCGCCGCGCCCCTCGCGCATCCTGACGCCCCTGAACGTGCGGGCGCAAAGTGGCGAGGAACGGCACGAAATTCCGGGCATGGGTGCCTGGCTCATCCCCGTCGTCACCGGCGACAGGATCACGGTTCAGAACCCCGAGGGCGGTCAGGTGGCCGAGCTGGTGGCCGCTGACAGCCGGGGCCGCATAGACGCCGGCCTGATTGGCGCGACCGCCAATTCTGATGCACGCGGGCTGAAGGCGCTGCTGACAGGCAGCGGTTCGGGTATGGGCGGGTTGCGTCTGGGGATCGAACGCCGTGGCATCGACCTGACGAAAGCCGGTGCCGTGCAACTTTTCGGCACCGACACCCCGGCAGGAACCGAGGAAACCTTTACGGCACAGGCCGACGGTGTGCTGATCGTCGCAGCCCCTGGCACCGCGATGGTTCCGGGCGAACAGGATACCGCGACGCCCATTGTCGTCACCCTGCGCCGCAGCAGCCTGAAACGTGCACCGGGATTTGACCTGCCCGATCCGCTGGCCGATCCGGTGCTGGACCTTCGGGTGAAATCCGCCACCGCGCAGGCTTATTTCGTGAAGGCAGGCGACTATATCCAGATCCTTGATGTCGATGGCCGCCAATGCACGGATTTCCAGTGCTTTTCGGCCCGCAAGCTCGACAAGGGGCTGGAACATGCGCTGGACGTGACCACCTCGCGCACGCTGATGGGCCATGCCTATTCGATGCCCGGCCTGCATGCCAAATACTACGATCAGGACTGGCTGCCGCTGATCGAGGTGGTGCAGGATACCTGCGGCCGCCACGATGCCTTCGCCATGGCCTGCGCCTCGAAATACTATGACGACATCGGCTATCCGGGCCATGTGAACTGCTCTGACAATTTCAACGGCGCGCTTTCGCCCTATGGCGTGACGGCGCGCCCCGGCTGGATGGCGGTGAACCTGTTCTTCAACACCGCGATCGACGCCCATGGCGTGCTGATCTCGGACGAACCGTGGAGCCGTCCGGGCGACTACGTCCTGTTCCGGGCGCTGACCGATATCGTCTGCGTCTCGTCCGCCTGCCCCGATGATACCTCCCCCGCAAATGGCTGGAACCTGACCGACATCCATGTCCGTACCTATGACGGCAAGGAAAAGTTCAGCCGCGCCATCGCCTATCGACCGACCCCCGACGCGGAGCCGCGCATGACCAAGGAAACCGCCTTCCACGCCCGCACCGAGGCGAAAACCCGGCACATGATCGAATACAAGGGCTACTGGCTGCCGCAGGTATTCTCGTCCAACGGCACGCTGGAAGAATACTGGGCCTGCCGCGAAAAGGCGGTGGTGCTGGATCTGTCGCCGCTCCGCAAGTTTGAGGTCACCGGCCCCGACGCCGAGGCGCTGATGCAGTGGACGCTGACGCGCGACGTGAAGAAACTCAGCGTCGGTCAGGTGGTCTATTCCGCCATGTGCTATGAACATGGCGGCATGATCGACGACGGCACCCTGTTCCGTCTGGGCCGCGATCAGTTCCGCTGGATCGGCGGCGATGATTACGGTGGGGTCTGGCTGCGTGAACAGGCCGAAAAGCTGGGCCTTCAGGTCATGATCCGGTCCTCAACCGACCAGTTGCACAACCTCGCCGTTCAGGGCCCGAACAGCCGCGAAATCCTCAGCCGCTTCATCTGGACCCCGCCGCATCAGCCGACGGTGCAGGAACTCGGCTGGTTCCGCTTCACGGTCGCCCGGATCGGCGGCCCCGACGGCGCCCCGGTCGTGGTTTCGCGTACCGGCTATACGGGCGAGCTCGGCTTTGAAATCTTCTGCCACCCGAAAGACGGCGCCGCCGTCTGGGATGCGGTCTGGGAACATGGCGCCGACCTCGGCCTGCGTCCCATGGGCCTTGGCGCGCTGGATATGGTGCGCATCGAGGCCGGGCTGATCTTCGCCGGCTATGATTTCAGCGACCAGACGGACCCGTTCGAAGCCGGGATCGGCTTCACCGTGCCGCTGAAATCCAAGCAGGATGATTTCATCGGCCGCGAGGCGCTGATCCGCCGCAAGGAGCACCCGATCCACAAATTCGTCGGTCTCGACATCGACTCGAATGTCGATGTCGGCCATGGCGACTGCATCCATGTTGGCCGCGCGCAGGTCGGTGTCGTCACCTCGTCCATGCGTTCACCACTCTTGGGCAAGAACATCGCCCTCGCCCGCGTCGATGTCGCTCATGCGGCGGTCGGCACCGAGGTCGAGGTCGGCAAGCTCGACGGGCAGCAGAAGCGCCTGCCCGCGGTGATCGTGCCGCTGAGCCATTACGACCCCAAGAAAACCCGCCCGCAAAGCTGACGGCGATGCGCACGCCCCTGGATGATCTTGGCGGAGAGGAGGCGCTCAAGCGCCTCGTCAACCGCTTCTACGATCTGATCGAAACCGATCCCCAGGGCGCGCGGATCATGTCGATGCACTTTCAGGGCCATGGCCTTGCACATGTGCGCGAGGAACAGGTGAACTTCCTGTCCGGCTTCCTCGGGGGCCGGAAACATTACATGGAAAAGCACGGCCACATGAACCTGCGGCTTTTGCACGACCATGTGCCGATCACGGCGGGCGATGCCGAAGACTGGCTGGCGCTGATGGACCGCGCCCTTGCCGATTGCGGCCATGGCGGCGCAGGCGTGGACCGCATCCGTGCAGCCTTGCGCCGCGCGGCCACGGCGCTGGTCAACCGCACCCCAGAGTGACCTTTATCCTGGCATAAATATCCCCGCCGGAGGCACGCCCGAGCCGATCCGGTCGCAGCCCGGTCGGCGAGACGCAGGCGCGCGCGGCCCACCGGGCCGCGCTCAATTTAACAACGTTCAGTCGCGCGGCGGCATGGCCCCTGCCAGACCGCGCAGCCCGTTCAGCCGGCGCCGCTCGTCATGCGGGTTCACCCCGAAAGCCTCCGCATAATGCCGCGCCATGGGGGTGGAACTGGCGTAGCCCACACTCTGCGCAATCTCGGTGATGGTATCGGTAGAATAAAGCACCCGCTGCCGCGCCTTCTTCAACCGCATCAGGCGATAGTATTTCAGCGGGCTTTGCCCTGTCGCCTGTTTGAAGCAACGCTCCAGATGCCGTTCCGACAGATCCACCGCCGAAGCCACATCGGAAATCTGGATCGGGTCTTCGATATGTTCCGCGAAGATGCGGATCGCCTCCCGGATCGGGCCGGGCAGCATGTCATCGGTGCCGCCAAGCTTTGCCACCGGCACCTTCTGGCTGGCGTCCTCGTCCCGCACGAAGGGATGCTGGAACCAGCAAGCCACCTCGGTCATCGCGTCACGGCCCAGCCGCTCCTCGATCAGCCGCAGCATCAGGTCGAACACCGCCCCCGCGCCCGATACGGTATAGCGGCGCCGGTCGCGCAGGATGGCGCTGCCGCTGGCTGTGATCTCGGGGAATTCCGCCTTGAACGCCGCCTCGTAGCACCAGTGGACCGAACAGCGGTAGCCCTCCATCAACCCGGATCTTGCCAGCGGAAAGATCCCGCCGGAAAAGCCACCCAGCACGATCCCCGACCGATCCAGCCAGCGCAGCTGCCCGTAGGCCCGGCGCGGATTTTCAAACCGCGAAGTGGGGCTTGCCAGCACCATCAGGTAATCTAAGCCCTCGGCATCGGCCAGCGCCATGTCGGGATCAAACCGCACCTCGGCCGATGACCGGACGGGCGTGCCGTCCTCGCCCACCAGCCGCCACTGGAACTCGCGCCGCCCGGTGATTTCATTCGCCGCGCGCAGGGGTTCAATGGCCGAGGTCAGGCAGGCCATCGGAAAGCCCTCCATCAGCAGAAAGCCCAGTCGGGCCGGAACCGCAGCTTGTGCCATCATGCCCTCATTATTTTCGTTGAACCCATGATTTTTTCACTATAGTGAAACCAGCCGTTATTCGTAGAAGGTGCCTGATGACTGACAGTTCCACGGAAACCCCCGACGAACACGCCCTGCCCGACAGCAACGGTGCCGCGGCCCTGGCCCGGCTCAAGCCCGCCTTCGAACAAGACCCGCACCGTCTGCGCGAAGTGGCCGACCGCAACCTTGAGGCCGCCATCGGCCGCGAGGTCCGCGCCTTCCGCCGCCAGCAGGGGATGACCGTCGCCGATCTGGCTCAGGTCACCGGGTTGTCCATCGGCATGCTGTCGAAGATCGAGAATGGCATCACCTCGCCCTCTCTGACCACGCTGCAAATTCTCAGCCACGCCTTTTCCACCCCGATCACCAGCTTCTTCCGCCGGTTCGAGGAACGCCGCGAGGTCCAGCATGTGAAGGCCGGCGACCATATCGAGATCGAGCGGCGCGGCACCCGTGCGGGGCATCAGTACAATCTCCTCGGCCATATCGGCTCCAATTCCTCGGGGGTTCTGGTCGAACCCTATCTGATCACGCTGACCGAGGAATCCGACACCTTCCCCACTTTCCAGCATGACGGCGTGGAGCTGCTGTACATGCTGGAAGGCGAGGTGATGTATCGCCACGGCGACCAGCTGTTCCACATGCAGCCCGGCGACAGTCTGTTCTTCGATGCCGATGCCCCACACGGGCCGGAGGTTCTGGTGAAACTGCCGGCCCGCTATCTGTCGGTCATCTCTTACCCGCAGCCCTGAGGCAGCCTTACTCGTCGGGCCACCAGCCCGGCGAGGTCGGCGCGCCGTCGTCGAACTGCGACAGGTAATCCACCATCAGCGGCCGGTTGCGGATGAAGCCCTTGTAGGTCGCCAGCTCATCCGGCAGGTCACGCACGACGCGGTGCAGGCGGCGCGCCCATTTCGGCTGCGTCACCAGATCCTCGAAGCTGCACAGATAGCAGCGGATCGGGAAGGCAATGGCATTCGAGCGCGGCAGCCGGAACAGCGTCTGCAATTCCACCCGCAGATGCTGACGCTGGCCGATGTTGTCCTTCGTCAGCGTCGTCTTGCCCGGCCCCCATTTGGGATAATTCTCGGGGCTGGTGTCCAGCAGCGGATCGACCGTCATGGTCCAGTTGAAGCGCCGCACCGGCGCACCATGCTGAAGTTGCAGCAGGAATTTCAGCGCCCGGTCGAACACGCCCATCTCATGCGCCTTCGGAACCGGCGCGTGCCATTCGTGAAAGCTCATCCCGATGTCGAAATCCAGGCTCCAGTCGGCCTGGGTCGTCACCATGCCCGCCTCGATCCACAGATTGTCGTTACGCTGGTCCTGAAGCGTGAAATCGCCCTGCGCCTGCCGGGTGATGTATTCCATCGGCCCACAGGGCAGCGTGGATTCGTCGAGGAAGGTGAACTTCTGGTCGATGTTCAGCGGCCGGTTGATCCAGTGCCACTGATTGCCGTTCTTCGTCAGCGAAAACCACTGCGGATAATCCCGCGCGAAGCTTTCCATGATCAGCTCCAGCAGATCCCAGCCCGCCAGCGTCATATGCGGCAGCGACTGGCAGCGCAGCGGATCGTCGCGCAACACGCGGGCGCGGTCGCGCATCTCGGCCACATAATGCTCGTCCACATCGAACGTATGTTCGAAGACCGAGCCGGGACGGCCCGGCACATGCGGCTCCATGTTCACCGAATACATGTAGTCGTCTTCGGGGAACGGGAAGGGAAAGCGCTTGATGGCGCGCGGCGAGTTCTTGAAGGTGTAATCGCCGAAGAAGGTCTCATCGTGGAAGAAATCGTCGAGGCTCATCGCGGTCTCCTAGCGTTCCAGCACAAGCTTCGCGCCCTTGAAGCGCGAGACGCAGGGCATGATATGGCGGCAGCCCGCCTTCTGGTCATCGGTCAGCCAATGGTCGTTGTGCTCGATCTCGCCCTCGCAGGCGATGACATGGGTTTCACACTGGCCACAGGCCCCGCCCCGGCACAGATAGGGTGCATCGACCCCGGCCGCCTCGATGGCTTCCAGCAGCGATTGCGCGGCGCCGACGGTGATGGTCTTGCCGCTGACCGCCAGTTCCACGGTGAAAGGCACGCCGACGGGCGGGGCGAGGAATTCCTCGGAATGCACCGCCCCGGCAGGCCAGCCCAGATCGGCGGCGGTTTTCAGAACCCAGCCGATCATGCCCTTCGGGCCGCAGACGTAAAGATGCGTACCCAGCGGCTGCCCGGCCAGCAATGTGGTCAGATCAATCGCCTGCCCCTCGGCATCATAATAGCGGTGCACCCGGTCGCCATAGCGCGCCGAAAGCTCCGGCATATAGGCGCCCAGCTCGCGGTCGCGGGCGGCGTAATGCAGTTCGAACCGCGCGCCCATCGCATCAAGCTGCGCCATCTGCGCGAGGAACGGCGTGATACCGATGCCGCCCGCGATCATCAGATGTTTCTTCGCCCGCAGATCCAGCCCGAACAGGTTCACCGGCGGGGAAATCAGCATCTTCATCCCCGGCCGCACCTCGCGGTGCATATAGGCCGAACCGCCCCGCCCCGTATCGTCGCGCCGGACCGAGATTTCATAGCCCGAACGGTCGCCCGGATCGGACATCAGCGAATAGGGGTTCAGACGCCGGGTTCCGGCATCGTCCATTTCCACCACCGTATGCGCGCCGCCGGAAAAGCCGGGCATCTGCCCGCCGTCCTCGCGCACGAAGCGGAAGCGTTTGATCAGGCTGTTGACCTCGACCACCTCGGTCACGACGACCGGAATTTTCGCTGCCCCCACACTCATTTGAAACGCTCCTCGGCAGGCGGAACCTCACCGGGGTCTTCCGCGTCGATGTTCACGCCCTGAAAGGCGGCCAGACGGCGCGAGTAATGGTCGCGCACGAAAAGGTTCAGCCCGCAATGCGAACAGACGAAGGGATCGGTCGTCACATTCTCGGTGATGCCCTTGCAATGCACGCATTGCACCCGCCGGGCCAGCGAGCCGCGATGTTCGGTCTGCACCGCGTCATGCGGCAGCCCGGCCTCCATCGCGTCGCGCTGCACCTGCCCCATCAGGCTTTCGGTGCCGGTCGCATAGACCTGCAGGCCCATATGGCCGTCGCCCAGCACCTTGACGATGCGGGAACGGACCGAGGCATAGGTCGGCGCGCGGTTATACTGTCCGGCGCCCAGGGCGGCCATCGCCGTGCTCATGTCGGTGCCATTGGCGCCGGGGATATAGATCAGATGCGCTTTCGCTTTCATCTCGGGCGCCTGCGCGAACAGCGCCTCCACCGCCGCACCGCCCTCGCCGTCCGCCACGATCAGATGGCTGGAGCCGGGACGCGGCGACAGCACGCCATAGACGGGGCGTGACTTGATCGAAGGTCCGAAATCGGTCTTGCTCATGTGTGTCTTCACCTGCTGCTTTTACCTTGGGCCAAATATCCCCGCCGGAGGCTCCGCCGGCGCCGTTCGCGCCTGACGCCGGAGGAGCCGGGGGGATACCGGGGTTCAGCCCTTCGCGGTGCGGCGCTTCTTGTCGGGATCGAAGAACGGCATCGAATGGGTCGTCGCCCCGATCTCGCCATGGGTGGCGCAGTTGACGGTCAGCTTCGTCCCTTCATTGGCGCAATCGACCGGCAGACGGGCGATGGCCACCGTCCAGTCGTTCAGCGGCGAATACATCGCCTGCGTCACGACACCAACCTTCTGGCTGCCACGATAGACCGGCGCACCATTGCCGGGGACGTTCTTGCCTTCCAGCTTCAGACCCCAGATCTTGAAGCGCTCCTTGCCCTTCAGGCGGTAATGTTCTTCCGCCCCCCGGAAGCCCTGCTTGCCCGGCGAGACGGTGAAGTCCAGCCCCAGTTCCCACAGTGTATCACCGCCCGGCTGGTCGTCGAACGGATACATCTCGGAATTGTCATAGGGGAAGAACAGCAGGTAGCTTTCGGTCCGCAGCATATCCAGCGTGGTGAACCGGCAGGGGATGATCCCCATGTCGGCGCCTTCTTCCAGAATGCGATCCCAGACCATCGGCGCATCCTGCCCGCGCACGAACAGCTCATACCCGCGCTCGCCGGTGTAGCCGGTGCGCGAGATCATCGCGGGCTTGCCGAACAGCGAGGTCTGCATATGGCTGAAGTAGCCAAGCTGGCGAATACCCGGCACATGCTTTTCCAGATAGTCCACCGCCAGCGGGCCCTGCAGCGACAGGTCGTGCAGGTTGTCATCAAAGCGGATCGCGACATCGCGGCCGGTGGCGGCCATGGTCAGCTGTTCGTGCCCCTGACCGGAGCCATGCACCACCATGAAGGCATTCGGGCCGGTGCGGTAGATCACGCAGTCGTCGACGAACTTGCCGCCGTCGTTCAGCATGGTCGCATAGACGGACCGGCCGGGCATGATCTTTTCGACGTTCCGGGTGGTCGCGCGTTCGATCACATGGCTGGCTGCCGAGCCGGTGATATGGACCTTCTTCAGGCCCGACACATCCATGAGTCCGGCCTTGGTGCGGATGGCCATGTATTCGGCATCCGGGTCGCCTTTTTCATAGGACCAGGCGGTGCCCATCCCGCTCCAGTCTTCAAGGTTGGAGCCGAGCGCGCGGTGCCGGTCGGCGAGCGTCGAGAAACGCCACGAATTGGTCATGCAGTCCTCCTGTCAGAGCCTGTTCTTGATGGTTGGCAACAGTTGAAACCGACTCGCCCCCAAAATCAACAATCTTGTGCAAAAAACTTTCCTGCTAGGTAATTTTCCTGTCGGCTGCCCCTGAACAGGTCGGAAATGGAAAAGGCGGGGCAACCGCCCCGCCTTCCCGCAGACATGCCTGCCGCTTATTCAGGCAGCTGGAAGAACCAGTTGGCCCACAGCACCACGCAGACCCCGGCGATCAGGGCGACATAGGGCAGTATCCCCGCCTTGCGCTCGCCCAGTTCGCCCTCGGCCAGACCCAGATCCTCGTAGGCTTCCTTCGGGAACTTGCCGCCGTCCTGAACGTAATGGCGGAACCAGAACACCGGCAGAATCAGCGCCGCGAAGATGGCACCCGAGATCAGGGCATTGGAGTAGCCCCAGACCTTCGCCCCGGCCCCAAGGAACAGCGCGTTCACGAAGGCAAGGCAGGTGTTCACCCCGATCAGCAGGGTCGGCGCCTTCCACGGGCGTTCCATGTGACCCGAGTCGATCCGGTGAATCCAGCCCGCGTTCAGGTTCAGGAAGTTGAAGGTGATGTAGCCTACGTTCGAGATGGCGAGGACGTAGAAATAGCCCGTCGCATCCGAGGCCAGCGCCAGAAGGAAGACGTTGAAGCCAAGGTCGGTCCACATCGCGCTGGTCGGCGCGCCGTGCTCGTTCACATGCCCCAGATAGCGCGGCAGCCAGCCATCGCGCGAGCCCTGATAGAGCGTCCGCGAAGACCCCGCCATGGCGGTCATGATGGCCAGGAACAGCGCGAGGATCATCAGGATCACGAAGATCTGCGTCACCACGCGGCCCCCGCCGACCATGCCCCCCAGCGCCTCGCCGATACCGGTGCCATCCACGATCCCCGGTGCCAGCATGCCACTGGTGCCCAGGACGCCCTGGAAGGCGAAGGGGATCATGAAGAAGAACACGATGCACAGCAGACCGGAATAGAAGATCGCGCGGAAGGTATCGGTCCTCGGGTCCTTGAACTCGGCCGTGTAGCAGACGGCGGTTTCAAAGCCGTAGGTCGACCAGGCGGCGATATACATGGCCCCCAGGAACAGCGTCCAGCCACCGATATCCCAGGCGCCATCCTCGCCCGAATAGGCGGCGGTCGGCGGCACGATGTTGGTGACGTTCATGCTGTCGATCGCGCCGGTCAGGATCGGCACAAGGCCCACCAGCAGAAGCGGGATCAGCACGATCAGCGCCATCACCTTCTGCGATTTCGCAGTCGAGGCGATGCCCTTGTGCTGGATCGCGAAGATGATCAGCATGAGGATCACACCGATCACGAAGGTCGAGTTGAAGTGCAGATTGCCCAGCCCCGGAATGCCGATGCTGAAGGCTTCCCAGTTGCGGAGCGCAGGCGTCAGTGCGGCAACCGCATCCTCCGCCGTCTTGCCCGCATTCGCGGCCATCCAGTCCAGCACGACCTGGCTGTCTGCCGCGGGAATGGGGAACAGCGCGTTGAGGATGTAGCCTGCCGCGATGGCACAGCCCAGCGACAGCACCGGCGACCATGCAAACCAGTTGCACCACACCGACAAGGGCGCAATCAGCTTGGAATAGCGCAGCCACGCCGTTGCCCCGTAGACGGAGGCCCCGCCCGATTTGTTGCCGAACATGCCGGCCATTTCCGCGTAGGTGAAGCTTTGCAGAAAGCCCATCACCATCGAGATCATCCAGACGACGAAAGCCGCCTTACCGGCCACGCCTGCAATCCCGCCGATGGAAAACAGCACCAGCGGCGGCACACCTGCCGCCACCCAGAAGGCGCCTTTCCAGTCAAGTGCCCGAACGAGTTCGCCCGAGCCTTTCTCCTGAGCCATGAGAATACTCCCTGTTCCCTGTTTCGCCCCGGCGCCTCGCATCTTGCGTGCGATCCTTCGGCCGGTTCCTGTAAGCAGCCGCCCCGATGCGGGGCGGTATCGACTTTCGTCCGATCCGGCGGGCAGCTCCCTGCCCGGCCGCGCGGTTTGCACAGATTGTCGCACCCCGACCGCCGCACAAAGCGTTTTTTGCTTTAGATGAAAATTTTTTTCTTCGACTCGCCAAGCGCGTGAGGCGCGCAGCAATGGCACGCCCGAAAAAACGGCAGCGGGATTGTCCTATGATGCGGTTTCGGCACCTGCGCGCGCGGCGGTAGCCTGCCGGTTGGCATGGCGCCAGATCTCGAATCGAATCCGCGCGCGGCGATAGGCATCCATGATCGCCATGGCCCAGACGAAAAAACCGCCGGCAAAGCGGCCGACAAAGGAGATGTCGGGTCCGGCGGTGAAGGCCGTGAAGCCGCCCAGAAGAAAGATGAAGAACAGAAAAATCAGCCCGCGCTGCGGCTCGCCGTTCCAGACCTGCCCCGCCCCTGGAAGCACGATGGCGGCGGCCAACACCTTGCGCGGCTCGGGCGGCGGCGGGGTCAGGCGCATTTCCGCATCCCTTCGCGCAGGATATCGGCCCGGATTGCCCGCAGCCGCGCCACAAGGGGCGAGAGGGCGTGCGGCGCCAGCGGCTCCTGCCCGAGTTCGGCCTCGCGGAACAGCAGATAGCGGCCACGCTCCGCCTCGTCGGCCAGCCAGACGATCCGCAGCCCCTCCGGCGCGAGAACCAGTTCCTTCACACGCGGATCATCGAACAGATCCAGATGCAGGCGCAGCAGGGCGGCCTCGTCCGCAGTCAGCGGTGCCTCGCTTTTCAGCATGGCATCGGCCGGAAATCCGGGCGGCAGAGCCGTCTGCACCGGAAGGCGCGCGATGTTGGAGAAAGGCTCCACCCCGCGCGGACGGGTCATCAGATGGATGCGCTGCGACAGCGGCAGCGGCTCCAGCGCGGTAACCAGAAGCCACAGCGCGGGCAGTTTGCGGAAGGTCAGGCTGTCAGGCACGACCTGAAGGTCCAGCTCAAGCCCGCCCATCCGGCCTGCTACACGGGGAAAGCCGGTGGGTGCCCTGCCCCGCCGCGCGCCCTCAAGCCCCGGCAGGACGGCATCGAAATACCCTGCCCGCGTGGCTGCGCGGACAGAGGCGGCGGCGCGCAGACGGAGGGCCAGCCAGACCAGCCCCCCGCCCAGTGCCAGAACCAGAAGTCCCAGCGCCATCAGTACCCCCGCGGCTTCGGCCAGGGCATGGTGAACTGCGCCCCCCGGTTGACGAAGCGGTAGCGCCAGAAGTGGAACCACAGCGACACGACGATATAGAACACGATCATCGCCACCAGCTGCGTGCCATAGCCAAGGAACACTGCAAAGAAGGCCAGACCGCAAAGCCCCAGCAGCACCATGGCAGGCAGCGGATGGAACGGATGTTCATAGCCCCGCTTGATGGTGTCGAGCGGCCATTTGCGGCGGAACAGGATGATGTTCAGCGGCATGAAGGTGTATTCCAGCAGCCCCGACAGGATCGAGAAGGTGATCACCTGATCCAGCGGCGCCCCCAGCGCGAAGATCAGGGCGATTGGCACAAGGAAGATGATCGCGCGATAGGGCGTGCGGTATTTCGGATGCACCGCGCCGAACCAGCCCGGCAGATACTTGTCGCGCCCCATGGCGAACCATGCGCGGCTGGCATCATTGATGCAGCCGTTGGCCGAGGCCAGCGTGGCAAACAGCGTGCCGATTCCCAGAAGCACCATCAGGAAGGTCGACCCCGACAGTCGCGCCGCGTCGAACAGCGGCACGCCCGACTGGCCAAGGTATTCCCACGGCATCAGACCCGCGCAGACATACCATGTCAGCGTGGCGGCGATGGCCAGCGTCATCACCCCCGCCAGCGTGCCGAAGGGCAGCGCACGTGCGGGGCTGCGCACTTCCTCGGCGGCCTGGGTGGTGCCCTCGATCCCGAGGTAATACCACAGGCCGAAGTGCATCGCCGCCAGCACGCCAAGCCAGCCATAGGGCATGGCCGCCTGCCCCGACATCAGCGCCGCGTGATTCATCTCGCCCACACCCAGAATGCCCGAGGTGCTGAGGAAGAGGATGATAATGGCGGTGAAGGCGATGGCGGTGATGACAAGGTTGAAGGTCAGCGTCGCCAGCACGCCGCGATAGTTCAGCCATGCAAGGAACATGATCGCGAGAATGATGAAGGGCCGCTGATCCAGCCCGCCCTCGTGCCCGCTCATCGTGGCGACGGTATCGACGAGGAAACCCACCGTGATCGCATTTGCGGCTTCCAGCATCGTATAGGCGAAGACGAGGTAAAGGCCGACGTTGAAGGCCATCAGCGGCCCGACGATGTGTTTCGCTTGAGTATACTGCCCGCCGGCGGCGGCGACGGTCGATGTCACCTCCGAATCGATCATGGCGACACAGGTATAAAGAATGCCCGCGAACCAGCAGGCCATCAGCGCCGCATAGGCCCCGCCTTTGCCGACGGCAAAGTTCCAGCCCATGTATTCGCCGACGAGAACGATGCCGACCCCCAGCGCCCAGACATGGGCCGGGCCCAGCACCCGGGCAAGGCCAACGTGTTCGGTTGTATCCGTCTGTGCCATGTTACCCCCGGTGGCTTTCTTCGGTCATGGCCTCCAGCTCGCCTTCGCGGGAGGAAGTCAGCATGTCTTCCGAATAGGTACTGTCGGTCCTGATCCAGTCGATCACGATGAACAGCCCGAACAGCGCCGAGGCGCCCCAGGCTGCAAGTTCAAGAACGTCCCAAAGATCCATCGCTTATTCCTCGAACTTCTCGGCGATCACCTCGCGGTATTCCTTTTCGGAAAACCGCAGCAGGATCGCGTAATAGCCCACGATGACCACGATCATCGCCAGCAGCGCCCCGACGGAGAAGCTGTAGTCGAATCGTGCGGTGATCATCTCGGCGGCAGAGGCGGCATCGGCGAAGCCGAGCTTTTCCCACTGCGCCACCATGGTCTCGTTCTGGCCAAGGCTTTCCCAGGTCGGATTCTCGACTGCCGTCGAGGTCACGGCAGATCCGGCCAGCCCCATCCACAGCGGGATGTAAAGCGCACCGATGGCCATGATCAGCAGCACGATCACGTCGATGATCTGGCCAAGCTTGCCCTGCGTCGGGGGGGTATAACGCGCCATGTCTTAACGCCCCTTCGCATCGCGGGCGGCATCAAGGAACTTGATGTCCAGCCCGTACATGAAATCGCGGTCCTCGCGGTAATGGCGCAGCATGGCGAGGATGGCAGCGGTATTGAACAGCAGCACGATGGCACCGCCGATCAGAAGAGTGATACGCGCACCGCCCGTGGGGGCCAGCGCCCAGGTGGCCAGCGCCACAAAGATGATGGAGAACCAAAGTCCCAGAACGAAAGCCCAGGCAACCATCACGTCGCGACGGTGCATGGTCTCGATCCGTCTCGTCAGATCAGACACGTCAATTCCTCCCTGTTTTTCCCCTTTCAAGCGCCGGTCGCGCGGGGCGAGCTTTTCTGTCCGGCAATTATTTTTTCCACGAGGAAACACTCCCTGCGACATTCTGTCAAGAAAACCATCGACAGATGCGAACAACGCCCAAAAATTGATCAATCACTGGATTTCAGGGCGGTGAATGCGACGACAATCTTGCCATTTCCGCCCTTCATTCCCCCGGATGAAAATTTGTTTCTTACCAGTTGAAAGGTGAAAAATCCGGTGCTAGCGTGATGGAAATTCGCCCATCAAGGAGTCGACACCATGTGCGGTATTGTCGGACTGTTCCTGAAGGACCCCAAGCTGGAGCCCCGGCTTGGCGAACTCCTGACGGATATGCTCATCACCATGACGGATCGCGGGCCTGACAGCGCCGGCATCGCGATCTATTCGCGCGGGAAGGATGGCCATGCCAAACTCACCGTGCAATCGGCCGATCCCGACCGCGATTTCGCGGATCTGGCCGACAAGCTGGGCAAGGCTATCGGAAGCCATGTCCGGCTTGCGCAGAAAGACACCCATGCGGTGCTGGATCTGCCCTCCGACCGGCTGGAAGCGGCGCGCCATGCAATCCGCGACATCGCCCCGAATGTGAAGGTGATGAGCGCCGGTGAAGGCATTGAAATCTACAAGGAAGTCGGCCTGCCCAAGGATGTGGCCGCCCGCTTCGACGTGGCCCACATGCAGGGCACCCATGGCATCGGGCACACCCGCATGGCCACCGAATCGGCCGTGACCACCATGGGCGCGCACCCGTTCTCGACCGGGTCTGACCAGTGCCTCGTGCACAATGGCTCGCTGTCCAACCACAACGGCCTGCGCCGCGAGCTGATCCGCCAGGGCATGACCTTCGAGACGCAGAACGACACCGAAGTCGCCGCCGCCTATGTCAGCCACAAGCTGAAGGAAGGCCAGAACCTCGGTCAGGCGCTGGAATCGGGTCTCGACGATCTGGACGGCTTCTTCACCTTCGTCGTGGGCACCAAGGACGGCTTCGGCGTCGTGCGCGACCCGATTGCCTGCAAGCCCGCCGTCATGGCCGAAACCGATCAGTATGTCGCTTTCGGTTCCGAATATCGCGCGCTGGTCAACCTGCCGGGCATCGACAATGCCCGTGTCTGGGAACCGGAACCCGCCACCGTCTACTTCTGGGAACGCTGAACATGCAGACATTCGACCTCGCCGCGCAGGGCCTGCGCGCGCTGAACCAGACGCTTCACGGCCTGAACGGCACCACCAACCAGACCGAATGGGAAATCGTGAACCCCAAGGGTTCACATGCCATCGCGGTGGGGCTGGATGCCCCCATCGACGTGACGGTGAAAGGTTCGACCGGCTATTACTGTGCCGGTATGAACAAGCAGGCGACCGTGCGGGTGAAGGGCTCTGTCGGCCCCGGCGTTGCCGAAAACATGATGTCGGGCACCGTCATCGTGGATGGCGACGCCTCGCAATATGCCGGTGCCACCGGCCGCGGCGGCCTGCTGGTCATCAAGGGCAATGCGGCCTCGCGCTGCGGCATCTCGATGAAAGGCATCGACATCGTGGTGCATGGCAACATCGGCCACATGTCCTGCTTCATGGCGCAATCGGGCAATCTGGTCGTGCTGGGCGATGCCGGGGACGCGCTGGGAGACTCGCTCTACGAGGCCCGTCTTTTCGTGCGCGGCAGTGTGAAATCGCTGGGCGCCGACTGCATCGAGAAAGAGATGCGCCCCGAACATCTGGAGCTTCTGGCCGACCTGCTGAAGCGCGGCGAGGCCGATCATCTGGCCAAACCCGAAGAGTTCAAGCGCTACGGCTCTGCCCGCAAGCTCTACAATTTCAACGTCGACAATGCGTCGGCCTACTGAGGCGCCAGAATGACCGATTTTCCGCATACCCCGCCCAAGCAGAGCTGGACCTTCTCCAACGATGTGAACGCCGAAATCCGCCGCGCCGCGGCCACCGGCATCTATGACATCCGGGGCGGCGGCTCCAAACGGCGCCTGCCGCATTTCGACGACCTGCTGTTCCTCGGCGCTTCGATCTCGCGCTATCCGCTGGAAGGCTACCGCGAGAAATGCGCCACCGACATCTGGCTCGGCACCCGTTTCGCCAAGAAGCCGATCCACCTCGACATCCCGATCACCATTGCGGGCATGAGCTTCGGCGCCCTGTCGGGTCCGGCGAAAGAGGCGCTTGGCCGTGGCGCCAGCGAGGCCGGCACCTCGACCACCACCGGCGACGGTGGCATGACGGAGGAAGAGCGCGGGCATTCGAAAACGCTGGTTTATCAATACCTGCCCTCGCGCTATGGCATGAACCCCGACGACCTGCGCCGCGCCGATGCGATCGAGGTCGTGGTGGGTCAGGGCGCGAAGCCCGGCGGCGGCGGCATGCTGCTGGGCCAGAAAATCTCCGACCGCGTGGCCATGATGCGCAACCTGCCCAAGGGCATCGACCAGCGCTCGGCCTGCCGCCACCCCGACTGGACCGGGCCGGATGATCTGGAGATCAAGATCCTTGAGATCCGCGAGATCACCGAATGGGAGAAACCGATCTATGTGAAGGTCGGCGGCGCCCGCCCTTATTATGACACCGCGCTGGCCGTGAAGGCCGGGGCCGATGTCGTGGTGCTGGACGGCATGCAGGGCGGCACCGCCGCCACGCAGGACGTGTTCATCGAAAACGTCGGCATGCCGATCCTCGCCTGCATCCCGCAGGCGGTGAAGGCCCTGCAAGACCTCGGTATGCACCGCAAAGTGCAGCTCATCGTCTCCGGCGGCATCCGCACCGGCGCCGATGTGGCCAAAGCCATGGCGCTGGGCGCTGATGCCGTCGCCATCGGCACCGCGGCCCTTGTGGCCCTGGGCGACAACGACCCGGCGCTGGAGGCCGAGTATCAGAAGCTTGGCACCACCGCCGGTGCCTATGACGACTGGCACGAGGGCAAGGATCCCGCCGGGATCACCACCCAGGACCCGGACCTCTTCAAGCGGTTCGACCCGATCCTAGGGGGGCGCCGGCTTAAGAACTATCTCAAGGTGATGACGCTGGAAGCCCAGACCATCGCCCGCGCCTGCGGCAAGAACCATCTGCACAACCTCGAACCCGAGGATCTCTGTGCACTGACGATCGAATCCGCCGCCATGGCAGGCGTGCCGCTGGCCGGGACCAGCTGGATCCCCGGCCGCAACGGCGGCTTCTGAGAATAAAAAGATAGAACAGGGAGTTAAATGATGGTGAAAGACCTTGCCAAATGGGCAAAGGACAAGGGCGTCAAGTATTTCATGATCTCCTACACCGACCTCTTCGGAGGGCAACGGGCCAAGCTCGTTCCGGCGCAGGCGATCAATGACATGGCTGAAGACGGAGCCGGCTTTGCCGGCTTCGCCACTTGGCTGGACCTGACCCCCGCC
This sequence comes from Gemmobacter sp. LW-1, assembly GCF_001303875.1. Taxonomy (NCBI): domain Bacteria; kingdom Pseudomonadati; phylum Pseudomonadota; class Alphaproteobacteria; order Rhodobacterales; family Paracoccaceae; genus Gemmobacter; species Gemmobacter sp. LW-1. The sequence goes on along the minus strand of NZ_LJSC01000011.1, from coordinate 8,514 downwards.
CATCCCGACATGATGGCGGTCCCCGACCCCGAGGCGGTCATCCAGTTGCCCTGGCGGCGCGAAGTCGCCTGGGTTCCCGCCAATTGCGTGATGGAAGGCAAGCCGCTTGCCCAGGCCCCGCGCAACGTGCTGCGCCGTCTGGTCGACGAGGCCGCCAAGGAAGGCCTGCGCGTCAAGACCGGGGTCGAGCCGGAGTTCTTCCTGCTGACCCCGGAAGGCGACCAGATCTCGGACCCGTGGGATACCGCGGAAAAGCCCTGCTACGACCAGCAGGCGGTCATGCGCCGCTACGATGTGATCGCCGAAGTCTGCGACTACATGCTGGAACTCGGCTGGGAAGCCTACCAGAACGACCACGAGGATGCGATCGGCCAGTTCGAGATGAACTGGAAATACGATGACGTGCTCGCCACCGCCGACAAGCACAGCTTCTTCAAGTTCATGCTGAAATCGGTGGCCGAAAAGCACGGTCTGCGCGCCACCTTCATGCCGAAACCCTTCAAGGGCCTGACCGGCTCGGGCTGCCATGCCCATATCTCGGTCTGGAGCCTCGACGGCAAGAAGAACGCCTTCGCTGATAACAGCAAGGAACTGGGCCTCAGCGATCAGGGCCGCCACTTCCTCGGCGGCATCATGAAGCACGCCTCGGCGCTGGCCGCGATCTGCAACCCGACGGTGAACAGCTACAAACGCATCAACGCGCCGCGCACCTCCTCGGGCGCGACCTGGGCGCCGAACACCGTCACCTGGACCGGCAACAACCGCACCCATATGGTGCGTGTCCCCGGCCCCGGCCGGTTCGAGCTGCGCCTGCCCGATGGCGCCGCAAACCCCTATCTGATGCAGGCGATCATCCTTGCCGCCGGTCTGGACGGTGTGCGCACCAATGCCGATCCGGGGCGTCGCTACGACATCGACATGTATCAGCAGGGCCATACCGTGAAAGGCGCGCCGAAACTGCCACTGAACCTGCTCGATGCGCTGCGCGAATACGACAAGGACAAGACGCTGAAATCGATGATGGGCGAGGAGTTTTCTTCCGCCTATCTGAAGCTGAAGCAGCAGGAATGGAACAGCTTCGTCTCGCATTTCTCGCGCTGGGAACACGAGAACACGCTGGACGTCTGATCCCGCGCAAAACCTGTCTCCGGCCCCGGCACCCTGCCGGGGCCGCAGTCATTTCCACAGCCCAGCCAAACGCCCCGCCAGACGCCCCCGCCCCTTGCTTCTTGCCCAAATACTCAAAACGCCTCCCTCCCCACCACCACACCGGCCGGATTACCGCACCGCCGGATCCGCAGGCCATGGCAATGCCGGCCCACGGGGCTCGATGCCCCGTGGGCCGGCACCCGGTTTCAGGACAGCGCAAAAGAAAACCCCGGAGCTGCCTCCGGGGTCCAGTTCTGCGGGTGAAAGGGGGTTCAGTTCCGCAGATAACTTTCCATGCTGTCCTCCAGCGCATCCTTCCAGGGCGTATGGTGGACAGGCGCCATGGAGCCGGTGATGACCGAGCGATAGGCGTGATTGCGGAAGCCCATGATGTCTTCCTTCTTGTGGTCCTTCCACTCGAAGAAGGCCTCGCAGGCGCCGTCCACATCAAAGGACGGGTAATCGGTCTCGGCGATCAGTTCCTTGACGTAATCGCCCTGATAATGGATCGCGTCATGCGCATCCTGACCGGCATCCTCGCCGGCCACGCGCGCCTCGACATCCTTCAGCATCGTGGCCTTGTCGGTCGGCACGGCGATGCGGCCCATGATGGCATCGCGCACCCACCAGGCCTGGGCGTCGAACATATTGAAGGTGAACCACTGGTCCTGCATGCCGACGTAGAACATCTTCGGATTGTTCACCCAGACCACGCCCTTGTAGAGGTCAGCCGCCGCCAGCCGGTTCGCGGTTTTCAGGCGCAGGTCATCCGGCAGGAACGGGAAGTGGTGCTTGTAGCCGGTGCAGAGGATGATCGCATCGACTTTCCTGGATGTGCCATCGGCGAAATAGGCGGTGGTTTCATCCACCCGCTCCAGCTTCGGCACTTCCTTCCAGTTTTCGGGCCATTTGAAGCCCATCGGCGCGTTGCGATAGGCGACCGTGATCGACTTCGCACCATATTTCCAGCATTGCGAACCGATATCCTCGGCCGAATAGCTCGACCCCAGCAGCAGAAGATCCTTGCCCGCGAATTCGCGCGCGTCGCGGAAGTCATGGGCATGCAGAACGCGGCCGTTGAACTTGTCGAACCCCGGATATTCCGGCACATTCGGCACCGAGAAATGGCCTGAGGCCACGACCACATTGTCGAATTCCTCGTCATACATCCGGTCGTTTTCCAGATCATGCGCGGTGACGGTGAAGGTGCCCTTCGCCTCGTCATAGCGCACCATGCGGATCGTGGTGTTGAAGCGGATCCAGTCGCGCACGCCAGCCTTCTTCACCCGGCCCTCGATATAGTCGAACAGCACGGCGCGCGGCGGATAGCTGGCGATCTGCTTGCCGAAATGTTCCTCAAAGGAATAGTCGGCGAATTCGAGACCCTCTTTCGGGCCGTTCGACCAGAGGTAGCGATACATCGAGCAATGCACCGGCTCGCCATGCTCATCAAGTCCCGTGCGCCAGGTGTAGTTCCACAGCCCGCCCCAGTTGCCCTGCTTCTCGAAACAGACGACTTCGGGGATATCCGCCCCTTTGGCCTTGGCGGACTGGAAGGCGCGGAGCATGGCAAGACCCGAAGGCCCGGCTCCGATCACGGCGACACGTTTGGACATATGGCTCTCCTTGCTGGTGCGCGGGGCCGCTCTGGCCCTCGTTGCCTGATAGCTAAAGAGATTCTGCCCTATGTGTCAAATATTCTTCCTGTCAGGAAATTCAAATCTGTCGCATCGCCCAAGTTTTCGGCAATATTTGACCGCTGCCGGCAAGGGGCCCGGCCCTCGGGGGCATCGAGCCCCCTCGTGCCGGCTGCCGCGGATCTGGCCCCGACGACCGTGTCAATATGCCCAGGGGGACTGCCCGTCCCCTCCCGCCTGCGAGGCTCACACCCGAGACATTTTCGCCAGGATGAAAGCTCAGGCAAGGCCCTTGAGGAAGGCGGTCAGATTGGCGCCCAGCTTCGGTTGCAGGTAGCCGCCTTCCTGCACCACGAGGAGGCGCAGGCCGGTGGCGGCGATGTCGGCCGCGATGCGGGTGAAGCCTTCGGTGGTGATCTTCAGGCCCTGAAAAGGGTCATCCTCATGGCCGTCGAGGCCCAGGGCAATAACGATGACATCCGCGCCGAAAGCGTGGATGCGGGCCAGCGCCGTGGCAAGAGCCGCGCGGTAATCGGCGTCGCCCGTGCCGCGCGGAAGCGGAAGGTTGAGATTGTAGCCCAGCCCCTCGCCTTCGCCGCGTTCCTGCGCGGCGCCCCAGAAGAACGGATAGAAGCGGTCAGGGTCGGCGTGCAGGCTGACGGTCAGCACGTCGCGGCGGTGATAGAACATGCCCTGGGTGCCATTGCCGTGGTGCACGTCAACATCAAGGATCGCCGGGCGCAGGCCCTTGCGCAGCAGCCATTCAGCGGCAATGCCGGAATTGTTGAGGAAACAAAAGCCCCCCGCCAGATCGGCAAAGGCGTGATGCCCCGGCGGGCGGCAGAGCGCATAGGTGGTTTCACCTGCGAGCACGGATTCAGCACCGCTCAGCGCGGTCTGGGCCGACCAATAGGCCGCCTCCCATGTGCCAGCGGCGATGGGACAGGCGGTATCGGCCTGATGCCATCCAGCTTGCCCCACGGCGGATTTCGGATAATTGGCGCTGCGGCGGTCAGGGTGGATATTCGGAATGACCTCGTCCGCCGCACCCTCGATCCGTTTCCAGCGCGGGTGGATGGTTTGCAGGAAGGCGAGGTATTCGGCCGTATGCACCGCCGCCAGCGGCCCCATGCCGAAATCGCGCGGTGGCGCGAAGCGGGCGCCTGCCGCCTCGGCCCCGGCTTTCAGCACTGCGATGCGTTCGGGCTTTTCCGGGTTCGGCAGGCGCGTGCCGTTTGCCATGAACATCTGCGGGTCATGCCCGACCTGCCGGTCATCGAGAAACGCTTTCATACTGCCTCCAGGGCCGCGCCTTCCAGCGTCAGCCAGATTTCATCGGCTTTCGGGGTGAACCCCAGCCGGTCATAGAAGACCCGCGCACGCGGATTATCGTCATAGACGGCAAGGCGCAGGAAGCTGGCCCCGAATTCTGCCTCGGCCCGGTTACGAACGGCGGCAAGCAACTGGCGGCCCAGCCCCTGCCCGCGCGCCTCTGCCCCGACCCAGAGGTCAGAGACATAGGCCCCCATCCGCCCCCGCGTGGTGGAAAGGAACGGCGACCAGAGCGCTAGGCCGTGATCGGCCAGCTCGGCACGGATCGCACCGCTGGCAAGGGCGGTAGCCACCTGCGCCCCGGTCGTGCGGAACGGATCACCCATGTCGGCGGCCAGAGCTTGCAGACCCGCCATGACCCTTGCGGCATCTTCAACCGTCGCGGCGCGGATCATGCGTAGACCTGCCGTCCCTTCAGGCCCAGCAGTGCGCGCGCCTCGTCGGGCGTGGCGGGACTGCGGCCCAGCGCCTCGACAATGCCGCGCACCTTTTCAACCTGTTCGGCGTTGGATTTCGCCAGTACGCCTTTCGAGAGGTAAAGGTTGTCCTCCAACCCGACGCGGACATGCCCGCCCATCGCCGCCGCGATAGCGGCGAATTCCATCTGCCGCCGTCCCGCCGCCAGCACCGACCATTCGAACTTCGGAAACAGTTTCTGCGCTGTCTGGTGCAGGTGGATCAGATGCTCGGGTTCTGGCGCGATACCACCCAGAACGCCCATGACAAATTGCAGGAAGATCGGCCCGTCAACCAGCCCGCGGTCAACGAAGTGGCGCAGCATGTGAAGGTGGCTTACGTCATAGCATTCAAACTCGAACCTTGCGCCGCGTTCGGTGCCCATGCGCTGCAAGACGCCTGCGATGTCGCGCGGGGTGTTCTTGAACACCAGATCGTCGGAGGTGCGCAGGAACGGCTCTTCCCAGTCGAACCGCCAGTCGCGGGGTTTCGCAGCCATGGGATAAAGCGCGAAATTCATCGACCCCATGTTGAGACTGCACATTTCCGGCGCGAAAGTCAGTGGCGCTTCCAGCCGCTGATCCAGCGTCATGACTGCCGAGCCGCCGGTGGTCATGTTGAGAACGGCATCGCAGGCGTTTGAAATCGCAGGCAGAAAGCCTTGCCAATGCACCGGGGAGGCAGAGGGCCGGCCCGTCTCGGGGTCACGGGCGTGCAGGTGCAGGATCGCAGCACCCGCCTTGGCCGCGCCGATTGCCTCCGCCGCAATATCCTCGGCCCGGAACGGCAGATAGGGCGACATGCTGGGTGTGTGGATCGAGCCGGTGATAGCGCAGGAGATGATGATCTTCATGCCAATGCTCCCGCATGAGCATCCGCGAACCCATCCAGCGCACGGGTCAGTTTCTCCATGATCTCGTCCACCTGTGCCTCGGTCGTGATCATCGGCGGGCAAACGAGGAAATGGTCACCCTCATAACCACCGCGCGTGCGGCGGGAATAGATGATCAGCCCCTCGGCATAGGCACGTTCGACCAGATCATCGAAGGCCTTCATTTCGCGCGGCAGTGGCGCCATTGTTTCGCGACCGGCAACAAACTCGAAGGCCAGCAACAGCCCCTCACCCCGCACATCACCAATGAAGCCATAGCGTTGCATCAGGTTCTTCAGGCGTTGTTTCAGAACAGCCCCCACCTTGCTCGCGTTGCCCATCATATCCTGCCGCTCAATCTCGGTCAGCACGGCAAGGCCCGCCGTGCAGGCCAGCGGATTGCCGGCATAGGTATGGCCGTGCAGGAAACCGCCCGCATCCTGCACCGCCTGCACGATGCGATCCTGCGCGATCATGGCACCAAGCGGCGCATAGCCCGCACCGAAACCCTTTGAAATCGCAATGATATCCGGGGCCACGCCCCAAAGGTCGCCGCCAAGGAAGGTGCCGACGCGGCCGCCGCCGCTCATCACCTCGTCATGGATCAGCAGCACACCGTATTTGTCGCAGATCGCGCGCACCGCCTGCATATAGCCCGCGGGCGGCACCAGCGCGCCGGTCGAGGCGCCGCCGACGGGTTCGTGGATGAAGGCCAGCACTGTCTCTGGCCCCTCGGACAGAATGCGGTCCTCCAGCATCGCCGCGTAATGCGCGCCGGTGGCGGGGTTATCCATGTCCAGACCGTCAAGATAGGCGCGCGGCGCGGGGATCTTCGGCATCTCCACCATCATCGGGCGGAACGGATCGGTCAGCGGATCGTACCCCGTCACCGACAGCGCCCCCAGCGTCGATCCGTGATAGGACGGGAAGCGCGAGATCACTTTCCACCGGCTTGCCTCCCCGGTGACCACCGCATATTGCCGGGCGAGCTTCATCGCGCTTTCCACAGCCTCCGACCCGCCGGAGACGAAGAATACCTTCTCCATCCCCTCCGGGCTGAGCGCGGCAACCTTTGCGGCCAGTTGCTCACCCGGTTCGGTTTCGAAATGCAGCCGGTAGCCGAAGGTGGATTTGTCCATCTGCGCCCGCATCGCAGCCAGAACGGCAGGGTTGGAATGGCCGATATTGCTGACCATCGCGCCCGACGATCCGTCAATGAACCGCCGCCCGGAAGTATCCCACATGTAGATCCCTTCGGCACGGTCCAGCACGGGCCGCGCAGCAGTGGAAAGGTAGAACAGGTGGCTCATCATCAGTCTCCGGGCGAGGTTCACCCTGAGGATGGCGCATGGCACCGCATTCTCCAAATGGATTGTTTTAATCCGCATCATTGATACAGTGAATGACATGCGTCTCAGCCCCGCCGAAAAGCTCGCCCGTGACCTCGATTGGAACCTGCTGCGGGTCTTTCTCGCGCTGGCAGAGGCCGGGTCGGTAACGCGGGCGGGCGAAAGGTTGGGGCTGAAGCAACCCTCGGTCAGCCAGGCGCTGAAACGGCTGGAGGAACGCACCGGCCACCGGCTGATCGACCGCAGCGCGGGCAGTTTCACCCTGACGCCCGAGGGCATGGCCCTGCTGGCCGAGGCGCAGGCCGTGCGCGCCGCCATCCTGCGCGGGGCCGAGGCGATGGCAGAAGCCTCGGGCGCAGTGGCGGGCGAGGTCACGCTGGCACTGGCCTCGCATGTTGTCTCGCCCCTGCTGGACGCGGCTTTGCGCCGGTTTCACGCGGCCCACCCCAGGGCCACGCTGTCCATCGACATCCTGCCCTCACGCGAGGCGCTGACACGACTGGCCGAGGGCCAGGCCAGCCTTGCCATCTGTCTGATGACCGATCCGCGCAGCGATCTGCAAACCGAAGTGTTCTATCGCGAGTTCTTCGGTCTGTTCTGCGGGCCGCCGCACCCGCTTTATGCCCGGTCCGGCCTGACACTGGCGGACCTCGCGGGCCACACCGCCGTCAGTTTCCAGACCGATCGGATGGGCGATGCGCTGGCCGCCGTGACTGAACTGCGCCAGCGGGCCGGGCTTTCCGGCCCGGTCGGCCAGTCCACCCATCTGGAGGAGGTGCGGCGGATGATCCTTGCGGGCCTCGGCATCGGGCCTTTGCCGTTGCATGTGGTGGAGGAGGATCTGCGCGCCGGGCGCCTGTGGCGCCTGCCGCCGCAGGACGATCCGCCCGCCATCGACGTCTATCTGGCCCGCAACCCGCGCGCACGACGGAACCGGGCCGAGGCGGCGTTTCTGGCCATCCTCGATACACTTCTGGCGGAAACCCCGCCCGAGCAGCGCATCTACGGCCCCTGATCCGCCACCGGGCTAAGCCCCGCGCAGCCGCGCCCTTTCGCGCTGCAACCAAAGCGCCGTCACCAGCAGCGGCCCGTTGTCCACCTCACCCGAGGTGACCAGCGCCATGAATTCCTTGAAGCCGACCAGATGGCCGCGGATATCTTCCGCCTCGCCCTCGACGCCAAACACGCCCTCCACCCCGTCGGGCAGATCGCAAAGCGCAACATAGGAATAGAGGTATTCGCTTTTTGCCCCCGGCGAAGGGTAATAGGCGCCCACTTTCTCCAGCGCGCCCAGATGCAGGCCCGCTTCTTCCACCGCCTCACGCCGGGCGGCCTGTTCCGGCGTCTCGTCCGGGTCGATGCGTCCTGCGATGGCCTCCAGCAGCCAGGGCTGCGGATCGCCCCGCCCGTAGGGACCGGCGCGGAACTGTTCGATCAGCAGCACCCGGTCGCGCACGGGATCATAGGGCAGCACCGTCACCGCATCGCCCGAGACAAAGACCGCGCGGTTGATCTGTTCACTCATGCGACCGTCAAAGCGGCGATAACGCAGATCGTATTCTTCGATGGCGAAGAAATTGGCATAGGGCTGGCGAAAGCGGTCAACCACCACATCGCCCGCCGTCGCCCGATGCCGCCGCGTGACCGGCGGCGCCTCGACGGCCCGCAACCGGCTGGCGCCCCGCACCAGCATCAGCCGGTAACGCCGCACCACCTCGGC
>NZ_LJSC01000010.1:0-58696 GCF_001303875.1 Gemmobacter sp. LW-1 | reverse complement strand
CGTGCCTTCGGCCACCAGCAGCTTGCCGATGATGCCTTCATCCACCGCCTCGAATTCCATCGTGGCCTTGTCGGTTTCGATCTCGGCGAGGATCTGGCCGGATTTGACCGTATCGCCTTCCTTCACCAGCCATTTGGCCAGCGTGCCTTCCTCCATGGTCGGAGAAAGCGCGGGCATAAGAACTTGCGTAGCCATCTTTCCCCTCCCTTATGCGTAGATATCCGTCCACAGCTCTTCGAGCGGCGGTTCGGGGCTGTCTTTCGAGAATTCGGCCGCCTCGTTCACGATGGCCTTGATCTCTTTGTCGATGGCTTTCAGCTCATCATCCGATGCAAGGCCGCCCTGGGTCAGCAGGTCGCGGACATGCTCGATGCAGTCCTTCTCGGTCTTGATCTTCTCGACCTCCTCGCGGGTCCGGTATTTCGCCGGGTCCGACATCGAATGGCCGCGATAGCGGTAGGTCATCATTTCAAGGATATACGGGCCCTTGCCCGCCCGGCAGTGTGCCACGGCCTTTTCGGCGGCTGCCTTCACCGCCATCACATCCATGCCGTCGACCTGTTCGCCCGGAATGCCGTAAGCCTCGCCCCGGCCATAAAGCGTGACCGATTTGGTGGCGCGCTTCATGCTGGTGCCCATGGCATACTGGTTGTTCTCGATGACGAAGATCACCGGCAGGTTCCAGAGCTCGGCCATGTTGTAGGTCTCGTAGACCTGGCCCTGGTTCGCCGCACCATCGCCGAAATAGGTGAAGGTGACGTTGTCATTGCCCTTGTACCAGTCCGAGAAGGCAAGCCCGGCGCCCAGCGGCACCTGCGCGCCCACGATGCCATGCCCGCCGTAGAAGTGCTTCTCGCGGCTGAACATGTGCATCGAGCCGCCCTTGCCCTTGGAGTAGCCGCCAATGCGCCCGGTCAGTTCGGCCATCACGCCCTTCGGGTCCATGCCGCAGGCCAGCATATGTCCGTGGTCGCGATACGAGGTCAGGCGCTTGTCGCCTTCCTTGGCCGCGGCCTCCAGCCCGACGACCACCGCTTCCTGCCCGATATACAGGTGACAGAAGCCGCCGATCAGCCCCATCCCGTAAAGCTGCCCGGCCTTTTCCTCGAATCGGCGGATCAGCAGCATTTCACGGTAATATTTCAGAAGTTCCTCTTTCGAGACGTTGGGTCTCTCAGGTGCCTTCTTGGTGGCCATGCGGCTCCCTCCCATGTGGCAAAATAGTTCAGCATTAAACTATCTGCACAATATCGGAGAAATAAGGGGTCTGGCAAGTAAAACTCTCGCCGCGCTGCGGCGTGGGCTTCCCTGCGCCCTTGCGCCGGCGGCGTCAGTTCGAGGGGTGAAAATGGCGAGGCGGGATCGGTGTGGCGGGACAGGGCGGTCTTCGGAAGGGCCTGCCGCCGCAGCGTCAGCGCAGGCAGGCGATGCCAGCCCCTTGGCCCCTTAAATTTCGGCAAATACCTAGCGGATCACCAGCTCGTCGGCGCGGACATATCCCAGCACATCGCGCAGCTGCTCATCCAGCAGGTCGAGATCCAGATAGGCGTCGGACAAGCGCAGGGTGCGGTTCTGCAATTCGGCCAGTTCGGCGCGCAGCCGGTCACGTTCGGCAATCAGCGCCTCGGCCTCGGCATTGATCTGTACGCGGCGGAACACGCCGTAATCGCCCTGCACGGCGGCAAAGGTAAAATAGCCGCCCAGCGTGAGCGCCAGGGCGAAGATCATCAGGCTGCCAATGGAAGGGCGGTGCGCATTCATGGTCGATCTGCCTCGTCCCTCCTCGTTCGGCGGGAGGGTTTGGCCAATATGACACAGCCGAATCACTATGTGAATCGCCCCGGCCCGGTCCGCGCGTGACTGTTGCAAGCGGCCCACAGCACGGTCGATTCGGCCATGCTGCGGGCGGATTGTTCCGGGTTTATTGCAGATCACGGGGTGGGGCTGGCGATTGTCGCGGAGCCCGCTGCGCGGTTCGGGAAGGCGGCGCAGAAACCGCGCGCTTCATCCCGGTTTTCTTGACCCGGCCGCAGGGGAGATTTAACGATTTGTTAAGTTTTCCGGCCAAGTGCCATTATTGGAGTTCAAGTTATGGTCACCCTTGCACCGACCAAATTCCTCGTGCGCGGACTGGATCTGTCGCGCTATGACGATGCCGCTTTCGGTACCCTCAACACCGCTGATCCTACGGATGTGTCGCTGCGTCTGGGCGGCAACCGGGTTGTGCTGGACGGCGACTACACGATCAACGGTGCGAATGATGCCACTGGCATCGTGACCGGCCTGGACCTTCAGGTGCTGGGCAATCCGGTGCTGCGCATCCGGGGGCTTGAACTGTCTGCTGCGGATCTGGTTGATGCGCTGGACGGGTCGAACGGTCTCGATGCTTTCCGCTTCCTGTTTGCGGATGGTGACGCGATGACCGGATCGGGCTTCCGCGATGTCCTGCGCGGTTTCGCCGGTGATGACACCCTTCGCGGCCTTCAGGGCAATGACTCGCTGCATGGCGGGTTCGGCCATGATCTGATTCAGGGCAATGCCGGTCTCGACAACCTTCGCGGCGATGCGGGCAACGATACGCTGTCGGGCGGCTTCGGGGCCGATACGCTGTCGGGCGGCAGGGGCAGCGATATGCTGATGGGCAATGGCGGCGATGATGTGCTGGACGGCGGGCGCGGCAATGACCGCCTGCGCGGCGGGGCCGGGGCGGATTCCTTCGTCTTCGGCACCCATAACGGCCAGGACGTGATCGGCGATATGACGGTCGATGATTCCATCTACATCGCAGCGGTGCGCTGGGAAGGGATGGAGAATGCACGCGACCTGCTGGATACCTATGCCGAGGTGCGGGGCGGCGATGTCGTCATCGACTTTGGGCGCGATTCCATCCGCGTGCTGAACTGGACCGATCTGGATACGCTGGCTGACCGGCTGCGTATGCTTGGCGACGAGATGCCGCTGGGCTGAACCCACCGGCACCGGATTGAATGGCCCGCCGATCCGGCGGGCCGTTTGCTTTCAGGCGAAACCGAAGACGAAATGGGTTTCGTCCAGCGCTTCGGCGGTGGTGTGGAGCACGAAAGAGATGCGGCCCGCATCCCCGTCGGCAATATCCACCCTCCAGCCATTCGACACCTTGCGCAGCTGCCAGCCGTCTTCCAGCCCGGCGTCGCGGCCCTCCCAGTCCAGTCCGAACATGGTCAGTTCCACACGGTCTTTGGCCGCGTCGAAGTCACGGACATGGCCGGTGCCCACATCGGTCATGGTGGGAAGCTGGTCATGCGAGGCAAAGACAAACATGTCGGACCCGGCGCCGCCATAGGCATTGTCCCCGCCCGAAACATACAGCCGGTCGTCGCCGCGCCCGCCGCGCAGCAGATCGGCGCCCTTTTCGCCATTCAGCGAATCGTCACCGCCCATCCCGAGCAGCGTGTCATTGCCGCCGCGCCCCATGATGAAATCATTCCCCGCGCCCCCCCGGTGGTTGTCAGCCTTGCGGGTTCCCGTCCAGTCCTCGCCAGCCTCGGTCGCGGCGGCCAGGCCGAAGTCCGGTTTGTCGATCAGCTGCACATTCTTGGTGGTCAGCGCGCCGGGCAGCACGTTCTTCACAAGGATTTTGTAGACATTGCCGCCCGCATCCTCGGCGGTGATCAGTGTATCCTTGCCCTTGCGCTGGAACGAGAAACCGTCCGACAGGTCGGCATCGCGATCCTTCCATTTGAAGTTGAAATTCGCCAGTTGCAGGATGTCGTGACTGGCGCCTTTCGCGGTGAAGTCGGTGATGACCGAGCTGTTCGAGGGCAGCCGCATGTCATATTTGATGCCCACCACTTCGAAGAAGTCGAAACCCGTGCCGCCGCTGAGCGTATCCGACCCCAGAATGGTCAGCGTGTCGTGCCCCGCACCGCCATAAAGCTTGTCGTTGCCACGGTTGCCGTCAAGGATGTCATTGCCGCCCGCGCCATACAGCGTGTCGTTGCCATCCATGCCGAAATACTGATCGACACCCTTGGTGCCGTTCTTCTTTTCGTTGCGGTCAGTGCCCTGCCAGACATTTGGAAAGGTGGGGAAATTGGGGAAGCCCGTAAGCGCCATGGCGATGCCTTGAATATGGATTCGAAAAAGGCCCCGCCGGTCTCCGGCAGGGCCTGTATGAAGTGCTGGCGCAGTCACCCCGATCCTGTCAATCACCTGAGCAGGGGAGGTGGCGGAGGCGTCACATCAGGGCGGCGACGCCGGGTAGTTCCTTGCCTTCCATCCATTCGAGGAAGGCGCCCCCGGCGGTGGAGATGAAGCTGAAATCACCCGCCGCGCCCGCCTTGTTCAGTGCCGCCACCGTATCGCCACCCCCGGCCACCGACACCAGCTTGCCCGCCTTCGTCAGCGCGGCCACCGACCGTGCGGCGGCATTGGTCGCGGCGTCGAAGGGCTCGATTTCAAAGGCACCCAGCGGGCCGTTCCAGATCAGCGTTTTTGCACCAGTGAACACGCCCTCCAGCGCGGCCACCGTCGCAGGGCCTGCGTCCAGGATCATCGCATCGGCCGGGCAGGCATCTACGGCCACGGTTTCATTCGCGGCACCCGCCCTGAATTCGCGCGCAACCACCACATCCAGCGGCAGGTGGATGGTGCAGCCCGCCGCCCCGGCCTTGGCCATGATGGCGCGGGCGGTCTCGGCCATGTCGCGTTCGGCGAGGCTCTTGCCGACCTCGGTGCCCTTGGCCACGAGGAAGGTATTGGCCATGCCGCCGCCGATCACCAGATGATCGACCTTCGAGACAAGGTTGCCCAGCAGGTCAAGCTTGGTCGAAACCTTGGCGCCGCCCACCACGGCCACCACTGGCCGTACCGGCTTGCCAAGCGCGGATTCCAGCGCGCGCAGCTCCGCCTCCATCAACCGGCCGGCGGCTGCGGGCAGCAGATGCGCGATCCCCGCGGTCGAGGCATGGGCCCGGTGCGCGGCGGAAAAGGCGTCGTTCACAAAGACATCGCCAAGCGCCGCCATGGCCTTGGCCAGATCGGCGTCATTCTTTTCCTCGCCGGCATGGAAGCGGGTGTTCTCCAGCAGCACCACGTCACCGGGGCTGGCGGCATCAATCGCGGCCTTGGCCACATCGCCCACGCAATCGGCGGCAAAGACCACCTTGCAACCCAGCGCCTGCGCCAGTGCCTCCTGCACATGACCAAGGCTCATCTCCGGCACGACCTTGCCCTTGGGCCGGTCGAAATGCGCCAGCAGCACGACCTTGCCACCCCGGGCCTGAATATCCTTCACCGTGGGCACGATCTTCTCGATCCGGGTCGCGTCGGTCACCACGCCGTTCTCCATCGGCACGTTGATGTCCACGCGGGTCAGCACGGTCTTGCCGGCCAGATCCATGTCGTCGAGTGTCTTCCAAGCCATCAGAGCCTCCTCGCAAGCGGTTGCCCTTCTTTCCGCCGAAGCGTGCGCCGCGTCAACCGATCACGCGGGTTTGCCCTTTCCCTTGCGCGCCCGCGCCATTACCTTGCGCCCCGGATAGAAGGAGACCGACCGAGATGGCCGAGATCAAAGACCCGGAAAACACCATCATCATGACGCTGAAGGACGGCGACGTGGTGATCGCACTGCTGCCCGATGTCGCGCCGAAGCACAGCGAGCGCATGAAGGAACTGGCCCGTGCCGGTGCCTATGACAACGTCTGCTTCCACCGTGTGATCGAGGGCTTCATGGCCCAGTCGGGCGATGTGGAAAACGGCAATATGGAAAACAACTTCAACTTGCGCCGCGCGGGGACGGGTGGTTCGGACCTGCCGGACCTTCCGGCCGAGTTTTCGAAGCTCCCGCATGACCGGGGCACGCTGGGCGCGGCACGGTCGCAGAACCCGAATTCGGCCAACAGCCAGTTCTTCATCAACTTCAAGGACAACCATTTCCTGAACGGCCAGTATACCGTTTACGGCCGGGTCATCTCGGGGATGGAACATGTCGACAAGATCATGCGTGGCGAGCCGCCGGCCAACCCGGACCGCATGATCAAGGTCGTGGTGGCTGCCGATGTCGCCTAAGGCCCTGATTGCGGCCCTGCTGCTGGCCGCCACCCCCGTTCTGGCCGAAACCGACGGGCCGGGCCCGAACCTCGTGATCGACGTCGATGGCCAGGCCAGGGGCGAGATCGTGGTGGACCTGCTGTCCGATGTGGCGCCCAGGCATGTGGCGCAGATCGTGGCGCTGGCCAAAGCGGGCGAATATGACGATGTGGTCTTCCACCGCGTCATTGACGGCTTCATGGCGCAGACCGGCGACGTGCAGTTCGGCAAGAACGGTGGCAGCGCACAGGCGGGTATGGGCGGCTCGAACCTGCCGGACCTTCCGGCCGAGTTCTCGTCGGTGCCGTTTGATCGCGGCGTTGTCGGCATGGCGCGGTCGATGGACCCGAATTCGGCCAACAGCCAGTTCTTCATCATGTTCGCCCCGGCGCCGCATCTGGACGGGCAATATACAGTCGTCGGCCGGGTGATCTCGGGCATGGATGTGGTGGATGCGATCCGCAAGGGTGACGGGCCGAACGGTTCGGTCAGCACCCCGGACCGCATGGTGAAAGTCACCGTCCAGGAGTGACACCACAGGAATCGTTGACGAAATCAGGCCCGCAGCCATAGGCTGCGGGCCAAGTCTTTCTGGAAAGGATTAGACATGCCTGTGATGCAGGGAATTTCAGGGCTTGCCCAGTTTGGTGCGTATTTGTCATCGGTTTATCAAGGTCTTACAATCACAGCCGCCTCCGCCGACCGTATCGTGGTCGAGAACCAGAACATCCGGGTGGTGTTCGCGGGGACGGATCTTTCCTGGACGTCGGAAGCGGATATCCTCAGCGACCTGACGGGTGGCACGCTCCAGTCCATTCGCTTTCTCGTGCCCTCCACGCTCAAGGCGCTGGGCAGCATCAGCAACCTCGGGCTGGTGATCGACACCGAGGAAGGGGGCGCCTTCGCCAACGCGTCCAGCCTGCGCACCGCCATTGCCAATATGGAATGGACGATCAAGGGCACGGCCAAGGCGGACGAGTTCTATCTTTCCGACACCAGCACCTTCCATATGGTCGCGCCGCTGACGCTCAAACTTCTTGCCGGTGCGGACTCCGCGCAGGGCGGGCTGGGCAATGATCGCATCCTCGCCGGTGGCGGCAACGATGTGATCTATGACAGCAAGGGCAACGACACGATTGACGGCGGGACCGGCAACGACCTGCTGGGCGGCGATCTTGGTGGCAACGACAGCATTACGGGCGGAACCGGCGCGGATACCATTGACGGCGGGCGCGGCGCCGACCGGCTCTATGGCAACAACGACAACGATTCCATTTCCGGTGGTTCCGGGAAGGACATCCTGTTTGGCGGCACCGGCAATGACACGCTCAACGGCGGCGCGGGGAATGACCGTCTGACCGGCGATGCCGGAGCGGATCATTTCGTGTTCACCGGCAATTTCGGGCGCGACGTGGTTTCCAGCTTCCAGCGGGTGCAGGACAGGCTGGTGATCGAGGGCGATTACACGGTTTCGCACGCCAGGGGCGATACGATTCTGAAACTGGATGGCGGCACCATCATTCTCGACAATATCAACCTGACTGTCGCGCAGGTGGAAGCGGTCGTCGATCAGCTTCTGGTCTGAGAAAGATTTGCCCTGTCCCGAAATCTTCGGGGCAGGGCCTTTGGCAGCTCAGCTGAACGTCACCAGCGCGTGACGCTTCTTGCCGGCGGTCAGCTTCAGCGGCTCGGCGAAATCGGCCGCATGGAACTTGTGGCCCGCATCCAGCACCGGATCGTCATTCACACGGGCGCCGCCCTCGGCGATCAGGCGCTTGGCCTCTTTCCCCGAAGGCGCAAGCCCCGCACGCACGAAAAGCTGCGCTGCGGTGATGCCATCCGCCAGATCCGTGACATTCAGTGCCACCGTCGGCAGATCGGCCCCGATACCACCCTTTTCAAACACTTCGCGCGCGGTGGCTTCGGCGGCTTGTGCAGCCTCTGCCCCGTGCAGCAGCGTTGTCACCTCATTGGCGAGGATGATCTTTGCCGAATTGATTTCCGATCCGGCCAGCGCGCCCAGACGGGTGCATTCTTCCACCGGAAGATCGGTGTAAAGCTTCAGGAAGCGGCCCACATCGGCATCGGTGGTGTTGCGCCAGAACTGCCAGAATTCGTAAGGGCTCAGCATGTCGCCGCGCAGCCAGACCGCGCCGGAGGCCGACTTGCCCATCTTCTTGCCGTCCGAGGTGGTCAGCAGCGGCGAGGTCAGGCCATAGATCTCCTGATCCAGCACGCGGCGCGTCAGGTCGATGCCATTGACGATATTGCCCCACTGATCCGACCCGCCCATCTGCAACAGACAGCCGTAGCGGCGGTTCAGTTCCAGAAAATCATAGGCTTGCAGGATCATGTAGTTGAATTCGAGGAAGGACAGCGATTGTTCCCGGTCCAGCCGCGATTTCACTGATTCAAAGCTCAGCATCCGGTTCACGCTGAAATGCCGCCCGATGTCGCGCAGGAAATCGAGGTAGTTCAGGTGGTCCAGCCACTCGGCATTGTTGAGCATGATGGCGCCGCCCGGCGCATCGGAATAATCCAGATAGCGGGCAAAGACCTGCTTCATCCCGGCGATGTTCTCGTCGATCTTTTCGGGGGTCAGCAGCGGGCGTTCATCGGCGCGGAACGAGGGGTCGCCCACCTTGGTGGTGCCGCCGCCCATCAGCGTGATCGGCTTGTGCCCGGTCTTTTGCAGCCAGCGCAGCATCATGATGTTCAGCAGGTGGCCGACATGCAGCGAGGCGGCCGTGGCGTCATAGCCGATATAGGCAGGCACCACCCCCTTGACCAAGGCTTCGTCCAGGCCCTGATAATCGGTGCAGTCGGCGAGGTAGCCGCGCTCGATCATCACGCGCATGAAGTCGGATTTCGGGTGGTAGGTCATCGGACTCTCGTGTTTTATGACGCCGTGACGCGGTATAGCGGTGCAGGCGAACAAGGGGAAGCCATGTTGAAGGCGGGGCCGGTCTGGGCATTGGGGGCGATGTCGGGCACGTCGCTGGATGGCGTCGATGCGGCGCTGGTGCTGACGGATGGCGAACGCATTCTCGACTTTGGCGAAAGCGGCTATCGCCCCTATGACGAGGACGAACGCGCGGTGATCCGTGCGGCCCTTGGCCTCTGGCCCGGTGCGGCCGAAGTGGAGCCTGCGGCCGAGGTGGTGGAAACCGCCCATGCCGAATTGCTCAGCCAGTTCGGATCGGCGGCGCTGGTGGGGTTTCACGGGCAGACGCTGGCGCATGATCCGGGTGGTCTGGGCACGCATCAGGCCGGTGATGGCGCCGTACTGGCCGAGGTATTGGGTGTGCCGGTGGTCTGGGATTTCCGCAGCGCCGATGTGGCTTTGGGCGGGCAGGGGGCGCCGCTGGTGCCTTTCTTCCATTTCGCGCTGGCCCGTCATATCGGCGCGACCGAGCCGCTGGCCTTCCTGAACCTCGGGGGGGTCGGCAATGTCACATGGGTTGACCCCGCGCAGCCGGGGCCCGAGGCGGAGGGTGCCTGTCTCGCCTTCGATACCGGCCCGGCCAATGCACCGATTGACGATCTGGTGCAGGCCCGCACCGGCCAGCCGCGCGACGAGGGCGGTGTGCTCGCTGCCTCCGGTCGCTGGCAGCGGCAGATTGTCGATGGCTTCCTTGCGCATCGCTACTTCCTGCGAATGCCGCCCAAGTCTCTGGACCGAAACGATTTCCACGATCTGATCTCGGCTGTGGCGGAGCTGCCCGACGCCGATGCGGTGGCCACGCTGACCCGCGCGGCGGCAGCGGCGGTTGCGCGCGGGGCCGAACATTTCCCCCGGCCGGTGACGCGCCTTCTGGTTGGTGGAGGCGGGCGGCACAATGCCACGCTGATGGCCTATCTGGCCGAGCTGATGCCCGGCTGCGTGGTCGAGCCGGTCGAGGCCGCGGGTCTGGACGGTGACATGCTGGAGGCGCAGGCTTTCGCCTACCTTGCCGTGCGGGTGGCGCGCGGGCTGCCGACCTCGGGGCCTGCCACTACGGGCGTTCCGGCGCTGGTGGGCGGAGGCCGCATCTCGCGGCCCGGTGCCTAGGCCTGTTTCTCAGGCCAGCGCGCGCCGCGCGCGCATCATTCCGAAAGTATAGACTGCCAGCGCCGCCCAGATCATCGGGAAAGCCACGGCCTTGGCGGTGCTGAACGGTTCGTGAAACAGGAAGACCGCAACAAGGAAGATCATCGTCGGGCTGACATATTGCAGGATGCCGATGGTCGTCAGCCGCAGAAGCTTGGCCCCGTTGGCGTAAAGGATCAGCGGCACTGCCGTTACCAGCCCCGCCGAGGCCAGCATCAGTGAGTTCGTCAGATCGCCGCTGGCGAAGTGGCCCTGTCCGGTGATCGCCAGCCAGACGATCCAGGCCAGGGCGAAGGGCGACAGCAGCACCACCTCCAGCATGAAACCCTGATTGGGACCGATGGGCAGTTGTTTCTTGAACCAGGCATATGCGGCCCAGCTCGCGGTCAGGCTCAGCGCAAGCAGGGGCAGGCGTCCGGCCTCCCACGTCAGCACCGCCACCGCGCAGGCTGCCAGCGCAAGCGCCGCCGTCTGCCAGCGGTTCAGCCGCTCGCCCAGCGTCGCGGCGCCAAGAAAGACGGTCACCAGCGGGTTGATGTAATAGCCAAGCGCCGCATCCAGCGTATGCCCGTTCTGGATCGCCCAGATATAAATGCCCCAGTTGATCGAGATGATCGTGGCGGTCAGCCCGCCCATTGCCAGCATACGCGGGCTGCGCAGTGCGGCAGTCAGATCCGCCGTGCGGCCCAGCCAGATCAGTACTGCACCCGCCACCGGCACCGACCAGATCACCCGATGCGCCAGCACCTCTGCGGCGGGCACATGAGACAGCGCCTTCATGTAGATGGGCAGGACGCCCCACAGCATGTAGGCGCCCAGAGCGAAGGCAAGGCCGCGCGGCGAGTCGGTATCGGTGTTCATGCTTCCTGCCTAGAACTTCGGCAGGTCCGTCACCATGACGAACTTGTCACCGGCACAATTGCGCTCAGGCTCGCGGAATATCGAAGCCGGGCGGGGCCAGCGTGAAGCCTTCGAACCGGAAACCGGGTGAGACGGTGCAGGACACCAGCGTCCAGTCGCCGGTCGGGGCTGCCGCCTGCCAGTGATGGGCGGGCACGATGACCTGCGGCGCGTCGCCTGCCAGCACATCCGGCCCCAGCCGGATGTCGCGCGCCGGTCCTTCGGTGGTTTCTGCCAGCGACAGGATCAGCGGTGCCCCGGCATGCCAGTGCCAGATCTCCGTTGCGTCCACCCGGTGCCAGTGGCTGCGCTCCCCCGCTTTCAGCAGGAAATGAATGGCGGTGCCGCTGGGCCGGCCGGGGCTGGTGTCGTCAACCCAGGTCTGCCGATACCACCCGCCTTCGGGGTGAGGCTCAAGCCCGAGGGCGGCGATGAGGCGTTGCGCTTCGGTCATGGCGGGGGCCTTTCGGATGCGGCTTGCGGTAGGGGGCGGCGGGCATCGGCACCTCGACCTCACGCCATTCGCCGGGGGCGAGGCCGTCGATGCTCCAGTCTCCGACCGCCCAGCGGATCAGGCGCAGCGTCGGCAGACCCACGGCGGCGGTCATCCGGCGCACCTGGCGGTTCCGGCCCTCGCGCAGCGTCAGCTCGATCCAGGCATCGGGCACCGATTTCCGCTCGCGGATCGGCGGCACGCGGGGCCAGAGCCAGTCCGGCGCCGCAATTGCCCGCGCCGCAGCCGGGCGGGTCGGCCCGTCATTCAGCGTGACGCCCGCGCGCAGGGCAGCCAGCGCGGGTTCGTCCGGCACGCCCTCGACCTGCGCGAGATAGGTCTTGGCCATGCGATGCGCCGGATCGGCGATCCGCGCCTGCAACCGCCCATCATCGGTCAGCAAAACCAGCCCCTCGCTGTCGCGATCCAGCCGCCCGGCCGGGTAAACCCCCGCCACCGGCACCAGATCCGCCAGCGTCGCCCGACTGCCATCGCCGGAGAACTGACACATCACGTCGTAGGGTTTGTTCAGAAGGATGAGGCGCGCCATGGCCCGTTGTGCCACGGCAAGGGGCGGAAGGAAACCGTTGCATGGGGTTGCGCTGTCTGTTGGAGGCGGGTATCTCAAGCAAGATTTGTTATAAGATAACATATCAATACGCGACTCGACTGAAGACCAGAGGACAGCCCGGAATGAAGGAACAGGACATGCGGAAACACTCAATGACCCGGATCGGGGCATTCGCCAGCCTGGCGATACTGGCGCTGGCCGCGCCCGCGGTTGCGCAGCAGAAGGCCCCCCATGACCACGGCCACGCGCATGCGCATGCGACGGATGATGCCGTCTACAAGGGCTATTTCGAAGACAGCCAGATTGCCGCAAGGGCACTGTCCGACTGGGAAGGTGACTGGCAATCGGTCTATCCGTTGCTGATGGGCGGGGCGCTGGACCCGGTGATGCAGCACAAGGCCGAACACGGTGAAAAGACCGCCGCTGACTACCGCGCCTATTACGAGACCGGATACAGGACCGACGTGGACCGGATCGAGATTCATGGCGACAAGGTGAGCTTTCACAGCGCAGCGGGCACGGTGTCGGGCAGCTATGCCGATGACGGCTATGAAATCCTGACCTATGAGAAGGGCAATCGCGGTGTGCGCTATGTCTTCCGCAAAGTGGCGGGCGATGCCGGGGCGCCGGCCTTCATCCAGTTCAGCGACCATGCCATCGCGCCGGTGAAGGCGGGGCATTATCACCTTTACTGGGGCAATGATCGCGCGGCGCTGCTGGAGGAGCTGACCAACTGGCCCACCTATTACCCCGCCGATCTGACGGAATCGCAGATCGTGGCCGAAATGCTGGCGCATTGAGCGGGGCAAGCAGCAAAACGAAACGGGCGCCCCGCAGGGCGCCCGTTTGCTATTTCCGGCAGAAGCGGCTCAGGCCTTCAGGATGCTGCGGCCTGCGTATTCGGCGACTTCGCCCAGCATTTCCTCGATGCGGATCAGCTGGTTGTATTTCGCCAGCCGGTCCGACCGCGCGAGGCTGCCGGTCTTGATCTGCCCGCAGTTGGTGGCCACGGCGAGGTCGGCGATGGTGCTGTCCTCGGTCTCGCCCGAACGGTGCGACATGACGTTCGTGTAGCGCGCGCGATGCGCCATATCGACGGCCTGCAGCGTCTCGGTCAGCGAGCCGATCTGGTTCACCTTCACCAGCATCGAGTTCGCAACGCCCTTGGCGATGCCTTCGGCCAGACGGCGCGGGTTGGTGACGAACAGGTCGTCGCCGACCAGCTGTACCTTGTTGCCCAGCGTCTCGGTAAGCAGTTTCCAGCCGTCCCAGTCATCCTCGGCGCAGCCATCCTCGATCGAGATGATCGGATAATCGGCGCAAAGCTTCGCCAGATAGTCGACATTCTCAGCCGAGGTCAGCGACAGGCCTTCGCCTTTCATTTCATACTTGCCACCCCGGAAATATTCGGTCGAGGCACAGTCGAGGGCGAGATAGATGTCCTCGCCCGGACGATAGCCGGCCTTTTCAATGGATTTCAGTATGAAATCCAGCGCGACGCGGGTGGAGGACAGGTTCGGCGCAAAGCCACCCTCGTCACCGATGCCGGTCGAGAGGCCCGCCGCCGACAGCTCTTTCTTCAGCGTGTGGAAGACTTCCGAGCCCATGCGCACCGCTTCGCGGATATTCGCGGCGGCGACCGGCATGATCATGAATTCCTGAATGTCGATCGGGTTGTCGGCATGTTCGCCGCCGTTGATGATGTTCATCATCGGAACCGGCAGCACGCGGGCAGAGGTGCCGCCGACATAGCGGAACAGCGGCTGCGCGGTATATTCGGCGGCGGCTTTCGCGACGGCCAGCGAGACACCCAGAATGGCATTGGCGCCAAGGCGGCCCTTGTTCGGGGTGCCGTCCAGTTCGATCATGGTGCGGTCGATGCCGACCTGTTCGGTCGCGTCGAACCCGATCAGCTCTTCGGCGATCTCGCCGTTGACGGCGGCCACCGCCTCCAGCACGCCCTTGCCCATATAGCGCGACTTGTCGCCGTCGCGCTTTTCGACGGCTTCATGCGCGCCGGTCGAGGCGCCCGAGGGCACCGCCGCGCGGCCCATTGCGCCGCTTTCCAGCGTCACGTCCACTTCAATCGTGGGATTGCCGCGGCTGTCGAGGATTTCGCGGGCGTGAATGTCGATAATCGTGCTCATGGCGAGTTCCTTTGTGGGGAAGCGGTGCTCTCGGCCGCGTCTTTAGCGCGCGTCGCCCGGTGTGGGAAGGGATCGTTTGCGCAAACGCTCGCGTGCAAAGGCATAAAGCCCCGATCCGATAATCAGCGCGGCCCCGGCAAGGGTCGGCAGGTCGGGGCTTTCGGCGAAGACCACGATACCGACGATCAGCGCGAAGACCAGCCGGGAATAGCGGAAGGGGGTGATGACCGACACTTCGCCCAGCCGCATCGCCTGCACGATGGCCCAGTAGGCGGCGATGCCGAAGACCAGTGCCCCCAGCATGTAACCGGCTTCCGCAGGTGCGGGCATCCGCGCGCCGCCCGTGACCGCCAGCATCATCGGGCCCAGCAGGATCAGCGTCATGAAGCCCCAGGCCGAAATCTGCGCCGTGCTGATATCGGCGGGAATGCGGCGTGTCGCCAGATCGCGCACGGACAGACCGACCACGGCCAGCACCGACCAGAGCGAGGCGAGGCGAAAGCCCTCGAACCCCGGCCGGATGATGATCATCACGCCGACAAAACCCACCAGAATGGCGCTCCACCGCCGCCAGCCGACCTTTTCCCCCAGAAACAGCGCCGCCCCCAGCGTCACCGCCAGCGGGGTGGCCTGAAAGATCGCGGTGGCGGTGGTGAGGGGCGTCAGTGCAAGCGCGGTGACAAAGCCCAGCGTGCCGGTCATCTCGCCCAGATTGCGCAGCACCACGGCGGGATGCCAGAGGCGGCGGGTAAAGATGGGCTCCCCCCGGAACCGTGCGAAAAGGCCAAAGACCAGCCCGCCGGAGGTGCCGAGCATCAGCATGATCTGCCCGGTCGGCAGCCCCGCCGCCGCCCATTTGATAAACATGTCCTCGATGGCGAAACCCGCCATGGCCGCGACCATCAGAAGGATGCCGCGCAGGTTGTCGCGGGTATCGGTCATCGCAGGCCCTTTCCGGTTTCTCCCGGCCAGAAGCCGTCCCGTCGATCTGTAGGGGAAGGCCACGGCAGTCTCCAGTGCCAAAGTGGCAAAGGAAGGGCCTTGCATCCGCCCGCGCCGCCCGCCACCACTGGCGCGGCGGGCACAGGAGACGGGCCGATGGAAAAGAGAAGGCTGGACGGGCAGGGGCTGGCGATCCTGCTGGGCATCTCGCTGCTGCTTGCGGTGAACCAGGTCGTCGTGAAGCTGACCAACCAGGGCTTGCAGCCGGTATTCTTTGCCGGGCTGCGGTCCGCGTTGGCGGTGCCTTTCGTCGCGGGCTGGATGATCTGGCGCGGCAAGCCTCCGCGCTACACGCCCGGCACGTTGCTGCCGGGCCTGCTGATCGGCGCGGTCTTCGCGCTGGAGTTCCTGTGCCTCTTTGTGGCGCTGGACCTCACGACCATCAGCCGCGCGGTCATCATCTTCTACTCGATGCCGGTCTGGCTGGGCCTTGCCGCCCATTTCGGCCTGCCGGGAGAGCGGCTCAGCCCGCTGCGCGGGGTCGGCCTCGTGCTGGCCTTCGCGGGCACGGCCTGGGCCATTCTGGACCGGACGGGCAGCGGCGGGCAGGGCAGTCTTGCGGGGGATCTCTTCGCACTGGGCGGGGCGATCGGCTGGGCTGCCACGGCCTTTCTGGCCCGCAGGCCGCGCCTTGCCGCTGTCGGACCGGAGACGCAGCTTCTGTGGATGGTCGCGGTCTCGGCGCCGCTTTTGCTCATCATCTCCCCGGCCTTCGGGCCGCTGATCCGCGAGATCCGGCCCGAACACTGGCTGTTGCTGGTGTTGCAGGCGGCGGTCGTGGTGGCGGGCGGCTTCATCACCTGGCTCTGGCTGCTGTCGCGCTATTCCGCCGCCACGGTGGCGAGCTTCTCCTTCCTCACCCCGGTGCTGAGCCTGCTGTTCGGCTGGGCCCTGATGGGAGAGCATCTGGGGCCGTCGATTCTGGGATCGGCCGCACTGGTCGCGGCGGGAATCATCCTCGTCAACCGCCGCACCTGAGCCGCGGGCGGGTCGGGCAGGGTGTCGCAGGCAGGTCACACCCGCATGACGCGGCGGCAGGCGTCTTTGGGAGCCTTATAGCGGGTGACGCAGGGTAAGGGAAAGTTTTCCACAGTTCAGGTGCCCCGGCAGAACCCGCCGGGAACCTGCCGGATTTCCGGGCTTTTCACCGTCCCGCCCCGGATCATCCGCAAGCCATCCCCTGTTTCATCCACAGCAGGCTGAGTCGCCGCGCGCATCTATCCGTTGTGGGTAAATTTCCCGTCAACACAAATTAGCGGCCCCGGCGGCTGATTTTTCCGTTGATCGACCCCGGGATTTCCGACAATTTGTCGTCGCAGCGTCATGAGACACCAAATCTGGTGTCAGCGGGGCCGCTCTGAGGAAAATGCCACAAGATGCGCGAGGCCATGCCCGCGCGCCCTTCCGCCAAACCGGAAGGCTGGCCCTCTTTGCGTCCGGCCCGATGCGATGCCGCACAATGATAACCGGCGGGAAACCCGCCAGATGCAGATGTGACAAAGGACGGCGGGGCCAATGAAGATCGAGCGGAAGTTCACGACGGAAACCACCGGCGCATACGGCGCCATGTCCTTCTCGACCACCACCTCTGAAATCCGCAACCCGGATGGCAAGGTGGTGTTCCGCAATGAGGCGGTCGAGGTTCCGGAGGGCTGGAGCCAGGTTGCCTCGGACGTTCTGGCGCAGAAATACTTCCGTAAGGCCGGGGTTCCGGCGATCCTGAAGCGCGTGAAGGAAAAGGGCGTGCCCGAATTCCTGTGGCGCTCGGTTCCCGATTCCGAGGCGCTGGCCGCACTGCCCGAAGACGCCCGTTTCGGTGGCGAGACCTCGGCCAAGCAGGTCTTCGATCGTCTGGCAGGCGCCTGGGCCTACTGGGGCTGGAAGGGTGGCTATTTCACCTCTGAATCCGACGCCCGCGCCTATTATGACGAGATGCGCTTCATGCTGGCCCGCCAGATGGCAGCGCCGAACTCGCCGCAGTGGTTCAACACCGGCCTGCACTGGGCCTATGGCATCGACGGCCCCGGTCAGGGCCATTTCTATGTCGATTACAAATCCGGCAAACTGACCCGCTCGGACAGCGCCTATGAACATCCGCAGCCGCATGCCTGCTTCATCCAGTCGGTCAGCGATGATCTGGTGAACGAGGGCGGCATCATGGATCTCTGGGTCCGCGAGGCGCGTCTGTTCAAATACGGCTCCGGCACCGGCACCAACTTCTCGTCGCTGCGCGGCGAGGGCGAGAAACTGTCGGGCGGCGGCAAGTCGTCGGGCCTGATGGGCTTCCTCAAGATCGGGGACCGCGCGGCGGGCGCGATCAAATCGGGCGGCACCACGCGCCGCGCCGCCAAGATGGTGATCTGCGACATGGATCACCCGGATATCGAGGAATTCATCAACTGGAAAGTCATCGAGGAGCAAAAGGTCGCCTCGCTGGTGGCCGGCTCCAAGATGCACGAACAGCACCTGAACGCGATCTTCGCCGCAATCCGTGGCTGGGACGGCAGCGTGACCGACGCCTGCGATGCCACGAAAAACGAGGCACTGAAAACCGCGATCCGTGCCGCCAAGAAGGCGATGATCCCGGAAACCTATATCAACCGCGTGCTGCAATATGCGCGGCAGGGCTTCGACAGCATCGAATTCCCGACCTATGACACCGATTGGGACAGCGAGGCCTATATCTCGGTCTCCGGCCAGAATTCCAACAACTCGGTCCGCGTCACCGATGCCTTCCTGCAAGCGGTGAAGGACGATGCTGACTGGGCGCTGGTGCGCCGCACCGATGGCAAGACCGCCAAGACCGTGAAAGCGCGCGAGCTGTGGGATCAGGTTGGCCATGCCGCCTGGGCCTGCGCCGATCCGGGCATCCAGTTCCACGATACCGTCAACGCCTGGCACACCTGCCCGGAAGATGGCCCGATCCGCGGCTCGAACCCCTGTTCAGAATACATGTTCCTCGATGACACGGCCTGCAACCTTGCCTCGATGAACCTGCTGACCTTCTTCAGCGAGGGCCGGTTCGACGCGACCGCCTATATGCATGCGACGCGCCTCTGGACCGTGACGCTGGAAATCAGCGTGATGATGGCGCAGTTCCCGTCGAAGGAAATCGCGCAACTGTCCTATGATTTCCGCACGCTGGGCCTTGGCTATGCCAATATCGGCGGTCTCTTGATGAACATGGGTCTGGGCTACGACTCGGTCGAGGGCCGCGCGCTCTGTGGGGCTCTGACCGCGCTGATGACCGGCGTGACTTACGCCACCAGCGCCGAAATGGCGGGCGAGCTGGGGGCTTTCGCGGGCTACAGCCGCAATGCCGCGCATATGCTGCGCGTCATCCGCAACCACCGCCGCGCGGCCTATGGCCATGTCTCGGGCTATGAGGCGGTGAACGTCTCGCCCGTGGCGCTGGATGCCGCCAACTGCCCGGATGCTGAGCTGGTGACGCTGGCGAAATCGGCCTGGGACGAGGCGCTGAGCCTTGGCGAAAAGCACGGCTACCGCAACGCCCAGACCACCGTCATCGCCCCCACCGGCACCATCGGTCTGGTGATGGATTGCGATACCACCGGGATCGAGCCGGATTTCGCGCTGGTGAAGTTCAAGAAACTGGCTGGCGGCGGTTATTTCAAGATCATCAACCAGTCGGTTCCGGCGGCGCTGGAAACGCTGGGCTATTCCTCGGGTCAGATCGCGGAAATCGTGGCTTACGCCGTGGGCCATGCCAGCCTCGGCAATTGCGCGGGCATCAACCATACCGCGCTGATCGGCCACGGCTTCGGCCCGCGCGAGATCGAGAAGATCGAGGCGGCGCTGCCGTCCGCCTTCGACATCCGCTTTGTCTTCAACCAGTGGACGCTGGGCGAGGAGTTCTGCCAGAAGACCCTTGGCATCCCGGCCGACAAGCTGAACGATCCGGGCTTTGACCTGCTGCGCCACCTTGGCTTCACCAAGGCGCAGATCGACGCTGCCAATGACCATGTTTGCGGCACCATGACGCTGGAAGGTGCGCCCTTCCTCAAGGCCGAACATCTGCCGGTCTTCGATTGCGCCAACCCCTGCGGCAAGAAGGGCAAGCGCTTCCTGTCGGTCGAAAGCCACATCACCATGATGGCGGCAGCGCAGAGCTTCATCTCGGGCGCGATTTCCAAGACGATCAACATGCCGAATTCGGCCTCGATCGAGGAAACGCTGGCGGCATATGAACTGTCGCATTCGCTTGGCATCAAGGCCAACGCGCTCTATCGCGACGGATCGAAACTGTCGCAGCCGCTGGCTGCCGCGCTGGTCGAGGATGACGAGGAAGCCGAGGAAATCCTCGCCACCGGCACCCCGCAGGAAAAGGCCATCGTGCTGGCCGAAAAGATCATCGAAAAGGTGGTCGTGAAGGAAATCGTGCGCAGCCATCGCGAAAAGCTGCCGGAACGCCGCAAGGGCTATACCCAGAAGGCGGTTGTGGGCGGCCACAAGGTCTATCTGCGCACCGGCGAATATCAGGACGGCAGCCTTGGCGAAATTTTCATCGACATGCACAAGGAAGGCGCGGGCTTCCGGGCGATGATGAACAACTTCGCCATCGCGGTCTCGGTTGGCCTGCAATACGGCGTTCCGCTGGAGGAGTTTGTCGACGCCTTCACCTTCACCAAGTTCGAACCGGCGGGCATGGTGCAGGGCAATGACTCGATCAAGAACGCGACGTCCATTCTGGACTATGTGTTCCGCGAACTGGCGGTCAGCTATCTCGACCGCACCGATCTCGCCCATGTCGCGCCCAAGGGAGCGTCGTTCGATGAGCTTGGTGGCGGCGTGGCCGAAGGCAAGCGCGACACCAATCTGGAGCCGGTGAGCGAAAGCGCCGCCTCCAAATCGCTGGAGGTGCTGCGGCAGATCTCCTCGACCGGCTACCTGCGCAAGCGGCTGCCGAAAGAGCTTGTGGTGCTGCAAGGCGGCATGGGCGCCACCGCGCTGGGCGGCGATCCGGCGACGGTCAACATGCTGATGCCCGACGCGGCCCGCGCCACCGGCAGCACCATGGGCGCGACGACCGCGCTGGCCTCCGGCTCGGTCTCGCTGGATGCGCGCACCAAGGCGAAGATGCAGGGCTACGAAGGCGACCCCTGCGGCGAATGCGGCAACTACACGCTGGTCCGCAACGGCACCTGCATGAAGTGCAACACCTGCGGCGGCACCAGCGGCTGTAGCTGAGCCGCTGTCGGGCGCAGAAAACGAAAGGCGCGAACCGGAGAGGTTCGCGCCTTTTCAATTTGTTGCGCCTGTTTTCTTGTGTAGTGGATGAAGCGAGGGTCTCACGCCTCCGCCAGCGGTCCATAGAGGATCAGCGCCGGGCTGGTGGATTCTGTGCCATCCAGATGGGTGGCGAGGCTGGCGACGGTGAAGCGTTCCAGCCGTTCCTCGGCAGTGCTGACGCCATGGGCCAGCAGCGCGGGGGTCTCGGGCGGCAGGCCATGGGCGATCAGCGCGGCGGCCAGTTCGGGGAAGGTGCGCTTGCCCATGTAGATCACCGTTGTCGCGCCGGGGTCGGCCAGCGCGGGCCAGTTCAGCGTTTCGGGCAGGCCGCCTGTCACATCGGCGCCGGTCAGGAACTGCACCCGCCGCGCGGTCAGCCGCCGGGTCAGCGGGATCGCCGCCGCCGCCGCCGCTGCCGAGGCCGAGGTGACGCCGGGCACGATTTCAAACCCGATGCCCGCGTCGCGCAGCGCGGTCATTTCTTCCTCCAGCCGCCCGAAGATGCCCGCATCGCCGGATTTCAGCCGCACCACCTGCGCACCCGCCTGCGCATAATCGACCAGCAGGCGGTTCACATGCTCCTGCCGGGCCGAGGGCCGCCCGGCGCGCTTGCCGACCGAAACCAGATCCGCGTCGGCCCGCGCCAGATCGAGGATCGGCCCCGAGGACAGATCGTCATACAGCACCACATCGGCGGCCCCGAGCCGTTTCACCGCCTTCACGGTCATCAGGTCCGGGTCGCCGGGGCCGGAGGATACGAAGGTGACGAAGCCGGTCATGTCGCTTCTCCGATCAGGTGGAAATAGGTGCCGCTGGCCAGCCCCCGGCGCGATCCGGTTTCCGGGACGGCGGTGCCGTTGGCATCCTCGACTTGGGCGAGCGGCATATCGGGTTGCGCGAGGATGGTCGAGTAGTGAAATTCATGCCCGCGCAGCCTTGTGCCTTTGGCCATGCCGGGCATCGCGGCCTCCAGCCGTGCAAGGCGATAGCCCAAGTGCATCCTGCGCTTTTCATACGAGGTTTCAAGGCCCAGCAACCCCGCCATGCGATGCCGCTGCCCCTTCGCATCGACCAGACCGGCGCCCATCGCCATATAGCCCCCGCATTCGCCATGCACCGGGCGCGTGGCGGCGAAGGCGGTCAGGCGGGCGCGGAAACGCTCTGCCGCCGCCAGCGCGCCGGCATGCAGTTCGGGGTAGCCGCCGGGCAGCCAGCAGGTGGTGGCGCTGTCGTCGGGGCCTTCGTCGCCAAGCGGCGAGAAGGGCAGGATCTCGGCCCCCTGTGCGCGCCAGTCGGCCAGAAGATGCGGATAGGTGAAGGAAAACGCCGCATCCTGCGCCAGCGCGATGCGCTGGCCTGGGGGGGGCATGCGGCGGGCGGTGCCGGGCTGTACGCGAGTCGTCCTGGCGGCATGGCTGAGCGCGTCAAGATCACAATGCGCGGTGATGAACGCCCCGGCCTCGTCAAGGATGCGGTGCAGATCTGCGGTCTCGCCCGCCTGCACCAGCCCCAGATGACGTTCCGGCAGTTCGATCGTGGCGCGGCGCGGCAGGGCGCCGAGCACCGCAACGCCATGTGCCGCCATCCCGTCGCGGATCAGTGCCTCGTGCCGGGGGGAGGCCACACGGTTCAGGACCACCCCGGCAATGGTCAGCCCCGGACGCATGGCCTGGAACCCGAGCGCGGTGGCGGTAGCGCTTTGCGCCTGACCGGAAGTGTCGATCACCAGCACGACCGGCCAGCCTGTCAGCTCTGCCAGATCGGCACTGGCGCCGATGCCGGTCTCGCCCGCTGCCGCCACCCCGTCACACAGGCCCATGGAGCCTTCGGCCAGTACCAGATCGGCCCCTGTCGCCGCTGCCAGCAGCGCGCCGATGCGCGGCGCGGGCATGGCCCAGGTATCAAGATTGACAGAAACCCGGCCTGAGGCGGCGGTGTGAAAGGCGGGGTCGATGTAATCGGGCCCGCTTTTGAACGGCTGCACCTCCAGCCCGGCGGCACGGAACGCGGCCAGCAGCCCAAGCGTCACCGTTGTCTTGCCGGTGCCCGAGGCGGGGGCCGAGATGATCAGACCCGGTGGCAGGGAAACGGGCGGCAGCATTACAGGCCTTCGGGAAAGCGCGGATGGGTGCCGACCGGGCGATAGCGGCGGTCGTAGTCACCGGCATACAGGCGGCTTTCGCCGAAATCCTCGGCGGCCAGCGCGGGGCCGACAAGGATCAGCGCCGTGCGTTCCATCTCCGCCCCCACAGCGGTTTCCAGCGTAGAAAGCGTGGCGCGGACGATGAGCTGGTCGGGCCAGCTTGCGCGCCAGACCACGGCGACCGGGCAATCGCTGCCGTAATGCGGCGAAAGGGTTTTCACTACGGTTTCAAGCACATGTACCGAAAGGTGAATGGCCAGCGTCGCACCGGTGCGGGCAAAGTTTTCCAGCGCCTCACCCTCGGGCATGGCGGTCGCGCGGCCCGAGGTGCGGGTCAGCACCACCGATTGCGCGACGCCCGGCAGCGTAAGCTCCGTCCCCAAAGCCGCAGCCGCAGCGGCGAAGCTGGGCACGCCGGGCGTCACGTCATAGGGGATGCCAAGGGCGCGCAACCGGCGAAGCTGCTCCCCCATCGCCGACCAGACCGACAGGTCGCCCGAATGCAGCCGCGCGACATCGTGACCTTCGGCATGGGCGGTGGCGATCTCGGCCATGATCTCGTCAAGGCTCAGCGGTGCGGTGTTCACGATCCGCGCGCCGGGAGGGCAGTGGCTCAGCAGCGCCTCGGGTACCAGACTGCCCGCATAAAGGCAGACCGGGCAGGCCGCGATCAGGTCGCGGCCGCGCAGGGTGATCAGGTCGGCCGCGCCGGGGCCTGCGCCGATGAAATGGACGGTCATGCGGGGGTTCCTTGGGCAAGGGCCAGCGTCACACGCCCGCCGGGGGCAACAAGACGCGGGCAGATCAGGGTGGCGCCGGGGCCTGCGGCGGCAAGCGCGGCGGCCTCGGCGACCGAGCCAGCCCCATAGCGTGCGGGCTGGCGGGGCGAGGGGGTTTCGGTCGCCTGCGCGCGCAGGGCCGCCAGCGGTACGGCGATGACCGGGCGCCCGGCCAGCGCGGGATGTGCGGCCTTGTCCTCGGGAAGGGCGAGCACTTGGGGCGTGCAAGGCGCCAGTGCCAGTGCGGCGGCGAGGTCGGCCTCGGTGGCCGTACTGCGCAATCCGATCCCGGCGACGATCATCGGGTGACGCTCCATTGTACCACGGGGCGGGCGGCCTGCCAGTCGCGGAAGGCGCCAAGGCGGCCGCTTTGGGCAAGGTCGATGCGCAGCAGGCTGCCGCCGTGGGTGGCATGGGCCGCATAAAGCGTGGCCTCGGTTTCCAGCGTCACCGCATTGGCCACCAGCCTTGTGCCCTCGGGCAGCAGCGCCCAGAGCCGTGTCAGCAGATCGGGCGTCAGCCCGCCGCCGATGAACACCGCATCGGGGCGCGGCAGGTCCGCGATCCGTTCGGCGCTGTCGCCGTGATGAGGGTGCAGGCGATGGGCAAGGCCGAAACTTTCCGCATTGGCGCGGATATTCGGCAGCCGGTCGGCGCGGGCCTCTACCGCCGAGGCGCTGCCACCGGCAAGGCACCATTCAACCGAGACGGAGCCGGACCCTGCGCCTAGATCCCACAGATGTTCCCCCGCGCGTGGCGCCAGTGCGGCCAGCGTCAGCGCCCGCACCGGGGCTTTGGTGATCTGGCCATCGCTTTGGAACAGCGTATCAGGCAGGCCGGGAGTGCGGGGCAGGCCGGGGTCGTGCGCCTCGATGGCCGCCAGCAGGGGGGCTTCGGGGGCGTCAGACGGCGCAGGGCCGATACGCTCTTGCGGGCCGCCAAGCCTTTCCAGCAGGGTGACACGGGCGTTGGGATGGCCGTTGGCGGTCAGCCAGTCGCAGAGCCCGGTCGCCGCCGCGCCGTCGCGCAGGGTGACCAGCGCGCGGGTGCCGCGTGTCAGCAGCGGTCGCAGCCGGGCGCAGGGCGCGGCGTGAAGGCCGAGGCAAAGCACCTCCTCCATGCGCCAGCCCAGCCGGTTGCAGGCCAGTTGAAAGGACGAGGGCGTGGGGTGGCTGACCCATTCTCCGGGCGCAAGGTCGCGGATCAGGCTGCCGCCCGCGCCATGCCAGAACGGATCGCCGGAGGCCAGAACCACGGTGCGCCGCCCGCGCGCCGCCAGCACCGGGGCGGTGGAAAACGGCACCGGCCAGGCGACACCCCGCGACCCCGCCTGTGCCAGCGCCAGATGGCGCGGCCCGCCGATGATGATTTCCGCCGCATCCAGCAGGTCACGACTTGCGGCGGGCAGCCCGTCAAGGCCATCTTCGCCCAGACCGAGGATATGGAGCCAGGGATCAGCCATGACGCGCATTCTTCTTCTGGGCGGCACGACCGAGGCGAGCGCCCTTGCCCGCGCTTTGTCCGGGGTCGGGGCGGATGCGGTGTTTTCCTATGCCGGGCGCACCGATGCGCCCCTGGCCCAGCCCCTGCCGACCCGTGTTGGGGGCTTTGGTGGGGCCGAAGGGCTGACGGCCTGGCTGCGGGCCGAGGGGATCACGCATGTGGTCGACGCGACCCATCCCTTCGCGGCGCAGATGAGCCACAACGCCGTTGCGGCCTGTGCCACCACCGGCGTTGCGCTGGCCGCGCTGGAGCGTCCGGCATGGCAGGCCGGGCCGGGCGACCGCTGGACCTGCGTGCCTGATTTGGCGGAAGCGGTGGCGGCGGTGCCCAAGGCGGGCGCGCGGGTGTTTCTGGCGATCGGCAAGCAGCATGTCGCGGATTTCGCCCGGAAACCCGGTAACCACTATCTGCTGCGGCTGGTCGATCCGCCGGGCGTGCTGCCGCTGCCAGATGCGAAGGCGGTGGTGGCGCGCGGTCCCTTCGATCTGGCGGGCGATCTGGTTTTGATGCGGGACCATCGCATCACCCATGTCGTCGCCAAGAATGCCGGGGGCAGCGGCGCGCGCGCGAAGCTCGATGCCGCGCGTGACCTGGGTTTGCCGGTTGTGATGATCGACCGGCCCGCGATCCCGCCGCGCGCGCGGTTCGGCGATGTCGCGAGCGTCATGGGCTGGCTGGCGCGCTGACCTGGCCGCCGCGCAAGTGGCGGGGACAGGATGCCTCCGGCGGGGATATTTGGGCCAAGATGAAACTGCGGCGCGGTGCATCAGGCGGACCTTGGGGTGTAGATGTAGGGGCCGATGCGGCGGGTCGCGGAATTGCCCACCAGAACGACCGTGCGCATGTCGGCCATATCCTCGGTCGCCTCGGCCAGTGCGACGGTGCGCAGGTGCTGTTCCGGGGTGGAGACCGCACGGGCAAAGGTGATCAGCCGCGCGGGGTCACAACATTCGCGCAGGATCTCCAGCACGCGGGCAAACTGGTGCGGGCGGGATTTTGACCGGGGGTTGTAGAAGGCCATGGCGAAATCCGCCTCGGCGGCAAGCCGCAGGCGGCGTTCGACCAGCGCGAAGGGCTTGAGATTGTCGCTGAGGTTGATGGCGCAGAAATCATGGCCCAGCGGTGCCCCGGCGGCGGCGGCGGCGGCCAGCATCGCCGTGATGCCGGGCAGCACGGTGACGGGCACATGGGCGAGGTCGGGCCGCGCCTCCAGCGCCTCGAATACCGCGCTGGCCATGGCGAAAACGCCGGGATCGCCCGAGGAGACCACGACAACCCGCGCGCCTTGCGCCGCCATTTCAAGCGCATGGGTGGCACGGTCCAACTCCACCCGGTTGTCCGAAGGGTGCAGCGTCAGGCCCGGGCGCGGCGTCACGCGGGCGACATAGGGGATGTAGCCCACCACATCGGTGGCCTGATCCAGCGCCGCCGCAACCTCGGGCGTGACCTTCTCCGCCGCGCCAGGGCCAAGCCCCGCGATGATGACCGTGCCGGTCATTCCGCGATCTCCGGCCGACGGCCATGGCCATGCACCAGAACCACGGCGAAATAGGGGCAATCGGCGGTATCCACCTCGGCCAGCGGCGCGATGCGCTGGCCCGGCATGGTGCCGCGTTCGACCAGCCAGGCCTCGGACAGGCGGCCCGCGCTTTCCAGCGCGCGGCGGATCTTCGGCAGGTTGCGCCCGGTCTTCATCACCGCCAGCGCATCGGCGCGCTGCATATGCGCCACCAGATCGGGTTCGGGCAGGGTACCCATCAGCACGCTCAGCACGTCGTCGCCCCAGGTGATGGGCTGGCCGGTGGCGTGCCAGCAGCCCGCCATGCCGGTGATACCGGGGATCACGCTGACCTCCACCCGGTCCTTCAGCCGGGCGTAGAGATGCATGAACGAGCCGTAGAAGAAGGGGTCGCCCTCACAGAGCACCACGACCTCGCCGGGCAGGCTGGCCAGCCGGTCAGCCCAGGCGTCATAGAACCGCGCCAGCGCCCCGATATATTCGGGGCTGTCGAAGGGCAGTTCGGTGGTGACCGGATATTCCATCGCATATTCGGTGACACCGGGGGCGAGCATCCCCTCGACGATGCTGCGGGCCTGACCGCGCCGCCCGGCCTTGCGGAAATAGGCGATCTGGCTGGCACCACGCAGGGCGCGGTCGGCACGGACCGAGATCAGGTCGGGGTCGCCCGGGCCAAGCCCGGCACATATGATGCGGGCCATGGCCTATTCCTTCCGGCTGGCAAGCGCGTTGACGGCGGCGACCGCGATGGCCGAGCCGCCAAGCCGCCCCTCGACCGCCATGGCCGGGCAGGGCGGGGCTGCCATCAGTGCGGCCTTCGATTCCGCCGCGCCGATGAAGCCGACGGGGCAGCCGATGATCGCGGCAGGGCGTGGGGTGGCGGGGTCTTCCAGCAGGTTCAGCAGGTGGAAAAGCGCGGTTGGCGCATTGCCGATTGCGATGATCGCGCCTTCCAGATGCGGCCGCCACAATTCGACTGCCGCAGCACTTCGGGTATTGCCCATGGCGCGCGCAAGCTCCGGCACCTCCGGGTCATGCAGAGTGCAGATGACCGCATTGCCCGCAGGCAGGCGCGGCCGGGTGATACCCTCGCTGACCATGCGCGCATCACAAAGGATCGGGGCACCCGCCTCCAGTGCCGCCCGTGCCGCCACCGCCATGCCGGGGGTGAAACGGATGTGCTGCTCCAGCCCCACCATCCCGGCGGCATGGATCATACGGACCGCGACAATCTCCTCCTCCGGCGTGAAGCGCGCCAGATCGGCCTCGGCCCGGATCGTGGCGAAGGAATGCAGATAGATCGTGGCGCCATCGGTTTCATAGAGGTGTGGCATCGGGGTCGCTCAGTTGTTCGGGCCGGGCCAGGAGCGCGGCGGCGGTGGTATGGGAAAGCGCCGGCGCATCGGCGCGGCCATTGCGGATGAGGGCAAAGCCCTCGGGCGTGGCGGTCAGGGTCAGGGGGGCGGGGCCGGGATGGGCACACCCCTTGGCGCAGCCCGAGACATGCGTGAGCCGGTCCAGATGCGGTGCAAGCTGCCGGGCCAGATCACGGACCGGCTGATGCGCCTGCCCGCAACCGGGGGCGCCGGTGCAGGCGATGACGCGCAGAAGCGGGTCGGCCGGATCGGTGATCAGGCCGGGCAGGTCCGGCGCCTGATCGGCGCACTCCACCAGCAGCATGCGCCAGGGCGTCACCCGCAGCGCGCCGAACCGCGCCAGCGCGGCAAGCGTTCCGGCCTCCATCTGCCCGAAGGCGAAGCCTACCAGCACGCCACCCGGCACCGGGCCGGGGCGGGGCTCAAATCCCTGCGCTGTGGTTTCGATCCCGAAGCCCGGCGGCAGGGCACCGCTGCGGATCAGTGCCGCCATCCGGCCTCGCCCGCCCTGTACGCCGCCTGCGGCCAGAAACCAGCGTGCCAGCTCCAGCGCCTCGGTTGCCGCCGTGTCCGGCGGAACCGGCTTCGCCAACGCTGTGCCATCGGGGCGCAACAGCAGCGCGTCGCCATGCCGCTCGATCCGAATGTCGGCGGCGGTGGCCTCCAGCACGCGTGCCGCGCCGGTATCGACCGCGAAGCCAAATTTTCCCGGCAGGTCCGGCGCATCCGGCGCCGCCAGAGCCGCCGTCAGATCCGCCGCGATGCGCAGCGTCAGCGCGTCGTGAAACGGCTGCACCACGATGTTGCGGCGCGTTTCGGTGGCCACATCGGCGTCGATCAGCCCCAGACAGCGCAGCCCATCCACCAGCGCGCCATGGCTTTCCGCCCGCACCCCGCGCAGCTGCACATTGGCCCGCGCCGAAAGGTCGATCCGCCCGTTGCCATGCGCGGCGGCCAGAGCGGCAATCCCCGCCGCCTGTTCCATGCTCAGCCGCCCCAGCCGGGGCCGCACCCGCACCACCAGCCCGTCGCCCGAGACCATCGGCCGCAACGCGCCGGGGCACCAGCCCTGAATGACCGGGTCTGGCCCCGGCGGCCTGCTTTCATCTTGGCCCAAATATCCTCGGGGGGAGGGGGCGTAGCCCCCGCGGGGGGCAGACAGCCCCCCGGCGACCGGAACGCCTTTGCCGACGCCGCTCATGCCGCACCCTCCAGCCAGGCTGCGATGGAATTGCGCCGCGTCACCCACAGCCCTGTCGCATGCAGGGCGTGAAAGCGGTCGCGCAGCGCGGCCAAAGCCTCGGGGTTCTCGCGTTCCAGAAACGCCACCACCTCGGCCCGGCCCAGGGTTGCCTCGTGGCAGAGGTCGAACAGATGGCCCGGCACGGCGCGGGTCAGATGGGCGAAGGCAGCAAGGTGATCCACGGTCGCCACGATTTCCGCCGCGCCGCGAAAGCCGTGACGCATCATCCCCTCGGCCCAGCCTGCGTGGGTGGCGCGGGCGCGCACCACGCGGGCGATCTCCTCGCCCAGCAGGCGAGCCTGCGGCCGGTCGGGGCGGGTGGCGTCCAGATGGTAAAGCGGCACGGTCCCGGCGCCCAGCCGCGCCAGCGCGGCGGCAAAGCCGCCCTCATGCGCGGCATGATCGGCGGCCAGCAACAGGTCGGTTTCGGGCAGATCCTGCACATGGGCGAAGCCCTCGGCCCCGCGCAGCCGCGCCTCCAGCGCCGCCCGGTCGGGGGTCACCGCGCCCTGCGCGTCGATGGCCCATTCCGAGGCGTTCAGCCAGGCCTCGCCCGCCGCCGCGAGGGCGGCATCGGAATAATCCTCCAGCGCGGCGCCCATACCGGTGCCGTAAAGGCCCGGCTTCGGGCCAAAGACGCGGGGGCCGGGGGCGGCGGCATAGGGGTTCTCACCCTCGTCCCGGTCGGCCAGCGCGCCCACCGCCTGCTGGAACAATTGCGCAAGCCCCGGAAAGACATCGCGGAACAGGCCTGACACCCTCAACGTCACATCGACGCGCGGGCGGCCCAGAAGGGCGGGCGGCACGATTTCAAACCCCGAAACACGGGCCGAGCCTTCGTCCCAGCGCGGCGCCAGCCCGGCCAGATGCAGCGCCATGGCAAATTCCTCGCCCGCCGTGCGCATGGTGGCCGACCCCCAGAGGTCCACCACAAGCGCGCGCGGGTAATCGCCCTGATCCTGCAAATGCCGCCGGATCAGCTCTTCCGCCAGTTTCACCCCCTGCGCATGGGCGGCGCGGCTGGGTACGGCGCGCGGATCGACGGCATACAGGTTGCGCCCGGTCGGAAGCACATCCAGCCGTCCCCGCACCGGGGACCCCGATGGCCCCGGCGCCACATGCCGCGCGTCCAGCGCCGTCAGCAGCCCCGCGGCCTCGCCCTCTGCCGCGCCATAGACATGCAGCCCCTCGCCATACTGGCTTTCCTTCACGTCGCAGACGAAACGGTCGATCCGCACCATCGCCTCGGCGGCAGAGGCATCGGGGGCAAGGCCCAGATCGGCCTCGACGCCCGCCGCCTGCGCCTCGGCCCGCAGATCGGCCACCAGCCGGTCGCGGCGCGCGGGGTCCAGCCCGTCGGCGGTGGAATATTCGTCCAGCAGCCGCTCCAGCCGCAACAGCGCGGGGGGCGTGCCCGCCTGCGTCAGCGGCGGCGGCATATGGCCCAAGGTGACCGCACCGATGCGGCGCTTGGCCTGCGCCGCCTCGCCGGGATCATTGACGATGAACGGGTAGATCACTGGCAGATCGCCCACCAGCGCCTCGGGCCAGCAGGCATCGGATTGCGCCACCGCCTTGCCGGGCAGCCATTCCAGCGTGCCGTGCGCGCCGACATGGATCAGCGCATGAAGCCCCTGCGCCCGCAGCCACAGGTAGAAGGCCACATAACCATGGCAGGGCACGCGGCCAGTGTCGTGATATTCGCCATCACGCAATGCCGCCGTGCCGCGTTCCGGTTGCAGCGCCACCAGCGCCGCGCCCCGACGCAGCGCCCGGAAGCGGAAGAACTGGCCCTCGCAAGCCGGGTCATCCTCGGGGGCGCCCCATGTGGCGTGCAGGGCCGTTTGCAGCGGCGCGGGCAGGGCAGCCAGCGCGGCGCGATAATCCGCCAGCGGCCAGTCGAGCGTTTCGGCCTGAAGCGCGCGGCCCAGATCCGTGCCGGGCGTCACCGCGTAGCCCGCGCTGCGGAGCGTTTCCACAATGGCCTCTGTCGAGGCCAGCGCATCCAGGCCAACGGCATGGGCAAGGTTCCAGCCCTTGCCGGGATAGGTGGACAGCACCAGCGCCAACCGCCGTTCCGCCACAGGCGTGGCGCCCAGCCGATAGCGCGCGGCAACCTTGTCGATCACCGCTGCCACGCGGCCCTCGTCAGCGCGATGCACGAAGCGCGAGAATTGCAGGTCAGGGTCGCGGGGGCTGGGTTGCTTGAAGCTGACTACCCCGGCGAAGATCCGGCCATCGACCTCGGGCAACACGACATGCATGGCCAGATCGGCGGGCGACAGCCCGCGTTCTGCGGCGACCCAATCCTTGCGCCGCGCGGTCGACAGCGCCACCTGCCAGACCGGACAGCCAGTGGCATCCAGCGGCGAATGACCAGCCTCGCCCCTGGCGGAAAAGGCGG
Source organism: Gemmobacter sp. LW-1 (assembly GCF_001303875.1). Taxonomy (NCBI): domain Bacteria; kingdom Pseudomonadati; phylum Pseudomonadota; class Alphaproteobacteria; order Rhodobacterales; family Paracoccaceae; genus Gemmobacter; species Gemmobacter sp. LW-1. Next base: position 27,207 of record NZ_LJSC01000010.1, on the reverse strand, counting down.
TGGCATTGATCACCGCCACCGGCTGCGCGGCGTGCAGCGCCTCGGCGACCAACGCGGCATGCGGGCCTTTCAGCGAGGGGGCGAACAGGCCGAAAGCCCGGAAACCCCGCGCCCGTGCCGCACGGATCAGCACATCCAACGGGTCGGTATCAGCGGCGGTCAGGTAAGATCGGTAAAACGTGACGGCGATCAGCGGCGCTTCACCTTCGGGCAAGGCGATGACGCCCCGGTCAGGGCAATACCAGCCGCAATCGGGCAGGGTCTTGGCCCCGGCCACCGGCGCCATGTAAAGCCCCGCCGCCAGCGCGAGCTGCGCCAGCGCCGCCTGCGCTGCCACCGCGCCGCCCGCGTCACACAGCACCGCCAGACGGCGCAACGTGCCGCTGGGCAGGGTAGAAAGGTCGTCCAGCCGCGCATCCGGCCGCCCGTCGGCGGGCAGCACCGCCAGCGCGATGCCCTTGCGTCGGCACAGATCCTGCACCGAGGCGAGGCCATAGGGCCAATAGCTTTCACCGCCGATCAGCCGGACCAGAATGCCCTTCGCCCCGGACAGCGTCGCCTCGACATAGGTATCGACCGACACCGGATGGCGCAGCGCCACCAGATTGACCAGCCGCAGCGAAGGCACATCGCCCGCCGCTTTCGCCCGCTGCCATCCTGCCGCGAAAGCGCCAAGGTCGCTGTCGGAAAATGACAGAACCACCAGATCCGCCGGGCTTTGCCCCGGATCGAACGGCGTGTCGGTCTCCTCCAGCCCGTGACTTTCGCGGAAGACGACGTGCAAGGCTCAGCCCTCCAGCACGGTGCGGATGGCGGCTTCGTTCACCTTGTCATGCTCGGCGATGACCACCAGACGGGTCGCACGCGGTGTGTCGCCCCAGGGGCGGTCATATTGTGCCCGTACCCGCGCGCCCACGGCCTGCACCAGCATCCGCATCGGCTTGCCCGCTACGGCGACATAGCCCTTCACGCGCAGGATGTCCTGTTCGCGGGCCAGCCGGATGATTGCGGCTTGCAGCGCCTCCGGGTCCGCCACCTCGCCCAGTTCGATCACCACCGTGTCGAAATCATCATGTTCATGGTCGTCATGGCCATCGTGATGGCTGGGCCGGGCGGCAAGGTCGTCTTCGGCTGCCGCATTCAGGCCCAGTACGACACGCGGGTCCACCACACCTTCCGAAACGGGCAGGATCGGCAGCTTGCGCGGCGCCTCGGCCTCGATCACCCCGCGCGCGGCGGCCAGACCGGCCTCGCCCGCGAGGTCGGCCTTGGTCAGCAACACCAGATCGGCGCAGGCGATCTGATCCTCGAACACCTCGGACAGCGGGGTTTCGTGGTCAAGACTGTCATCGGCGGCGCGCTGCGCCTCCACCGCTGCGACATCGGAGGCGAAACGCCCCGCCGCCACCGCCTCGGCATCGGCCAGCGCCACCACGCCATCCACCGTGATGCGCGAGCGGATCGCGGGCCAGTCGAAGGCTTTCAGCAGCGGTTTCGGCAGCGCGAGGCCCGAGGTTTCGATCAGGATATGATCGGGGCGCTGCGGCATCGCCATCAGCGCCTCGATCGTCGGAATGAAATCCTCGGCCACGGTGCAGCAGATGCAACCATTCGCGAGTTCCACGATATTCTCCACCGGGCAATTCGCATCGGCGCAGGATTTCAGGATCTCGCCATCCACCCCCACGGTGCCGAATTCATTGACCAGAACGGCCAGCCGCTTGCCCTGTGGGTTCTGCATCAGATGCCGGATCAGCGTCGTCTTGCCCGAACCCAGAAAGCCGGTGATCACAGTGACGGGGACTTTGGTCAGATCGGTCATTCGGCGGCTTCCTGTGTTGCGTCAGAGGGGAATGGGGGGATGCGGGCAAGGCATTGCTTGCGGAACACCTCGGGCCGCTCGCGCCAGGGCACAACGCCGTCAGCGGTTCCGGCATAGCGCGTGGCGCCGTCCAGAATGGCAGCGACATGGGTATCAGGGTCCAGCCGGCCATAGACATAGGTCCATTTGCCGGGGGCAGAGAGCGCGACCGCACAGCCGTTGGAACAGGCCGACAGGCATTCGACCCCGACGATGCGCACGCCTTCCGGCGCGCCTGCTTGCGCCAGCGCCTCGTGCAGCACGGCACCGGGGCGCGGTGCGGCGGGGTCCACCCCCTCGCGCCGGCAGGTCAGACAGACATGGAGCGTGGTCTGCGCCATCGGATCATCCCTTCCTTGGCAAAAGGGATGCAGGCGCGGAAGGGGTGACAGGCAGTCACCTCTGCCGGTCGCGGAACACCCCGTCCGCCCGTCAAAACAGATCGCTGGCAGGTCTCCCGGCTTGCGGAGTGGATTTCTCCCCGACCCCGACCTTCCCGGCTGTTTGCCAGTGGTATGGGGTCTCTCCGGTCACGGTCGCGGGGGCGGCTGCGCTTGGCCCTTGAGCCTGTCGCATTCCCTTTTCACCTGCCTCGCGGCAGGAACCAGCATGGCCCGCTTGTGCCACATCCCCCGGCGAAGTCAAGCGCGGCCCGCGCCGCTTCGGCGGGCAGGCGCGACATGGCGCGCGCCGCGCGCGGGCCGTCTCTTCGCGGCTTCCGGTGGACAAGGGCCACCGCTATGCTGCCCCGCGAACAGGAGGATACGATGCAAGATACCGCCCCGCAGACCGAAGTTCCGGCAGAGGATCTGGCCCGCCATGCCGCCAAGATGGCGAAGAAGAAAGCCGCCCGTGACAAGATCATGGCGACGAAAGAAGGCGAAAAGGGGCTGCTCATTGTCCATACCGGCGCGGGCAAGGGCAAAAGCTCTAGCGGGTTCGGCATGATCCTGCGCTGCATCGCCCATGGTATGCCCTGCGCCGTGGTGCAGTTCATCAAGGGCGCCTGGGACACGGGCGAGCGGCGCCTGATCGAAGAGAATTTCGCGGGTCTCTGCCAGTTTCACGCCATGGGCGAGGGCTTCACCTGGGAAACCCAGGACCGCGCCCGTGACATCGCCATGGCGCGCAAGGGCTGGGAGAAGGCGAAAGAGCTGATCCGCGACCCGGAGATCCGCTTCGTGCTGCTGGACGAAATCAATATCGCGCTGCGCTATGATTATCTGCCGCTGGACGAGGTTCTGGACTTCCTGCGCGACGAGAAGCCGCCGATGACCCATGTCTGCCTCACGGGCCGCAACGCCAGGGAAGAGCTGATCGAACTGGCCGATCTGGTGACCGAGATGGCGCTGGTGAAGCATCCGTTCCGCTCGGGGATCAAGGGCCAGAAGGGCGTCGAGTTCTGACCGGCCGGGGAGGGGGCGCTGCCCCCGTCGCTGCGCGACTCCCCCGGGATATTTAAGGCCAAGATGAAAGCAACGAGATGTTAACCGAATCGCGGCAGGTTGAAGGGGCGGAACAGGGAGGGATCCCGATGGCCGTCCAAGGTGAAAGCGCCGCGTCTCTGCCGTGGAAACGGCCCGGGATGCGGCGCCCAAATCGGGCTGGGGGCCATTTCATCTTGGCCTTAAATATCCCGGGGGTGAGGCCCGCAGGGCCGAGGGGGCAGCGCCCCCATCCTGTCCAGGGAGAGGCGCGATGACGGCGCTGATGATCCAGGGGGCGGGGTCGAATGTCGGCAAGTCGCTGCTGGTCGCGGGGCTTTGCCGGGCAGCGCGGCGACGCGGTTTGAAGGTGGCGCCCTTCAAGCCGCAGAATATGTCGAACAACGCCGCCGTTACATCTGACGGGGGCGAGATCGGGCGGGCGCAGGCGTTGCAGGCCCTGGCCTGCGGGCTGGAGCCGGTGGTGGACATGAACCCGGTGCTGCTGAAGCCGGAAAGCGAGACCGGCGCACAGGTGGTGGTGCAGGGACGGCGGCTGACCACGACGCGGGCGGCGGACTATCCGGCGCTGAAGCCACGTCTGATGGGGGCGGTGCAGGAAAGCTTTGCCCGGTTGCGGGCAGCGCATGATCTGGTGATCGTCGAGGGGGCGGGCAGCCCCGCCGAAGTCAACCTGCGCGCGGGCGATATCGCCAATATGGGTTTCGCGCGGGCGGCGGATGTGCCGGTGGTGTTGGCCGGGGACATCGACCGGGGTGGAGTGATCGCGCAGATGATCGGCACGCAGGCGGTGCTTGACCCGGAGGATGCTGCGATGATCGTGGGGTTCCTCATCAACAAGTTCCGGGGCGATGCGCGCCTGTTCGATGGCGGTTACCGGCTGATCGCGGATCGCACCGGCTGGCGTGGGTTCGGGGTGTTGCCGTGGTTTGGCGATGCCGCGCGGCTGCCCGCCGAGGATGCGCTGGACCTGCCACAGGCGCGCGGCGATGGCGCCCTGCATGTGGTCTGCCTCGCGCTGTCGCGGATCGCCAATTTCGATGATCTGGACCCGCTGGCGCAGGAGCCTGCCGTGCGGCTGACGCTGCTGCCCGCCGGGCGGCCCATTCCGGGCGACGCCGATCTGGTGATCCTTCCGGGCAGCAAATCGACGCGCGGCGATCTGGCCTTCCTGCGCGCGCAGGGGTGGGACATTGATCTTGCCGCCCATGTGCGGCGCGGCGGGCATGTGCTGGGCATTTGCGGCGGGTATCAGATGCTGGGCCATGTGGTGCGTGATCCCGAGGGGATCGAGGGACCGGCGGGCGAAACGCCGGGGTTGGGGCTGCTGGACATTGAGACGGTGATGACCCCGGACAAGCGGCTGACCCGCACCCGCGCCACCCATGCCGCCACCGGCCTCGATGTCGAGGGGTATGAAATCCATATCGGGCGCAGCAACGGCCCGGCCCGCGCCCGGCCTTTCGCCTTTGTCGAGGGCGCCCCCGAAGGCGCGGTTTCGGCTGATGGTCGTATCACCGGCAGCTATCTGCACGGGTTGTTCCGGGCCGATGTCTTCCGCGCGGCCTTCCTGCGGGGTCTCGGGGCCACATCGGTGCTGGGCTATGATGCCACAGTCGAGGCGACGCTGGACGCGCTCTCCGATCACATGGAGGCGTATCTGGACGTGCCGGGTCTGCTCGCGCTGGCGCGCTGACTTGCGCGCAAGGAGCGGTGCGGCTACCGATGGGCGGGAACAGGAGACCCGCATGACCGACCGCATCCCCGTCACCATCCTCACCGGCTTTCTGGGGGCCGGCAAGACCACGCTGCTGAACCGGCTGATGACCGAGCCGGGCTTTGGCGATACCGCAGTCATCGTCAATGAATTCGGCGCGGTGGATGTGGATGGCGGGCTGATGGAGGGCGTGGGCGACCGCGCCTTTGCCTCCTCCACCGGCTGTATTTGCTGCACGGTTTCCGGCGATGTGCGGCTGACGCTGCTGCGCCTCAAGGATGAGGCGGACAGCGGCAAGGGCCCCGCCTTCAGCCGCGTGGTGATCGAAACGACCGGCCTCGCCGATCCTGCGCCGGTCATGCAGACTTTCATGACCAATGACATCATGCTGGACAATTTCGTGCTGAACGGTGTGGTGACGGTGGTAGATGCCGCCAATGCGACCGAGGCGCTGGACCGATATGACGAGGCGCGGCGGCAGGTGGGCGTCGCCGATCTGCTGGTGATCTCGAAAACCGATCTGGCGGACCCGGCGCCGGTGGTTGAGCGTCTGACCGCGCTCGCCCCCAATGCCGGGGTGGTGACTGCCGCCGATCTGACTGCCGAACGGCTGTTTTCGATTGCCGCCTACGATGTGGCGGGCAAGCCGCCGGTGGTGGCGGAGTGGTTGCGGTTCGCAAGCACCGGCCACCATCATCACCAGCACAGTGCCAACCACCATGGCGGCAGCGTCACCGCCTTCTGCTTCATGGCCGATCAGCCGATCGAGGCGAGCGTGATGCAGATGGCCATCGGCGCGTTGCAATCGACCTATGGCCCTGATCTTCTGCGTCTCAAGGGGCTGGTGGAATTGCAGGAACTGCCGGGACGTCCCACGGTCTTCCATGCCGTGCAGCATATCCTCAGCCCGCCGCGCAGCCTGCCCGGATGGCCCGAGGGGATGGCGGGATCGCGGCTGGTGATCATTGCCGCCGGGCCGGGGCGCCACCAGTTGCCCGCGATGATGGCCAGCTTCCTGCCCGAGATGCGGCAGGTTGGCGAGGGTTGGTAGCCGATGTTCGCCCGCCACCGCCGCTTTGTCCTTGCCCTGATGCTTGGCGTGGCGCTGGGCGGTGCAGGCTGGCTCTGGGGACTGAGCGGCGCGCGCGCCGTGCTGCTGGCGGCTGACAGTGCCTTTCTGGTCTATCTCGGGCTTGTCGGCCTGTTTCTGCGCGGCATGTCGCCCGAGGATCTGCGCCGCCATTCCGAACTTTCGGACGAGGGCGTGCCGCTGATCGCGGCGCTGGCGCTGGGCTCGGTCGGGCTGAGCCTTGGCGCCATCGCGCTGGCGATGAATCACGGTGGCCCGGTGGAAGTGGCGCTGGCCGTCGCCTCGGTGCCACTGGGCTGGACGGTGCTGCATGTGCTGACGGCGTTCCATTATGCCGCGCTTTGGTATGACAAGGGCGCGAAGGGGCTGAGCTTTCCGGGCAATCAGACCCCCGGCCCCTGGGATTTCCTGTATTTCAGCTTCACCGTGGGCATGACCGCGCAGGTCTCCGACGTGATCGTCGAACGTGCCGCCCTGCGCCGCCTTGTGCTGGCGCATGGCGTGGTTTCGTTCTTCTACAACACCGTCATTCTGGCGCTGGCGGTGAATGTGGCGGTGGGGTGAGGTCCGACGTAAATAGCTTTATGATGCTATTATCCAGTCAATCTGGTTGGAGAGTGCATATGGATTAACGGCAGCGATCACTCCAACTGCAACAGGAGCGCCATAGTCAAGTATGATCACAGTAAAAACAGATGCGGTGAATGTTAAACGGGAATACAGGTTTTCCAGTCGACTTTTTCTAAATTCATAATTCTGATCAATTTCATCTGCCTCCCCGTCAGGTCCGTCTTCTGGTTTTCCTGGCGCGTCCCTTCCCCAGAATGCCCTGAGGTTAGCCATATCTATACTCCTAGACCGCACCAGACGCTTTTGTGCGAGTTCTTCTGCAGCTTGAATCATTGCGGTTAGCGACCGAACAATAAATACAAAAACGAATATTCCCGAAGAGATTTGACCAAAGGCTATGAGGCGCTCTTTTTCAACGATTACTCTAAGGCCAAGAATGGACATCTCGCCAGAGATTACCTGAATATTGGCAATAAAAAGCGTGAAAAGCGCCGCTGTTAGGAGTGATCTTCGAACTTTCTTTGGCTCGCTGTCATCGACATATTTTTCTAACAAGAGGCACCCCCCTCACACATCCAGTTCCTCCACAAACCGCGCGTTTTCCTGAATGTACTGGAAGCGCAGTTCCGGTTTCTTGCCCATCAGCCGTTCGACCAGATCGCCGGTTTCGCCCGGTTCGTCCTCGTCGATGCTGACGCGGATCAGGGTGCGGGATTTGGGGTCCATCGTGGTTTCCTTCAGGTCCTTGGCGTCCATCTCGCCAAGTCCCTTGAAGCGTTGCACGTCGATCTTGCCCTTGCCGCCAAGGCCCTTTTCCAGCCAGTGTTCTTTTTCGGCGTCATTGGCGACGTAGAGCCGTTTGGCGCCCTGCGTCAGCCGGTAAAGCGGCGGGCAGGCGAGGTAGAGGTGGCCCTTGTCGATCAGCGGGCGCATCTGGGTGAAGAAGAAGGTCATGAGCAGGCTGGCAATGTGGGCACCGTCCACATCGGCGTCGGTCATGATGATGATCTTGTCATAGCGCAGGTCATCGGTGCGGAACTTCGTGCCCATGCTGACACCCAGCGCCTCGCAGATGTCGCGGATCTCGGCATTGTCGGCCAGTTTGTTCGAGGCCGCGCCCAGCACGTTCAGCACCTTGCCGCGCAAGGGCAGCAGTGCCTGATATTCGCGGTCGCGGGCGCCCTTGGCGGAACCACCGGCCGAGTCGCCCTCGACGATGAACAGTTCCGTCCCCTCGCGGTTCTTGGCGGAGCAATCGGTCAGCTTGCCGGGCAGGCGCAGGCGTTTGGTCGCAGATTTGCGCTGCGTTTCCTTTTCCTGCCTGCGGCGCAGCCGTTCCTCGGCCCGCAGCACAAGGAAATCGAGGATCGCGCCCGCCGATTTGGTGTCATTCGCCAGCCAGGTGTCGAAATGGTCGCGCACCGCGCCCTCGACCCATTTTGCGGCCTCCTCGGTGGACAGGCGGTCCTTGGTCTGGCCCACGAATTGCGGCTCGCGGATGAAGCAGGACACCAGCGCGCAGCCTCCCGCGAGCAGGTCGTCGCGGGTGATCTGGTCGGCCTTGCGATTCTTCACCAGCTCGCCATAGGCGCGCACGCCCTTCAGGATCGCGGCCCAGAAGCCCGCCTCATGCGTGCCGCCCTCGGGGGTAGGCACGGTGTTGCAATAGCTGTGGATGAAGCCGTCGCGCGCGGGCGTCCAGTTGATCGCCCATTCGACAGAGCCGGGAACGCCGTATTTCTCGGTGAAGCTCACCTTACCGGCGAAGGGCTTTTCCGAATAGGTTTCAACCTTTTGCAGGCTTTCGCTCAGGTAATCCGCCAAGCCGCCGGGGAAGTGGAAGGTGGCCTCCTGCGGGGTTTCGCCGTCTTCGATGGCGGATTTCCAGCGGATTTCCACGCCCGAAAACAGATAGGCCTTGGACCGCACCATCTTGAACAGCCGCGCGGGTTTCAGCTTCAGCGAGCCGAAGATCTCGGGGTCCGGGTGGAAGGTCACGGTGGTGCCGCGCCGGTTGGGGGCGGCGCCCAGCTTTGCAATCGGCCCCTGCGGGACACCGCGCGAGAAGCGTTGTTCGTAAAGCTCTTTGTTGCGAGCCACCTGCACGATCAGGGAATCCGACAGCGCATTCACCACGGATGAGCCCACGCCGTTCAGGCCGCCCGAGGTCGAGTAAGCCTTGTTCGAGAATTTCCCGCCCGCGTGCAGTACGGTCAGGATGACCTCCAGCGCGGATTTTCCGGGGAATTTCGGATGCGGATCGACCGGCATGCCGCGCCCGTTGTCGCGGACGGTGACGGAATGATCCTCGTGCAGTTCGACCTCGATCCGGTTCGCATGGCCCGCCACCGCCTCGTCCATCGAATTGTCGAGGATCTCGGCGACAAGGTGATGCAGCGCGCGTTCATCGGTGCCGCCGATATACATGCCGGGCCGCTTGCGCACGGGCTCCAGCCCTTCCAGCACCTCGATGGAGGAGGCGTTATATTCTTCGGGCTGGGCGGCGAACATGTCGGTAGGCATGGGCTGCTCGATTCCTCTTTGCGGGCTTCTTTGGTGCGGGATTAGACCATTCGGGCGGGCGGGGCGCAAGCTGTTGCGTCCCGCCCGTGACGTCACCGCAGCTTGTAGGCCTCAGGCGGGTTCCGCCGACCGCGCCTGCCACATGGCCTGAAACGCCGGCCGGGCCTGACAGCGGGCCAGCCAGCTGGCCGTGGCGGGATGCGCCTCCATCAGCGGCTTGTGGCCCTGGGCATAGCGCAGGCATTCGGCCACCATCAGATCGGCGACCGTGAAGCGGTCCGACAGCCAGTCGCGGCCGGTCAGATGCGCCTCCAGCCGGGCAAGCCCGCGGGCCAGCTTTGCAGCCTCGGCCTCCACCACCTGCGGATCTTGCGATTGCAGGATCGCCAGGGAATGCGGTTCGATCGCGGTGGCGGCGAACAGCGCCCAGTTTTCGCTGGCCGACAGTTCGGCCTCGTCCTTCGGCGCCAGAGGGCCACCGGCGCGGCGGGCCAGATGCAGGCAGATCGCGAGGCTTTCCGTCAGCACCAGATCGCCGTCGACCAGCGCGGGGATCTGGCCGATGGGGTTCACCGCCAGAAAGCCGGGCGAGGCGGTGTTGACCGGCGCATCGGCGGCACCGGGATCGGGCAGGCGGTAGGCCTGAATCACCGGAACATGGGTGAAGGGCGTGCCTGTTTCGGCCAGAAGCCAGAGCGGGCGCGAGGCGCGGGAGCGATAGCAGCCGTAAAGCGTGATCAAGGCGATACCTCCTGAAGGGATATCCCTTCATCCGATGCGCGGGGCAGATTCGGCAACCGTCTTGCCGGAATCGCGGTTTGGGGGCAGGATATCGATAGGCGCCCGGATTTTACGGCGTCTCAAATCTTTTGCATCTGACGAGGTTTTTCATGACTGGCTTGATGACGGCCGCCATCGCGGCCCTTGCGGCATTGTTCTATCTGGCCGCAGCACTTTTCCTGAAAGGATGGGGGCAGATCCCGGTCTGGGTGACGCTGGCCGGGGTTGTGGTGACGCTGATCATCGCCTCGGCGCTGGAGATGGAGGCCCTGCGCCGCGCGCGCTTTGCCGAGGTCGTGCTGCTGATCATCTGCACCGAGGTGACGCTGGCGCTGATCCTGTCGCGATTCCTGTTCCGGGATGGCTTCTCTGCCGTGGAGTTGTGCGGGCTTGCCCTGATGCTGGCAGGGGTTGCGCTGCTGCTGACCGGGGGCGGGCACGGCCATTCCGAAGTGGTGAAAGCGGTGGAAAGAAGGGTGAGCTGATGGCCGGAATGTAAAGCGCGCTTGCTTCGTTCCTTGCGATGCGCAAGCTAGCGAACATGACCGAACGTCCTGTCAAACCGCCCACCGCGCAGTTTGCCGAGCGCGAGCAGAAGGCCGAGATTGTCGACCGCCTTTACGAGGTGGCGCTCGACCCGATCCGGCTTGAGGAACTGCTGGAGGTGTGGGAGGACCGCGCGGCCTCGTTGCGCAGCGGGCCGGTGGATCATGCCGTGGTGCTGGACGATCCCGAGATCGACGCCCATATCAACCGGGCGCGGGTATTTCTGGACCGTTACGAGGCCACGCGCGAGGAGGGCGGTTATCGCCTGCTGCTGGATGACATCCCGCGGTCTGCGGCGTTTGTCAGTGACGGCGGGCCGAAGATCACCGCCTGCAACCGGCCCGCGCAGCATGCCTTCGGCCTGTCCGACGGGGCGGCGCTGACGGCGCTGCCTTTCGACGCCGAGGATGTGGATACCCTGCGTGCGGTGATCCGCAAGGTGGCGCTGGGTCTGGGCGAACAGGTGGCGACACTGCGCATCCGGTCGGTCACCACCGGCAGCCCGGTCATTCTGCGGGTCAGCCGCATCGCAGCACCCGGACCGCATCCGCTGGCGCTGGTCATCTCGACGGAACTTTACTGGCCTGCCGAATTCAGCGCCACGGTGCAGGAGGCCTTCGGGCTGACGCTGGCCGAGGTGGAGATCGTGCGCGGTATCACGCTGGGCCTGCCGCTGAAAGATATCGCCGAACAGCGCGGCCGCTCCATCGAGACGGTGCGGACGCAGGCGCGCTCGATCCTTGCCAAGACCGAAACCCACAGCCAGTCGGAACTGGTGCGTGTGGTGCTGGGGCTGATGGATGTCTCTTTCATCCCCACCTCGGGGGTGCGCGAGGTGGCGGGGCCGGGGCTTCTGCGGGATGTGGAATTCCAGCATCTGCGCGGGCCTGCCGGGCGTCGGCTGGAATTCATCGAATTTGGTGCGCCGGGCGGCGTGCCTGTGCTGTTCATGCACCTTGATTATGGCCTGATCCGCTGGCCTGCCGATGCCGAGCGTCAGGCCGAACGGCGCGGTCTGCGCATCATCGTGCCGGTGCGGGCGGGCTATGGCGAAAGCGATCTGCACGGGCGCGGGACCGACCATGTTCAGGGCGTGGCCGAGGATTATGCGGCGGTGCTGGATCATCTGGGTATCGCGCAGGTGGCTGTCATCGCGCTGGGGGCGGATCTGCGCTTTGCGCTGGCACTGGCCGATCTGCGGCAGGGGATGGTCTCGGGCGTGATCGGCTGTGCTGCGCAACTGCCGCTGCGCACCGCCGCGCAGTATGAGCGCATGGACAAGTGGCAGCGCTTCATCCTTGCCAATGCACGCTATGCCCCGAAGGTTCTGCCGTTTCTGGTGCAGGCCGGGTTCAGCCTCGCGCGCAAGCTGGGCAAGGAAAAGTTCTTTGCCCAGGTCAATGGCGGATCCCCCGCCGATATGGAAACCTTCGCCGATCCGCAGGTGCGCGAGGCGATGCTGGCGGGCTCCGAGGTCTGTCTGGCGGCGCGCTTCTCTGCGCATGAGGCGTTCACGCGCGAATGCATCAGTTCCGAGCGCGACTGGTCGGCGCTGATCCGGCGCTGCAAGGTGCCGGTGCTGCTGCTTCAGGGAGATCAGGACCCGCAGACTCCGGTGCAGACGATTCGCGAATTGATGGACGATTACCCCCGGTTGCGCGTGGAGTTTCTGCCTGCAACCGGGCAGCTGCTTTTCTTCCGCGAATGGCGTCAGGTTCTGGATCGGCTCGCCGAATTCCTGCCACGTTAACGCCTTTTTACCGCAGATGGAGTATGCGGCGCCCAAGGCCGGGGGCTAGGGTGACGGCATGACGAAAGCCTTTGGCACTGCGGTCATTTTCATAAGGTAGACATTTTCCCCCACAGAGGGCGGCAGGTCTGGGGCTTGCCGCCCTTTCTGTTTCGGCCTGGCGGTTCGGGCCGTTATAATATCGTTGCAAAACTGTCACTTTCCCCGCTCTGCTGCGCCGGATTGACGCGGATCAATGTGCCCGCTTGTGCGGTCGGAAAAGGTGCCCCGAACGCATGTAACAAGGGAGCCCCGTATGGAAGACGCAGCCAAGATCGCCGACCCCGCCGTCGTGCCCGTCGCGCCGGTTGCCGCGCCCGCGGCCACCGATGGCCCGCCCGAACTGCCGCCCGCCGCCACCCCTGCCGTGGCCCATGGTCCGCGCCAGTTTCCCCGCGCCGATCAGGATGCGATCCGCGAGGCGTTTGAATCCGGCCGCTACCCTTATTCCCGGCTGATGGGGCGCGGGCCCTATGAAAAGGAGAAGGCGCTGTTGCAGGCCGAGCTGCTGAAGGTGCAGATCTGGGCGCAGGAGACCGGGCAGAAGTTCGTGGTGCTGATGGAGGGCCGCGATGCGGCGGGGAAGGGCGGCACGATCAAGCGGTTCATGGAACATCTGAACCCACGCTATGCCCGTGTCGTGGCCCTGACCAAGCCTTCGGACAAGGAAAAGGGCGAATGGTTCTTCCAGCGCTACATCCAGCATCTGCCGACCGCCGGGGAAATCGTGTTCTACGACCGCAGCTGGTATAATCGCGCCGGGGTCGAACGGGTGATGGGCTTCTGTAGCCCCTCGGAATATCTCGAATTCATGCGCCAGGTGCCGGAACTGGAGCGGATGCTGGTGCGCTCGGGGATCCGGCTTTACAAGTACTGGTTCTCGGTCACACGCGAGGAACAGCACCGCCGCTTTACCGCGCGCGAGACCGATCCGCTGAAGATGTGGAAACTGTCGCCCATCGACAAGGCGAGCCTCGACAAATGGGATGATTATACCGAGGCGAAAGAGGCGATGTTCTTCTACACCGATACCGCCGATGCGCCCTGGACCATCGTGAAGTCGAACGACAAGAAACGCGCGCGGCTGAACTGCATGCGCCATTTCCTGTCGACCATCGACTATCCGGGCAAGGATGCTTCGGTCATCGGCACGCCCGATCCGCTGATCGTGGGGCGGGCCAGTCAGGTGATTGGCGGGGCGGGGCATATCCTCGATACCGCGCTGCCGCCGGATTTCCGCAAGGCGTTTGATGCCGGCAAGACGCCCGCCACCGCGCGGGCGCAGGAAGCCGCCCAGGCCTGACCGCAGCGTGCCGCGCCTCTTGCCGGGGCGCGGCTTCGGCCTTACCCCGGTGGGGGCAGGATCGGAGGGCGCGCCATGTGGGATGAACGATATTCGGCAGAGGGCTATCTGTTCGGCACCGAACCGGCAGCCTTTCTGCCGCGCGAGGCCGGGGTCATGCCGCAGGGCGCAAGGGTTCTGTGCCTTGCCGATGGCGAGGGGCGCAATTCGGTCTGGCTGGCAGGGCGGGGCCATCGCGTGACGGCGATGGAGCAAAGCCCTGTCGCGCTCGAAAAGGCACGCGCGCTGGCCGAAGCGCGGGGAGTGACGGTCGATTTCCGCCAGTCGGGGATCGAGGACTGGGACTGGTCGCAGCCCTTTGATGTGGTGGTCGGCATCTTCATCCAGTTCGCCTCTCCGCCCCTGCGTGCCCGTATCCATCAGGGCATCGCACAGGCGGTGGTGCCGGGGGGCCTTGTGTTGCTGCACGGCTATGCGCCCCGTCAGGTCGGCTATGGCACCGGCGGACCGTCCGATCCCGCCAACATGTACCGGCTGGAGGATCTTCGCGCCGATTTCGCGGGCTGGGAGGTGCTGCGGGCCGGGGATTACGATGCCGAGATTTCCGAGGGGCGCGGCCATTCCGGCCGCTCTGCCCTTGTCGATTTCATCGCCCGTAAGCCGGAGCAGTCGGCATGAGGGCTGTCGCACTTGCCATTGCCATAAGCCTGCCGCTTCCGGCGCTGGCGCATCCGCATGTCTGGATCGACACCGGGGTCGAGGTTCTGTTTGATGCCGGGGGACGGGCCGAGGCGCTGCGCATCACCTGGGTCTATGACGATTTCTATTCCATGGTGCTGGTCGAGGAACGCGGGCTGGACGCCGATCATGACGGCAATGCCACGGAGGCCGAAACCGCCGCCCTTCAGGGGTTCGACATGAACTGGGATACCGGATTCAGTGGCGACACCTACCTTTTGTCGGGGGAAACCCCGGTGCCTCTGGGGCCGCCCGAAGACTGGACGGCGAAATTCGAGGGCGGGCGGCTGACCTCCACGCATCTGCGCCGGATCGACCCGGCCTTGCCGCTGGAACAACCGCTGCGGGTGCAGGCCTATGACCCGAGCTTTTATAACGCCTATACGATTGCCTTGCCGCCGACCTTTGCGCCCGCGCTGCCACAAGGCTGCAAGGCCGAAGTGCTGGCCCCAGATGCCACGGCGGCAAATGAGCAGCTTCTGGCGGCTCTGGCTGAATATGGCGCTGATCAGGATGTGGAGGCTGATTTCCCGGCGGTGGGCGCCAATTTCGCCGATGAGCTGGTGGTGACATGCGGCGCGGAGTGATCCTGTTCGCGGCCCTTCTGGCGCTGGGCCTTCTGGCGCTGTGGGCGGGCGGTGGCTTCACCGCGCTTCGGCTCTGGGCGCTGGCCGGCGCGCGTGAGGTGCAGCAGCAGATGGCGGGCGCGGTGCGCGACATCGCCACCGGGGCGCCCGGCGCGCTGGCGGGGTTGCTGGCGGTCTGTTTCGCCTATGGGTTCTTCCATGCGGCGGGGCCGGGGCATGGGAAAATGCTGATCGGCAGCTATGGCATGGCGCGGCGCGTCTCGCTGATCCGGCTGGCGGCACTGGCGCTGGTGTCGAGCCTTGCGCAGGCCACGGTCGCCGTCGTGCTGGTCTATGCGCTGATGGTGGGCCTTGGCTGGGCGCGGACGCAGATTGAAGGCGTGACCGAGACCGTTCTGGCGCCGGTCAGCCATGCGATGATCCTCGGCATCGGGCTGTGGCTCGTCTGGCGCGGCGTGGCACATTGGCGGGGGCAGGCGCATCCCCATCACGATCATCATCATTCCCACGGTCCCGATTGCGGCTGCGGCCATGCCCATGGCCCGACCCCGGAACAGGTGGCGCAGATTTCCGGCTGGCGCGATGCCGCCGCGCTGGTGGCGGGGATCGCCCTGCGTCCCTGTTCCGGCGCGCTGTTCCTGCTGGTGCTGAGCTGGCAGATGGGCATTGCCGCCGCCGGGGTGGCCGGGGTCTATGCCATGGGCATCGGCACGGCCACGGTGACGGTAGCTGTCGCCGCCTCGGCCTATTTCCTGCGCGAGGGCGCTTTCGAGGGGCTTTCAGGCGGCAGTCTGGCCCGTGCGGTGCCGATGATCGAGATCGCGGTGGGCCTTGTGGTCGCCATCGTCTCGGGCGGGTTGCTGATATCCGCACTCTGACTAAAATTGCGGCATCTTGCCGCGGCCTTGACCAGTTGGTAAAGCGGTGGCATGACCCGGCTCCTTTCCCCCATAACGCATCTGCGTGCCCTGCTGGCGCTTGGCCTGCCGCTGGTCGGCAGCCACCTGGCGCAGATGCTGCTCCATGTGGTCGATACTGTCATCGTCGGCTGGTATGGCGTGGCCGAACTGGCGGCGGTGGTCATCGGCGGGTCATGCTTCTTCGTCGTCTTCGTTCTGGGTGCAGGCTTTGCACAGGCCGTCATGCCGATGGTGGCGCAGGCGTTGGGCCGCGGCGACGAGACCGAGGTGCGCCGGGCTACCCGCATGGGGCTCTGGCTGTCCATCGGTTGCGGCCTCATCGCCTATCCGCTGTTCTGGTGGGCCGAGCCGATCCTGCTGGCCGCCGGGCAAAAGCCCGAGGTGGCGGCGCTGGCGCGGGATTTCCTGCGCATCGCCGGGCTTGGTCTTGCCCCCGCACTGCTGGTGATGACGCTGAAAAGCTACCTTGCCGCACTGGAGCGCACTCAGGTCGTGCTCTGGCTGACGCTGGGCGCGGTCTTCGTGAACGGGGCGCTGTGCTACGCACTGGTCTTCGGCCATTGGGGCGCGCCCGAGCTGGGCGTGCGCGGCGCCGGTCTTGCCTCGGCGCTGGTGCAGCTTCTGACCAGTGCCGCGCTGGCGGTTTACGCGGGCTGGCTGCCCGAACTGCGGCGCTTTCACCTGTTCCAGCGCTTCTGGCGACCGGACTGGCACGCCATGGGTCTGGTGTTCCGCCTTGGCTGGCCCATCGGGCTGACCGGGCTGGCCGAAAGCGGGCTGTTTCAGGCAACGGCGCTGATGATGGGCTGGATCGGCACCGTGCAACTGGCGGCGCATGGCATCGCCATGCAGGTGACGGCGCTGGGGTTCATGCTGCATCTGGGCCTGTCGAATGCGGCCACCGTGCGCACCGGCCGCTTCGCCGGGGCGGGCGACTGGGGCAACCTGCGGCGTGGTGCGCTGGTGGCCATCGCCATTTCCGCCACTGTCGGGCTGGCACAGGTGGCGCTGTATCTCAGCTACCCCGAACCCATCGTCGGCTTGTTCATCGACCACGCCAACCCCGAGGCGGCCGAGATCATCGCCTTCGGCAGCCTGCTGCTGGCCTTCGCGGCGGCGTTCCAGCTTGCCGATGCGGCACAGGTTCTGGCGCTGGGATTTCTGCGCGGTGTGCATGATACCCGCGTGCCGATGTGGATCGCCAGCTTCGCCTATTGGGCAGTGGGGATCCCGACCTCGTGGTTCCTCGCCTTCCGGGCGGGGCTGGGAGGCACCGGCCTGTGGCTCGGGCTGGTCATCGGCCTGTTGATCGCCTCCGCCCTGCTGATGTGGCGCTTCTGGATCCGCGTGCCCCGTCCGGTGTGAATGCGATTGTGTTGCATTTCAGAACTGAGCGGCTCACCAGCGTCACCTGCACTGTTGGTTTGCAGGCTCCGGGCGAGGGAGAAAATTGAGACCCAGAGTGTGCGGTCACTTCAGTTGTTGAAGAAATGCTTCGGCAGCAGCCAATTCCTGCCTCGATAGATCCTTGCTAATCTGTGCTGTGGAGAAAATTGCGTTTGGGTGCGCGCGGAAGACATCGGTGGCGGGCGCCCATCGTCCCCACCTATGAATGACAAGAAATCGCTCTCCTCTGTTGACTAAGGGTAATACTGATTGGATGAGCCAGTTTCGGTGAAACTTTGCTGAAGGGAGAATTCTAGTTAGCTCTTTAACTCTTTTTGCATCGCCATTGACGGAGCGATACGCCACACCGTTGACGAGCGCAGCCGCGCCGGACATGAGAAAACGTGTATAATTCCGGGAACGATAGTATGGTGCGACTGTCCTGGCGGACAAATCAAGTCGCTGAGGGAATGCCAAAGCTTCACGAAATTCCTCATGTGCCAGTGCATCGGGAAATTCAGTAGGCGTTGTTCGCATGTCGAACCCGCCATTATTATCAAGTATGATTATTGGCGCGTTCAGAATATCGCCAATGTATGCTGGCGGAGGAAAATCGAGATTGAAGCCGTGCTCGCCGAACCTACCAAAGGTCGTGGCATCATCCGGATGCACCGATCCCTTCAGCTTCCGCCAATAATCGACAATAGCCTGCAACATGTTCAAATGATGCAGGGCAAAGCATATCAGGTCAACGACCACTTTGCCCGCCATACGCGCAGTTCCGCAATAGCCAGTCCTATCGCCTTCAGGCTCACTCCTCGGCCGCTTCCTCGCCTGCGGCTTTCAGCAGGCGTTCGGCCTTCTTGCGCACCAGAACCGACCGCAGGTCGTGCATGGCCAGCAGCAGGGCGTCGGTTACTTCGTCCAGTTGTGCGTCACTGGCTTTCGATTGCACCCATTGCGTCGTGATGTTCATGTAGTCCACGGCGCGGTGGATGTCGTCGATGTCGCGGCGTGCGAGCAGGGCGCTGCGCTCTGCCATCCAGTCGCGGATCACCTGCATCTCGGCATCCGAAAGCTTGCGGTCGCCATGCGGCTTCACATTGCCGTTCTTGATGTTGATGGTGGCGATTTCATCCATGTCGATGCGGCGCTGCCGGTTCTCGGTATCGACCTTGAACACCACGGCGCCGTTATCGCGGATGCGGAAATAATAGTCCGGCAGGTCGCCCGCCATGTCAGCCCCCATTTCCCATGCAGCGCAGCAGCGAGCCATCCGCATCCACCAGCGCGAACATGCGCGGCGCTTCGCCGGGCTGGAAGAAGCCGGTCAGCCGCGGGATGGCGCGATGATCACCGGGCAGACCTGCCGCCTGCCATTCGGTGTGCAGCGCGTCCAAGTCATCGACCCGGATGCAGGCGGAAAACCAGCTTTCGCCGGGGACCAGATCGGGATGCGGAAAGAACTCCAGTTCCAGCGCGCCGCGTTTGAGGATCATCCAGCCCTCGTCCCGCCACTGACGGGTGAACCCCAGCCGCGCATAGAAGGCTTCGGTCGCACCAAAGTCGCGGCTGGGCAGGTTGGCGGTGATCCGGTCGGCCATGCGGTTCCTTACTTCAGCCCTTCGCAGAAGGTCTTGATCCGGGTGCAGGCCTCGCGCAAAGCCTCGTCCGAGGTAGCGTAGCTGACGCGGAAGTTCGGCGAAAGCCCGAAGGCCGCGCCAAAGACCACGGCGACGCCGGTTTCTTCCAGCAGGGCAGTTGCGAAAGCCTCGTCATCCACGATATGCGCGCCGCCCGCGCTGGTCTTTCCGATGCAGCCCGCGATGTCGGGATAGACATAGAAGGCACCCTCGGGCTTCGGGCAGGTGATGCCGGGGCAGGTGTTCAGCATCGAGACCACCAGATCGCGGCGGCGCTGGAACAGCACCTTGTTATCCGTCAAGAACTCCTGCGGCCCGGTCAGCCCCTCCAGCGCGGCATACTGGCTGACCGAACAGGGGTTCGAGGTCGATTGCGACTGCACCTTGGCCATGGCCTTGATGAGATCCACCGGGCCACCGGCATAGCCGATGCGCCAGCCGGTCATCGCATAGGCCTTGGAGACGCCGTTGCAGGTCAGCGTGCGGTCATAAAGGCCGGGTTCGATCTGTGCCGGGGTGACGAAGGTGAAATCGTCGAACACCAGATGTTCATACATGTCATCCGACATGATCCAGACCTGCGGATGGCGCATCAGCACATCGGTCAGCGCTTTCAGCTCGTCATGGCTGTAGCCCGCCCCGGTGGGGTTGGAGGGCGAGTTGAAGATGAACCATTTGGTTTTCGGCGTGATCGCCGCCTCAAGCTGGGCGGCAGTGATCTTGAAATCATTCTCCAGCGTCGCCACCACCGGAACCGGCGTGCCGCCCGCCAGCAGCACCATGTCGGGGTAGCTGACCCAGTAGGGCGCGGGGATGATGACCTCGTCGCCCGGATTGCAGGTGGCAATCAGCGCATTGTAGAGGATCTGCTTGCCGCCGGTGCCCACGGTGATCTGGTTCGGCGCGTATTTCAGGCCGTTCTCCCGTTCGAACTTGGCGCAGATGGCCTTCTTCAGCTCAGGGATGCCATCGACGGCGGTGTATTTCGTCTTGCCCTCGTCGATGGCGCGCTTGGCCGCGTCCTTGATGTTCTGCGGCGTGTCGAAATCCGGCTCGCCCGCGCCAAGGCCAATCACATCGCGGCCCGCCGCCTTCAGTTCCGCCGCCTTGGTGGTGACCGCGATGGTGGGCGAGGGTTTCACGCGGGCAAGGGTGTCGGACAGGAAGGCCATGACAGGAATCCGGGCTGAAGGGTTGGATTTGTTGCCGCTTTCTCTTAGGGTGCGCCCCCCGGTCTATCAAGCGCTATCAGAAGAAGGAGAGGCAAGATGACGGAAACCGATACCCAGGGCTGGTTCAGCGAGGAAACCGCGACCTTCGGCGACCGCGTGACGGGCGCGCGCGAGGGCGCGGGCATGACGCAGGACGAGCTTGCCAAACGGCTTGGTGTGAAGCTGAAAACCGTGCAGGCATGGGAAAACGACATGCTGGAGCCGCGCGCCAACCGGCTTCAGATGATGGCGGGGATGCTGAATGTCTCGCTGGTCTGGCTGCTGACGGGTGAGGGCGAGGGGCCGGACGGTCCGGCGCCGGAGCGCAGCGCCGCAACCGAAACGCGCCGCGCGCTGGCCGAACTGGCCCGCATCCGTGCGCAGGCCCTTGCCCTTGCGCGCGATCTCGGCCAGATGGAGCGCAGGATGAAAGCCCTGATGGAAGTGAGCGCCTGATGAGCGAAACGGCCGAAGCCCGTCTGAAGCGGATGCAGATGCGCAGCTGGCGCCGCGGCACCAAGGAAATGGACCTGGTGCTTGGCCCCTATGCCGAGGTGCATCTGGCGGCGATGGATGCCGCTACGCTGGATCTTTACGACGCGCTTCTGGCCGAGAATGATCAGGATCTGCTGCCCTGGGTTCTGGGGCAGCAACCCGCGCCGGAGCGTTTTGCCGCGCTGATCGGCCATATAGGTGATTACGCCCGCCGCAGGCTGCAACCGGGCCGCTGAGCCACGCCGGGAAAACGCCTAAAATTGCGCCGGTTATCCGCGGCAATTTACGCGATCTTTCCTTTTTCTGCCGAATCTCCACCCAGATCAGACAGGTGGAGACAGGGATGACGGTTCATCAACAGGTGCTGGACGGCTCGCATCGGGCCTTCATGCTGGGCTATCTGGAAAACCTTGCGCTGATCGAACGGCTGCACCGCCTGCTGCTGGATGTGGTGAAGGATGAATTCGAACGGCTGGGCATTCTGGAAATCAACCCTGTGCAGGCCTTGCTGCTGTTCAACATCGGCGACAACGAGGTGACGGCGGGTGAGTTGAAATCGCGCGGCTATTATCAGGGGTCGAACGTCAGCTACAATCTGAAGAAGCTGGTGGAACTGGGGTACATGCACCACCAGAGGTCGGAAATCGACCGCCGCTCGGTGCGGGTGCGACTGACCGAAAAGGGGCGGCGTGTGCGTGGCCAATTGCATGACCTGTTCTCGCGCCATGCCGAGGGTCTGGAAAAACGCGGTGTGCTCAGCCCCGCGATGGTCGAGGATGCGAACCAGTCGCTGAAGCGGATGGAACGCTACTGGACCGATCAGATCCGCTATATCTACTGACGCCAGATCCAGGCATGGCTGGCCAGCATCCCCTGTGCCTTGGCGATGAGGCGGTTCAGCGGCCCCGGATGCGGGATTGTGCCCTGTGCCAGCCGGTCCACCGCGACCTCGGGCGGGCAGGGGCGGCGGGTCAGCGGGTCGTGATAGCGTGGATAGGCGATCAGCGCGGCATGGGCGATCTGGTCCAGCGACGGGCGGGGCAGCGGGTGGCCATCGGGCGCACGGCGTCGGCGTTCGGGCACCGGACCAAGGTCACGGGTCAGGCCCCAGCCTGCATAAAACGGCGCACCGAGGCAGGTGACAGGTTTGTCGCGCAGCAGCGCCTCGAAGCCCAGAAGCGAGGTCATCGTCCAGACCTCGGCACAGGCCTCGATCAGCGCCACCGGATCGGCGCGATCGGCAATCACATCGGCCAGACCCTCGGCACGCAGCAGATCGGGCGGCACCGCACCGGGGCGCAGGCCCGCCTCGACATCCGGGTGGGGTTTGTAGACAATCACCGCGCCGGGATGCGCCGCGCGCACGGCCCGAAGAAGCGCCAGATTGGTGCAGACCTCGCCCGCGCCAAGGCAGATCGAGGCATCATCCTCCACCTGTCCGGGCACGAGGATGCGATGGCCCTCGGGCAGGTCGGGCAGCGCGCCGCCAAGGTTGTATTTCGTCACGCGAAGGCCGATCAGCCGCGTTCGCAGTGCCTCGGCCCGGCGCAGCCCGCCGGGCGGCGGGGTCGTTGCGATCAGCCGCTCCAGCCTGCTGGGCCGCGTCGGGTCATAATAGATGCCCAGATCATCGGTCACGAGGCTCAGCGGTGGCACCAGTTCCGCACCCAGCCCGCGCGAGCGCAGAAATCCATCCTCCACCCGTCGCATCACAGGCGCGGCCAGCCCCTCGGGTTCTTTCCCGGCCCAGATCAGCAGGCCCGCGCCGCGCCGCCGTGCCAGATCGGCAGCCTTCGCGGGCGGGTCACGAAAGCTCAGCCGCCCGTGCCCGCCGAAGAAGCCGCGCAGCGGCCCGCGTTTCCACAGCCGCATGCCGGTTGCTATATGCCCGGCCTGATCCTCGCGGAAGGCGCGCACCTCGGCCTCCAGCTGGTCCACCGCCTCCTCGAACCGGCACAGCCGGTCCCGGCAGGGATCATACCAGAGCGGGGCAAGGATCATCGCGCCCGCGAACATCTGTGCGGGCGTCAGGCGGCGACCCCGCCCTGGCACAGGCTGTTCATCCCGTGTCAGCCCCCAACCCGCATAGAAGGGCTGGCCGAAGACGCGCGGCCGGTGCCCGGCCCAGATCGCCTCCATCCCCAGTTGCGACGACACGGTATAGACCGCGATGGCCCCATCCAGCAGGTCATGGGGCGAGGCCGGATCGGCGCAAATCTGCACACGATCCGACAGCGCCTCGGGGCCATAATGGCCGGGGCGCAGCCCCGCCAGGGTCTCGGGATGGGTCTTGATCAGGATGCGCGCGCCGGGGTTTTCATCCAGCGCGGCGGCCAGCATGTCCTGGAATGTCTGCGCCGTGGCGCCACCCCAGCGGACCGAGGCATCGCCCAGCGTCTGATCGACGACCAGCACATAACCCGGCGCGGGGGGCGGCACGGCGGGATCGTGCAGGTTGTATTTGGACAGATGCAAGGCCCGCAGCCGCCCGATCCCGTCGCGCGCGCGCTGCAACAGCGCGGCATCGTCCAGCGGGTTGCGGGCGAGGATCGTTTCCAGCCGCGAGGGCGTGCTGGCATCGAAATGCACGCCTATCCCGTCGATCATCAGCCCCAGCGGCGGATCACCCGCGCGTCCCGGCCGCAAGGAGCGCAGGAAGGGATCTTCCAGCCGCACCAGTGGCACGCCGCGCCGCGCGGCCACCGCCTCGCCCCGCGCGGCATAAGGCGACCGGCCCCAGACCACCACGCCATCCGCGGGGCCAGGCAGGCCCAGCCGCAACTCGTGCCCGGCCAGCGCAAGGATGCGGCGCAGCCGGGGCTGGCGCAGAAAGCCCGCGTTGTAAAAGAACAGCCGCCGGGGAAGCCCCTCGGCGGCCGGTGTTTCTGCGGTTTGCAGCGGCATCAGTTTCCGGATGTGCTGCTGTTGGCGAGGCTGCTGGCCGCATTGGCGGTGCCGGTGATCGCATTGATCGTTTTCGACCATTGCGTGAACGGCGCCTCGGTGACGTAAAGCGTGTCGCCATCGCGGATCAGGAAATCACGCGCCTCGAACATGCCGGTGGGCTGCGTCAGATCCAGCACATAGACCATGCGCTGATCACCGCGCAGATCCTTGCGGCCCAGCACCTGATTGGCAATCTCGGCCGGTTCGTTGCGGAAGACGAATACCCCGGTGGGATCGGCCAGGGTGGTGGCAAGGCCGCCCACGGTAGCGATGGCCTCGATCGCCGAAAGCGTCTGGGTTTCAAACGGCACAAGGCTTTGCGCCCCGGTTGCGCCAAGGGCGGTGAAGGCACGCTGGTCGCGTTCCACCACGATCTTGTCGCCGCCGCGCAGCGCGATATCCAGTGCCGGGTTCTCGTTCAGATCCTGAAGCCAGACCTTGCCGGTCTGGGTGCCGCGCGTCACGCGGACCACGGCGACCGCCGGTTCGATGGCCACGCCGCCTGCCTTGGCGATCATCGCGGAAAGCGTGCGGGTGGGGCGTTCGATGGGGAAGACGCCCTGACCGCCGACCGCGCCGGAGACCGAGACCGTCTGGCCGTCGCCTGCCAGCCGCTGAACGGTGACCTGCGGATCGGGGGTCTGGCTGTCCAGCTTGCGGGTGATCGCCTGACGCAGCCCGTCGGGCGTCTGGCCGCCCGCCTTGATCTTGCCGGCATAGGGCACGAAGATATAGCCCTGACCGTCGACCTGAACCTGATCAAGCACCGAAACCCGCTGGCCGGTATTGCCCAGCAGCGGGTCATCCTTGACGTTTTCAAAGATCGTCAGCGTCAGCACATCGCCCGCATTGATCGTATCGGAACCAACGGTCCCGGCCTTGCGGAACGCATCGCTGAACCCGTAAGCGGGCATGACGGAAGTGGCACGGGTCACGCGGCTGTTCACGGTCACGACGAAGGCATCACCCTTCTTCATCACGGAACCCGCAAAAATCTCGCGTTTGTTGGGACCGGAACGGGGGAGCCCGCATCCACTGACCATCCCTACAACCGCAGCAAGGCCAACAAGCGTGGCCCTCCGGGTGGTATTCACTTTCACTGCTCGGGCTCCTTTATGGATTATGCCTCAAGTTTTTTCCTGCAACCCTAGCCAAGGGGTTGAAAAAACGCCAGCCTCTCGTGCCGTGCGGCGAAAATACGTCAGTTGACAAGCCGTAACTGTTGCCGAGGTGCCGCGTTTCCCGAGGTCAGCGCATCATAGGGGTCTTCCGGCGACAGCATCATGTCGACCACCTGACGCAGCAGGACACGCCGCCCGCGAGCGGAATAGAAGCCGCCGGGCACCTGGCTGGTTTCCAGCAGGTAACGCCGGTAGTCGCGATAGGCGCGGCTGTCGGGGCGGATGGGCTGGCGGAAGAAATCGCTGAGGCTCTGGGTCGAAACGAATTCCGGCTTGGCATAGACCGCAGCGCCGAAGGTCTTGAGTGGCAGGCCACGCCAAAGCGCCTGCTGCGCGGCGGTGGAGTTCACCGTGACCGCGCTGCGGGCGTGGTTCAGCAACAGCGCCAGCTTGCCGCCGCGCACGAAATGCACGCGATCCTGCACGCCATGTTCCCGCGCCAGATCACGGATGGCACGGGCGACGGGCACACGGCCATCTTCCAGCGGATGTGCCTTGAACACCAGATGATGATGCGGCGGCGCGCCACGGGCGAAACCCTCGATCACCACTTGCAGGAATTCGGTCATGGTGCGGAAGGGCGAGTGCATCTGGAAGCTGGAGTCATGTTCCAGCTGCAAAAGCACCAGATGATAGGGAAATCCGCCATGCCGGATGCGCAGCGTCGCCAGCCTGCGCTCTGCGGCATGCAGCGGCAAGAGCGCCAGACGCTTGCAGTAAAGCCAGAACTCCTGCCGCACGGTCAGCGCCCGGTGCGGGCGGTAGCCGCGATATTGCCAGACGCCCGTCATCACGAACCAGTGGTAAAGCGCGCCGTAGAACATGTGCTGGCGCATGTCGCCCCAGTGTGCCGGGGCATCGGGCAGGTCGGTGTCTGATTGTGCCAGCGCGGCCTGCATCTGGTGCAGGCTCAGGTCCATCAGCCGCGAGTTGCCGTTGGACCCGCCGCGTTCATAGGTCACCCAATGCGGGCGCAGATAGCCTTCCTCGAACACATGCACGGTCAGGCCGCGTGCACGCGCAAGCTTCACTGCCTCGGCATGGATGGACCGGGTATCGCCGTAAAGCACGATATCGGTGATCGCATGATCGTCCAGCAGGGTGCCAAAGGTCGCAGGCCAGTCGGCAGCAGGGCCGCGATAGGGGATGAAGCTGTCACGGTCGGGCCAGAACGCCTGGTCGCCCCGGTTGAAGCCCACGCGCCAGACCTGTGCACCAGCGGCGCGCAGCATCCGTCCCAGCCGGTGAAACCAGGGCCCGTGTGGTCCCTGAAGAAAGAGGAACCGCCGCCCCTCGCCGGTCAGGGCAGGGGCTGCGCCCTCGCTTCCCGTGATCCGTCTGCCTGTCACCATGTCCACTCGTCCGTTTTTCCTGCCTTAGCACGGCAGGGCCAAGGATGAAGGGGAAATCCCGCAAATTCTTGACCATTCTGCCAAAAAGCGCGGCGGTTTTGTGACGATCAGGTGGCCACCCTTGCGCGCTTGCCGCCAGAGGGCTAGGCATCGGGAAACGGCAAGGAGAGACGCGATGTTCACAGGGATCGTCACCGATATCGGCAAGGTGCTGGAGCTGGAGCAGAAGGGCGACCTGCGCGCAAGGATCGGTACGTCCTATGACGTGGCCGGGATCGACCTTGGCGCCTCGATCGCCTGCAACGGGGTCTGCCTGACCGTGATCGCACTGGGGCGCACGCCGCAGAACTGGTTTGACGTGCAGATCAGCGCCGAAAGCGTCAGCAAGACCAATATCGGGGACTGGGCTGAAGGAACGCGGCTGAACCTTGAACGCGCGCTGAAGGTGGGGGACGAGTTGGGCGGGCATATCGTCTCGGGCCATGTCGATGGCGTGGCCGAGGTGGTGGCGATCCGCCCCGAGGGCGACAGCCTGCGCGTGACCTTCCGCGCGCCGGAGACGCTGGCGAAGTTCATCGCGCCGAAAGGGTCTGTCGCGCTGAACGGCACGTCGCTGACGGTGAACGAGGTCGAGGGCTGCGATTTCGGCATCAACTTCATTCCGCATACCCAGGCGGTGACGACCTGGAACGAGGTGGCGGTGGGCCAGAAGATCAACCTCGAGGTCGATACCATGGCCCGCTATGTGGCGCGGCTGCGCGAATGGGCGTGACGCCGGATCGTCCGTTACCCGGCATCGGCCATAATGGCGGGCCCGAGACCAATGGCCTGTCGTGGCGGCGCCATTGCTGGCGTTCGGCGCGCGCGGCGCTGGTGCCGCATCTGCCCATCGAGATCGTGCGCGGCCGGGTGCGCCGTGCCAAAGAACTGGGTCTGGATTACAAGACCTATGCCAGCGTGCGTGCCGCGACCGGGCATGACGTTGTGGCCTTCCTGTTTTCCTCCAACGCGCTGCGGGTGCCGGGGGCAGATGCGGGGCTGGGCAGGATCGGGCAGGCGGGGCGTATCGGCCTTGCGGTGGCGCCACTGACGCCTGCCGCGCTGTCTGCCGCGCAGCCGCTGCT
>NZ_LJSC01000009.1:0-3341 GCF_001303875.1 Gemmobacter sp. LW-1 | reverse complement strand
CGGTGACGGGCGCGCCCGCGATCGGCTTGGCCCCTGCAACGGGCGCGGGGGCTGCGGGCTGTTCCGCTGCCACGGTTTCGGCGGCGTCAAGGATCGGCTTCGACGCATCGGTCTGCGTCGGCGCCTCGTCGCGGCGCAGGGCGGTCACGTTGATCTTGCCGGGCTGCCCGGCCAGAAGCCCTAGCGCGGCAGCGGCATCGGAGGAAATTTGCAGCTTCGGCCCCGGATTGTCACGTTCGCGGCGGAACAGCGCCCCGATGACGAATTTGCCGTTCGCCGGATTGCGCAGGATCACCCGCTCCGGGTCTTTCGCATCGGGCGAGGCCACCCAGACGCCGCCCAGTGAGGGACGACCATCCCAGAGCGCCGTATCGGTGGTCTGAAAGATCTCGGGCGCCTCGACATCGCGGTCGACCAGCTTGACCGAGGTCGCCGCCGGGCTTTCGCCGCTGCCGGTGGCCGCGACCTCCGGCTTCGGTTTCGGGGCGAAAGGATTCTTGCCTGCTTCACAGGCTGTCAGAAGACCGACGGAAACCACCGCCATGACCAGATGTCCGACCGCTGCTCGTGCCATTACTAACCCTCATTATGGCGCGCCTTCTGCCGGGCTGCGCTTCATTCGCTCGTTGCGGCAACTGCCCTGCCGCCGGAATGGCATTAGCATAGACGCAGGACGGGGTCGAGAAAAGGCCCGAGGCCGGTATTGGCGGAAAACGCCGCAGGGGCGGGGGGCCCCTGCGCGGGGCCGCCCGGCCGGGGGTTTCAGGCAAAGATGAAGTCGCCTGCATCCAGAACCGAAGCCGCAACATCGTGCAGAATGACGATATTCTTGCCATCGGTGATCCGGGCGCCAAGGCTCGTGTCGGTGATCGTCAGGTCGGCGAAGCTGTCGGCGCGGCTCCAGCCGATCACGATCTTGTCAGTGCCATCGCGGTAGTCGGTGATCGTGTCGCGGCCAGACCCATTGCCAAACACGAAATGATCGGCGCCCTTGCCGCCGGTCAGCACATCGCGCCCGACGCCGCCTTCCAGCCGGTCGTTCTGGCTGCCGCCATACAGGCTGTCGTTGCCCTGACTGCCGACCAGCGTATCCGCCCCCGTGCCGCCGGACAGCATGTCGTTGCCCTTGTAGCCGATCAGATGGTCGCGCCCGCCATTGCCGCTGAGGCTGTCGCGGCCCCAGGTGCCCATGATCAGTTCGTTGTCACGATCCCCTTCGGCGGTGGGATCGAACATCAGGATCGTCCCGACCGGCGAGCGGGCGCCATCCACCACGAAGCGGTCGATATGGCCAGGGTCGGAAGTGTCGAGCGGGCCGGTCAGGTTCATCAGCGTCGTGCCATCGGGCGCGGTCAGCTTCATGCCATCCAGCGCCAGCCCCGCGATGGACGACAGATCCGGGTCTTCGCCCAGTTGGGCCAGCAGATCCCAGCCCACCGTCAGCATCTCGCCGAAATTGGTGGGGAAGACGCCATCGAACTGGAGCGTATAGCCAAAGAGCTTCAGCGCCAGCGTGTCTTCCGTCAGGCTGAACGAAAACACCTCGCGAGTCGCATTGGTAAGGCTCAGCCCGGTGATGCCGTAATCAGACAACGCATCGGCCAGTTGTTCGCGCTGGCTGGGCGTCATGTCCTCAAGATCGCCGATCTGGCCGACGACAGCGGCGATTGCATAAATGTCATCCATCGAATCCGGCAGGCTGCCGGTGATGCGCAGCGTGTCAGTGCCGGTTTTCAGCGTGTAGCCGGTGGGCGAGAAATCAATGTTCATCAGCGTGGTCTTGCCCTGTTTCAGGGTCAGGCTGTCGAACTCGCCCTTTGCCACGCCATCCTGGATCGCTTCGATGAGGGTCTGGATATTGCCGACCGGGCTGATCCCCTTGCCGGCAAGGCTCAGCGTCCAGTTGGACTCCGCGCTGAAAGCCAGCGTGATCTTGGTGGAGGACAGCTGCGTCACGCGTGGGGTGACGGCGTCGATGACATCACCAAACAGGTCAAGCCGGTCCGCATATTTGAGCGAGGGGAGGTAAAGGCCGGGTTTCGCGCCGATCTGGGCGACTGTCTTCTGGATGACATCGACAAGCGATGTGTTGATGCGCAGCGTGGACATGTATACCTCCTTGGAAAATTGCAGCAAATCTGGAAGGGCGACGCTGGGAATGCAAGGGCAATTGTGGCCCCTCCGACCCCGCCAAAGGGGGTGGCGACGCCTTGTCGCGGCGGCTTCGGTTCTGGCCGTGTTTTCGGGCTGTACGGGGGCTTGTCAGGGCTGCCGCAGTGCGCTGGTTCTGGGGCAGGACAGACGCGGTCATGTGGAGCCTGCGCTGCGCGTCACCGCGGCTCGCTTCGTCATGGCACCTGCGGCGGTTCCTGCGCGGAACCGGCCCCCCGCCTTCGGGCTGGAGATCGACCCCGAAGTGCTTGGCCCGGACAGCGACACGCCGCATGATCTTGCGCGCGACCGCCTGATCGGGCTGCGGCTGTCGCGCGAGACCGATCTGGGCGCGGGCTTCGGGCTGGAGGCCTCGGTGCTGACCGGGATCGGTGAAAGCCGCTACCGCCTGCCCAAGGGCATGGGCATCCTGACCGATCCGGTGGACATTGGCTTTCGCAGCCTGTCGGTCACGCCCGAACTGGCGCTGAGCCGCCGCGCGGATCTTGGCGCCCTTTCGGGGCAGGTGGTGCTGGGGCTGGGGATGCAGGCGGCACGGTCGCGGGTGACGGTGCGTTCCGCCTTGCTGGACGTTTCTGAAACCGTGGTGACACGCCGCCCCTACGCCCGGCTGGGGCTGGTGCTGGAAGAACCGCGCCGCGGTGTGGCTCTGGCGGGCGAGGCGCGGTTTTACGAGGGGCGCGCGGCCGAGATCGGCGCCGAGATGCGCCTGACCCTGCCGCGCTGAGGCTTGCCGCCCCGGCACGCGGGGTCCATATCGGAAAGGCGCGACAGGAAAGGGCGGATCATGGCACAGGCGGAACAGGCGGCGGGCAGCTTTGGGCTGCGCTTCGACAACAGCTATGTGCGCGATCTGCCGGGCGCCTGGCTGGAACAGGCACCGCGCCGGGCGGTGGCGCCGAAGCTTCTGATGTTCAACAGGGAACTGGCAGAGGAACTTGGCGCGGAACCGGAAGCACTGGAGGCCCGCGCAGCCGAGGTATTTTCCGGCAACCTGCTGCCTGACGGCGCCGAACCTGTCGCTCAGGCCTATGCAGGCCACCAGTTCGGCGGCTTTTCCCCACAGCTGGGCGATGGCCGGGCGCTGCTGCTGGGCGAGGTGATCGACCGAAAGGGCGAGCGCCGCGATATCGCGCTGAAAGGCTCTGGCCCCACCGCATTTTCGCGCG